>JADJWO010000001.1:1800000-2100000 GCA_016716325.1 Nitrosomonadales bacterium
GTTTATCTATCATATTGAGCCGCATATGATGTATTCACATTACGGATTTGGGGGGGCATCATGAACACCGCACAAGCAGTCGTACTGAAAGCATCGCGCGGCATCGAACGCATCGTCGAAGGCATCGCCACCAGCGACGGCGCGGGCGTGAGCCTGACACGCGTGCTTACCGGGAAATTGCAACGCCGCCTCGATCCGTTCCTGATGCTGGACGCGTTCGGCAGCGACGACCCGGACGATTACATCGCGGGCTTTCCCGACCATCCGCATCGCGGCTTCGAGACCATCACTTACATGCTCGCGGGCCGTATGCGCCACAAGGACAGCGCGGGGCATGAGGGCCTGCTGGAGAACGGCGGCGTGCAATGGATGACCGCCGGGCGCGGCGTGATCCATTCCGAGATCCCGGAACAGCAGGATGGCGTGATGGAGGGCTTCCAGCTCTGGCTCAACCTGCCGTCGCAGCGCAAGATGGGCGAGCCGTGGTACCGCGATTTCCCGAGCGCGGAGATTCCAGAATATGTGACCGCCGGGAACGTCACCGTGCGCGTGATCGCGGGCACGAGCAACGGCGTGGCGGGGGCGGTGACGCGGGAAGTGACCGAACCGTTATATCTCGACATCCATCTTCCGGCAGGCGCATCGTTCTCGACCGCGCTGCCCGTTACGCATAACGCCTTCCTCTATGTCTATCGCGGTGCGGTACAGGTCGGCGGAACACGGGTGGATGCCGCGCGCATGGGGATACTGGAAAACGATCCGGGAGCGGACGGTGTGGCGATCGCCGCAACGGAAACTGCGCGCCTGATCCTGGTCGCCGGCAAGCCGCTGAACGAACCCATCGTGCAATACGGCCCGTTCGTGATGAACACCGAGCAGGAGATCCATCAGGCGATCGGCGATTTCCGTGCCGGACGTTTTGCCTGAAATACGCAATATATTGAATAACCACAGTCAAGGAGCATGAAATGAACAACACGCTGTTTACCCCCATCACCCTCGGCGAACTGCAACTGAAGAACCGCATCGTCATGGCGCCGATGACGCGCTCGCGCGCCATCGGCAATGTCCCGAACGAGTTGGTGGCCAAGTATTACCGTCTGCGTGCCGACGCCGGGCTCCTCATCACCGAAGGCACGTCGCCGTCCCCAAACGGTCTGGGTTATGCGCGCATCCCCGGCATCTTCTCAGAAGCGCAGGTGCAGGGCTGGCGCCAGGTGACCGATGCCGTGCACGACGCGGGCGGCAGGATATTCGTGCAACTGATGCATACCGGGCGCGTCAGCCATCCGGCGAACATGGCGGAGGGAACGCGGATCCTGGCGCCGTCCGCACTGGCGCTGGCGGGCGACATGTGGACTGATGGCGGCGGCATGCAGCCCTATCCCGTTCCGGCCGAGATGGATGAGGCCGACATCGCCGCTGCCATCGGCGAATACGCGCAGGCCTGCCAGAACGCGATCAGGGCCGGATTCGACGGCATCGAGCTGCATGCGGCGAACGGCTACCTGATCGACCAGTTCCTGAACACCGCCACCAACCGGCGCACCGACCGCTGGGGCGGCAGCATCGAGAATCGCATCCGCTTCGCGGTGGAAGTGGCAAAGGCCGCCGTTGCCGCGGTGGGCGCAGGACACATCGGCATGCGCGTCTCGCCCTATGGTGTATTCAACGGCGCCGCACCGGATGCCGAAATGGATGCGATGTACCTGCGCCTGGTCGAGGAATTGAACCGGTTGGGGCTGGTTTACATCCATATCGTCGACCACAGTGCGATGGGTGCGCCGGAAGTCAGCCCCGCATTGAAGGCGCAGATACGCAGTGCGTTCAAGGGCCGGTACATCCTGTCCGGCGGATACGATGCGGTGCGCGCAAATGCAGATCTCGATGCGGGCCGGGGCGACCTGGTGGCGTTCGGCCGCCCGTTCATCTCGAATCCCGACCTGGTGCAAAAACTGCAGAGTGGAGCTGCCCTCACGCCGCCAGATTTCGACACGTTCTATACGCCGGGCGAGAAGGGTTATACGGATTACTGATCATCCGGCCGCCGCATGAGTCTTCGCCGAAAGAATGCGTGAGGATCGCAGTACTCGATTGAGCAGTTCACTCCTCTAACAGGCTGCGTAACATCCATGCATTCATTTGGTTCCGACATCACGCGGCAATGAGGCCGCCGCATGAGTCTTCGCCGAAAGAATGCGTGAGGATCGCAGCACTCGATTGAGCAGTTCACTCCTCTAACAGGCTGCGTAACATCCATGCATTCATTTGGTTCCGACATCACGCGGCAATGAGGCCGCCGCATGAGTCTTCGCCGAAAGAATGCGTGAGGATCGCAGTACTCGATTGAGCAGTTCACCCCTCTAACAGGCTGCGTAACATCCATGCATTCATTTGGTTCCGACATCACGCGGCAATGAGGCCGCCGCATGAGTCTCCACCGAAAAAACGCATGGGGGAGGCTTCCGCCTCTCGTTCAATCATTCTTCCAGCAAGCTGCGTAACATCCATGCGTTTTTTTCATGTACTTCCATCCTCGTGGACAAGAGGTCCACGGTAGGCTGGTCACCCGCCTTTTCGGCGACAGGCAGCACTTCGCGCGCAGTGCGCACCACGGTTTCCTGTCCTTCCACCAGTTGCCGGATCATCTCCTTTGCGCTGACGGTGCCGCTGCTGTCCTTGATGCTGGTCAGCGAGGCGAACTCCTTGTAGCTGCCGGGTGCCGGATAGCCCAGCGCGCGGATGCGTTCGGCGATGAGGTCCACCGCGTTCCAGGATTCGGTGTATTGCGTCATGAACATCAGGTGCAATGTCTGGAACATCGGACCGGTGACGTTCCAGTGGAAGTTGTGGGTCTTGAGGTAGAGCGTATAGGTATCGGCCAGCATGCGGCCCAGACCTGCGGCGACCTTCTTGCGATCCTTCTCTGCGATGCCGATATTGATGCCAGGTGACTTGCTCATGATCGTTCTCCTTGTGAGGGGTCGTGCAATTCGCTTCCTGTGTCCTGGCCCGCTGAAAGCCCTTCCAATCCCAACCCCAGCATCACCAGTACCGCCACAAAAGCTTGCACCGACAAAATACCCTGATGAGAAAATTGATGCAATGTGTCCATTGTCTTCTCCTTCGCAAAATTTTGTGCCGTTGCCTGCGTAGCTAAAGGGGAGGGGGCTGGCGCTAAGCCGCCAGCGCCCCTTCGTCCATATCACCCAATATCGAAGCGATCGAGATTCATCACCTTGTCCCAGGCCGCGACGAAATCGCGCACGAACTTTTCCTGTGCGTCGTTCTGGCCATAGACCTCGGCGATGGCGCGCAACTGCGAGTTCGAGCCAAACACCAGATCGGCGCGGGTGGCGGTCCATCTGGCCTTGCCGCTCTTGCGGTCGCGCCCCTCGAACAGGTTCCTCCCGTCATCGACCGGCTTCCACTCGTTACCCATGTCGAGCAGGTTAACGAAGAAGTCGTTGGTCAGCGCGCCCGGCCGGTCGGTGAATACACCATGCCTGCCGCCCCCATGGTTCGCAGCCAGTGCGCGCAGGCCGCCGACAAGCACCGTCATCTCCGGCGCGGTGAGCGTGAGCAGTTGCGCCTTGTCCACCAGCAGCGCCTCGGTGGGCACCTCGGGGAAACGGCCGCTACGGTAGTTGCGGAAGCCGTCGGCGATGGGCTCCAGCGGCGCGAATGAGTCCACATCGGTCTGCTCCTGCGAGGCATCCATGCGGCCCGGGGTGAACGGCACCGTCACGTTCTGACCGGCCTTGCGTGCGGCTTCCTCGACCGCGGCGCAACCCGCCAGCACGATGAGGTCGGCGAGCGAAATCTGCTTGCCGCCGCCGGCCGCGCCGTTGAACCCGGCCTGGATCGCTTCGAGCTTGCCGAGCACCCTGGCGAGCTGTGCCGGCTGGTTGACGTCCCAGTCCTTCATCGGCGCGAGACGGATGCGCGCACCGTTGGCGCCGCCGCGCTTGTCGCTGCCACGGAAGCTTGCGGCCGAGGACCACGCGGTATAGGCCAGTTCCGACACCGAGAGGCCCGAGGCCAGCACCCTGGCCTTGAGCGCAGCCACGTCCTTGTCGTCGACCAGCGGATGGTTCGCGGCGGGGATCGGGTCTTGCCAGATCAGGTCTTCCTGCGGCACTTCGGGGCCGTGATAGCGGGCCTTGGGCCCCATGTCGCGGTGCGTGAGCTTGAACCATGCCCGTGCGAAGGCGTCGGCGAACTCTTCCGGGTTCTTATGGAAGTGCCGCGCGATCTTCTCGTACTCCGGATCCATGCGCATCGCCATATCGGCGTCGGTCATGATGATGGGTGCTTTCTTCGCCGCGTCGTGCGCGTCAGGCGCCATGTTGGCGTCGGTGTGCTGCCTGGGTGTCCACTGGCTCGCGCCGGCGGGGCTCCTGGTCAACTCCCATTCATTGCCGAACAGCATGTCGAGATAGCTCATGTCCCAGCGGGTCGGTGTGGGCGTCCATGAGCCCTCCAGACCGCTGCTGATCAGGTCGCCGCCCTTGCCGGTGCCATGGCTGCTGATCCAGCCGAATCCCTGGTTCTCGATGCCGGCCGCTTCGGGTGCGGGACCGACCCGCGCCGCATCGCCCGCGCCGTGGCATTTGCCGAAGGTGTGGCCGCCGCAGGTCAACGCCACGGTCTCGTAGTCGTTCATCGCCATGCGGGCGAAGGTTTCGCGCACTTCGCGCGCGGACTGCAAGGGGTCGGACTTGCCGCCGGGGCCTTCCGGGTTGACGTAGATCAAGCCCATCTGGACCGAGGCGAGCGGGTTGTCCAGATTGCGCTTGCCGGTGTGGCGCGCATCGCCCAGCCACTCGGTTTCGGAACCCCAGTACACCGACTCGTCGGGCTCGTACACATCGGTACGGCCGCCGGCGAAGCCGAAGGTCTTGAAGCCCATGGATTCCAGCGCGCAGTTGCCGGCCAGCACGATCAGGTCGGCCCAGGAGATCCGGTTGCCGTATTTCTGCTTGACCGGCCATAGCAGGCGGCGTGCTTTGTCCAGGTTGACGTTGTCCGGCCAGGAATTGGTCGGCGCGAAACGCTGCTGGCCCAGACCGGCGCCGCCGCGCCCGTCGCCGATGCGATAGGTGCCGGCCGCGTGCCAGGCCATGCGGATGAACAGCGGGCCGTAGTGGCCGTAATCCGCCGGCCACCAGTCCTGCGAGTCGGTCATCAGTGCGTACAGATCCTTTTTCACCCCGGCAAGGTCGAGCTTGTTGAATTCCTCGGCATAGCTGAACGACGCTTCCATCGGGCTGGTCTCGGGCGCAAACTGGCTCAAGACCTTCAGGTTCAGCTGGTTCGGCCACCAGTCATGGTTGGTTTTCACCGAACCCTCGGCAGCGGTGAAATGGAACGGGCATTTAGATTCGGTCGTCATGTTTCTCTCCTGTGCGGTAGGCGTGGTTCATTCCACGGTTGCAATGTAGGCTCATGCCGGCCATCAATCCAATTGATTGTTCAAAGCAAGGTGATTTACTATGCAAATCACAAGGAGCTGCCATGACCCTCAACGAACTGCGCTTCATCGTCGCCGTCGCACAGGAACTCAACTTCCGCCGCGCGGCGCAGAAGGCCTTCATCAGCCAGCCCGCGCTCTCGCTGGCGATCCGGAAGCTGGAAGACGAGCTCGGCCTGAAGATCTTCGAGCGTGGCAAGAGCGAAGTGACGGTGACACCGGCAGGCGCAGCCATCGTCGAACAGGCGCAGCGTGTGCTGGAGGAGGCCGAGCGCATCCGGGAGATCGCCGCGCAGGGGCGCAACCAGCTCGACGTACCGTTGCGCGTCGGCGTCATCCACAGCGTCGGCCCCTACCTGCTGCCCGACCTCATCCCCGCCCTGAAGAAGCTCGCGCCGCAGATGGCGCTGGAAGTGGAGGAGAACATCACCGCCAACCTCGAGGCGCAACTGCGCAACGGCAAGCTGGATGCCATCCTCATCGCGCTGCCGTTCGGCGATGCGAGCATCCTCACCCGCCCGCTGTACGACGAATCGTTCGAGGTGGTGGTGAGCAGCGACCATCGCTGGGCTGCGCGGCGCAGCATCAAACCCGCCGAACTGGCAGACGAAAAGGTGTTGCTGCTGGATTCCGGCCACTGCTACAGCAATCAGGTGGCCGAGGCCTGCCCGGACAGCCGCAAGAGTTCGGACATGCAGCACGGCACCTCGCTGGAAACCATCCGCAACATGGTGGCATCCGGTCTCGGCATCACCGTGCTGCCCGCCTCGGCCAACAGCGTGCGCTACCGCAGCAAACTGTTGAGCGTGATACCCTTTGCCAAGCCCGTCCCTTCAAGGCGCATCGCGCTGGCCTGGCGCAAGAGCTATGCCCGCACCCAGGCGGTGGAGGCGCTGGCCCGGGCGATCGCACAGGCCAGGGTGACCGGTATCACCCATCTGGAGTGACTATGAGCTCAATTTCATTAGTGCCGTACCAATTCCTTCCCCCTTGCAGGGGGAAAGCCAGGATGGGGGTAGAGTCGATAAGCCTCAACACTTCTACCCCCTCCCCAACCCTCCCCCTGCAAGGGGGAGGGGGTGTTGAAGTGCCCAATTGAGAGATCAAAATGACCAAGCAACCCTACCGCCAAAACCCGCTACTGCGCATGAGCTACAGCCTCATCGCGCCGCTCTATGACCTGGTCATCGAACGCGCGATGCGCGAAGCTCGCCGCACCTCGCTCGCCAGCCTGCCTGCCGATGTGCCGCAGCAGGTACTCATCAGCGGCGCCGGCACCGGCCTCGACCTGCCGCACGCCCCGCGCCTGCATCGCTACACCGCGCTGGATTTCAACCCCGGCATGCTGGCGCGCGCGCGTCCGCGAGGCGGGGAACTGGAAGTGGATTTCGTGCTGGGAGACAGCATGTCGTTGCCGTTCGACGATGCGCAGTTCGATGCCGTCGTGCTGCACCTGATCGTGGCCGTGGTGCCGGAACCGCAGCGCGCTCTGGCCGAAGCCGCGCGCGTCCTGAAGCCGGGCGGCACCATCCTGCTGTTCGACAAGTTCCTGCTACCGGGACAGTTCGCGCCATTGCGCCGTTTGCTCACCCCCCTGTCGCGCCGGATCGCCACGCGCATGGATGTGGTGTTCGAGGAAGTGCTGGCGGCGTCTCCCGATCTGGAAGTGGCGAGCGACACGCCCGCGCTCGGCGGCGGCTGGTTCCGCCGCATCGTGCTGAGGAAGGTTCAGGACGGCGCTCTGCGGCAATAGCAGTAGACGAACTGCTGCACCGCACCGGACGGCGTGTGGTGTGCTTCCTTCTGATGCTTCAGCAGAGTGAATGCCTCGCCGAACTGGTCGTGCAGTTCGTCGGCGCGATAGCGCATCACCGGCAGGCCGCTGCATTGCAGCGGGCCGTCCTCGGCAAAGGTGGCGACGATGACATGGCCGCCCGGCTTCACGGCAGACAGCACCTGTTGTACGTATGCGGTGCGGTCGGCCGGGTCGGTCAGGAAATGGAACACGGCACGGTCATGCCAGATGTCGTAGCGTCGGGCGGGCAGGTCAGCACCGAGGATGTCGGCCTCGATCCAGCGCACCTTCCGTTCGTTCTGGCCCAGTCGCTTGCGCGCCGCATGCAGCGCTGTGCCGGAAAGGTCGAGTACCGTCAGGTCGGTATAGCCGTCCGCCACGAGGTCATCGACCAGCGTGGAGGCGCCGCCGCCCACGTCGATGATACCCGCGTTATGTTTTGCGCCGGTCGACTGGATGAGGTCGAGGGAAAGGGCGGCATGCGGCTGGAACCAGCTTACCGTATCTGCTGCCTTGGCCGAATAAACCTTTTCCCAATGCCCCTTCGATTGCATATTGCCTCCGGTCCGAAAGGTGATTGCCACGATGCGTTCGCGGTCACAGTGTTGTGCAATCCGCCGCAAGAGTCAATCCGGCCAACGGGACCCGCAGCTATTCCCACTTTGCGCTGAGCGCTCGGTCGGGCCGGTTCTCTTTCAGGCGTTGCAGGAACGGGCAGTCCTGCCGGTGGATGGTGATCCCCCGGTCGCGCGTGATGTAGCCGGCAATGGCATCGGGCGAGGTCGGGTTGCAGCACTTCGCGATGCGCGTCATCAGGTTGTTCACGCCGCCGACCGCGATGTCTGCGGTGCGCGCCGGTCCGGCAGGCGGATGGGCAACGAGCGGCCTGGGCATCGCCGGGACTTGCGCCGGCGATTCTTCCCGTATCGCGTCCGCGATGCGCCGGGATGAGACCTCGTTGCGCCCGATGGCCGCCAGGAAATCCTCCAGCTTGTTGAAGTGCAGCCGTTGCGCGAGTTTTTCCTGGTTGATGGAAACGACGCCGAGCCGGTGCAGTTCCTTGTCCAGTTGCGTCCTGCCCTGCGCGATGCTCTCATCGAGGTTCTGGCTCCTGAACCAGTTGCGCACCTTGGCGCGCGCGCGAACTGTGCAGGAAGCCGAGCGACGGGTTGAGCCAGTCGCGGCTGGGTGCGCCCTGTTTGGCTGAAAGTATTTCCACGCGCTGGCCGTTCTGCAGTTGATAGCCGAGCGGCACGATGCTGCCGTCCACCTTCGCGCCGCGCGTGCGGTGTCCCAGATCGGTGTGCAGGGCGTAGGCGAAATCCACCGGGGTCGCGCCCCTGGGCAGGTCGATCACCTTGCCTTGCGGCGTGAACACATAGACCCGGTCGTGGAACAGTCCGTCCCTGAATTGTTCGGGCATGTCGGTGCCGGACAGGTCGTCCTTCCACGCCAGTATCTGGCGCAGCCAGGCGATCTTCTCGTCGAACCGCGCGTCGGATTTCGCGCCTTCCTTGTAGCGCCAGTGGGCCGCGACGCCCAGTTCAGAATGATGGTGCATCTCGCGGGTACGGATCTGCACTTCCAGCGCCAGCCCGCGCGGGCCGATGACGGCGGTATGCAGCGAACGGTAATCGTTGCTCTTCGGATTTGCGATGTAATCATCGAATTCACTTTCGATCGGCGGCCACAGTTCGTGCACCAGAGACAGCGCGGTATAGCATTCCCGGATACCGTCGATCCCGCCCTCGTCCGCCGGGCCGCCTACCAGAATGCGCACCGCGCGCACATCGTACAGTTCCCCAAAGTCCAGTTGCTTGCGCTTCATCTTGTTGATGATGCTGTAGATATGCTTGGGCCGGCCGGTCACCTCGGCCGGGATGCCGGCCTTGTCCAGCGCCTGCCGCAACCGGGACACCACGTCGGCGATGTACTGCTCGCGATCCACCCTGCGCTCATCCAGCAGATTGGCTATCTTCTTGTAAAGCTCGGGTTCGAGATAACGGATCGAAAGGTCTTCCAGTTCCCACTTGAGTTGCCACACGCCGAGGCGGTTGGCCAGCGGGGCGAACAGGTTATGCGTCTCCTCCGCAATCTGCCGTTGACGGTGCGCCGGCGCGCCGGAAAGGCAGCGCATGGTCTGGGTGCGCGCTGCCAGTTCGATCAGCACCACGCGGATATCCTGCACCATCGCCAGCAGCATCTTGCGCAAGCTTTCCATCTGTCGGGGGTGGTCTTCTTTTTCCTTTTTGCCGCTTGCGCGTATCTCGCCGGACAAGCGGCTCTTCTCCATGCGCGAGATTCCCTCGATCAGGGCCTTCACGCCGATCCCGAAATCCGCTTCGAGTATTTCCCGCCAGTCGTCGCGGTATTCGGGCAGCGCATGCAGGATGGCGGCGCAGACAGTCTCGTGATCCATGTTCATGGCGACCAGGAGGGATGCCGTTCCCAGCGCGTGCTGCAACAGGGTCGTGCCGGTCAGGTCGGTTTGCCCGGCATAAAGCGTCCCGGCCAGGTCGCAGGCGCGGCGCACCCTGTCGACCCCGTCCGGCGGGAAAGAAGTCTGCAACGTAGCCAGCCAGGCTTCGATGCTCGTGTGATCACTGCCGGTTTTGTGCTGGATGGAAATCATGGCCCATTATTGCATTGATGGATCGCCGGGCCGGGAAACTGAGCCACCCGCCGCAGCGGGTTGTTTCCGCTTACACCCAGTCTTTCGGTACGAGGAACCTGTCGTACAACTCCGCTTCCGGCGTGCCCGCTTCCGGATGCCAGTCGTAGCGCCACTTCACCAACGGCGGCATGGAGAGCAGGATGGATTCGGTGCGGCCATTCGATTGCAGCCCGAAGATGGTGCCACGGTCGATCACCAGATTGAACTCCACATAGCGGCCGCGACGATACAACTGGAAGTCGCGCTCGCGCTCGCCGTAGGGCATGTCCTTGCGCTTCTCCAGCAACGGCACATAGGCCGACAGGTAATGGTCGCCCACGCTCTGCTGGATGGCGAAACAGGATTCGAAATCCGGCTCGGAAAGATCGTCGAAGAAGATGCCGCCCACACCGCGCGGCTCGTTGCGATGCTTGAGGAAGAAATACTCGTCGCACCATTTCTTGTATTTCGCGTGCAGTGAGGGATCGAACGGCGTCAGCGAGTTCTTGCACACCTGATGGAAGTGGATCGCATCTTCTTCGAAGCCGTAGTAAGGCGTAAGGTCCATGCCGCCGCCGAACCAGAACACCTTGTCGCCGTCCGGCTTGTGCGCCATGAACATGCGCACGTTGGCATGCGAGGTCGGTGCATAGGGATTGCGCGGATGCATCACCAGCGACACGCCCATCGCCTCCCACGAACAACCGGCCAGCTCGGGACGGTGCGCGGTGGCGGACGCGGGCATCTTGTCGCCCTGCACATGCGAGAACGCCACCCCGCCGCGCTCCAGCACATTGCCTTCCTCGATGATGCAGCTGATCCCTTCGCCCTTGCCGATGCCGCCCGAACCCGTGGCGCGCGTCCACTTGTCGCGCAGGAAGGATTTGCCGTCCACCTGTTCCAGACGTTCGACGATCAGTTCCTGCAGCTCCAGCAGGTATTCCTTTACAGCGGCGCTATCCATGTTCTCTCCGGTAGTAACTCCCCTCGCCCGCTTGCGGGAGAGGGGGTGGGGGAGAGGGGCTTATAGACACCACCCTCTCCCTGACCCTCTCCCTCAAGGGAGAGGGAATAGGTTGTGCGGCCCTCCTTGCGGGAAGGAGATCATTTGCGCACGATTCTATCACCTGCCCACGCCCGTATCGTCGATGGGCGTTTGCGCTTTCCCACCCGGCCGCGCAATACCCGCACATTTTCCCCGAACATCCGCCGGCACTCGGCAAACGTCTTCGCCGGGCGCATCCCGCTGCGGTTCGCGCTGGTCGAAACCAGCGCACTCTTCGCGTTGCGGCACAGTTCCTTCGCAAAGGCATGCGCCGTCAGCCGCACTGCCAGCGTATTGTGTTCGCCGCGCAGCCAGCGCGGACAGGAAGGTTTCGCCGGCATCAGATAGGTCACCGCCTGCGCGCCGTCCTGTTGCAGGCGCAATTGTTCATCAGCGGTGAGCGGCTGGATATAAGGCTGCACCTGACGATAATCGGACGCGATCAGGATCAGCCCCTTGCGCTGCGGTCGCTGCTTCAGCTTCAGGATGCGCTGCACCGCGCGCCGGTTGCGCGGATCGCAACCGAGGCCGTAGCACGACTCGGTCGGATAGGCGATCACGCCGCCACGCCGGAGGAACGCGACAAGAGTACGGGATGGAACGGGCAATACAGTCCGCATTGATTATTGCGATTTTTGGATCTGGCGAAGCTGGTCTTCAAGGATCGGCAACGCCTGTTTCACCGTATCCCAGACGATCTCCAGATTGATATCGAAATAGCCATGGGCCAAACGGTTGCGCATGCCGCGCATACTTCTCCATTCTACTTGGGGAAATCGTGCGATGAACGCCGGATATTCGTCTGCCAGCTTGATCGCCGCCTCGCCGATCACCATGACGTTAAGGATGATGGCCTGCTGTGTTTTCTTGTCCTCAAGGAAATCCGCTTTCTCCATACCCTCAACGTAGCTTTGCGCTAACACAGCGGCTTCCAGCATATGGGAAAGATAATCTGCCTGCCTCAAGCTGCGAGAAGTCATACAGGCAAAGCTTCGCTCAGAACTACTTCGCGAAATTTGGGGGAGGTCGCCGGGAGTCAGCACATCCACCTGCACGCCAAGCAACTGCTCCAGATCAACCTGAAGCGCTCCAAGATTCAGCAGCGTCGTTCCCGGCAAAGGATCAACCAGCAGATCCAGGTCGCTGCCTTCCGCATCCTCGCCGTGCAATACCGAACCGAACACGCGCGGATTACGCACATGGTTCTGCTCAACCATGCGGCAAATTTCGCTGCGGTGCACGTTAAGTAATTGAGACGGTTTCATCGCTAAAGGCCCCAGTGTAGATGCGCATAATCATACAGAAATTCCCTCGGTGCGTGCACCGCCCCAGCCGTTGTGCAGTTTTATTCCGCAGTCGTTGACAATTTGCCGCCGACTCGCAGCCGGCTTTACCCAAAGCGTTCTTCCGGCTTGTTCCGGGTTTGCGTTGCCTCGTTGTTCGCGTGGCGGATTCCATGTTCCTCGAAGAGTACCGTCCGGGGATGCAGGCATGCACTTCCGATAAAAGAAGGTTATTCCATAGACAGTTCGTTACTCGTATTCCGAATATTTCTTGTTGCTGCCACGCACCTTGTCTGCCGGATATTTCTGCGCATTCAGCACCAGCTTCTTGTCCACGGCGGCGATCAGATCGAGCTTGAGGTTGGCCGCGAGGCTGATCAGATACACCTGGATATCCGCCAGTTCCTGCTCCACTTCGGCCAGCTTCTCCGGGGGCAGGTTCGCGCTCTGCTCCTCGGTGAGCCACTGGAAATGTTCCACCAGCTCCGCCGCCTCCACGATGAGCGCCATGGAAAGATTCTTCGGCGAATGGAACTGGTCCCAGTCGCGCTCCGCCACGAACTGCCGTACCTGCCGCCTGATCCGATCAAAATCCGCTTCGCTCATTTTGCCCTCTCGCTTGCACAATGCGGACATTGTGTCGCAGCAACCGGACAATGGCAATTTACAACCCTCATGCCGGCGGAAACATCAGCGCACGCGCTAGAATGAGCACCCCGAACCCGCCGAGCCGCCCCATGAACGAAGAACGCCTGATCGACATCGAAACCAAACTCGCCTTCCAGGAAGACCAGATCGACGAACTGAACAAGACGGTCTACCAGCAGCAACAAAAGCTGGATCAGCTAACGGAGGTTTGCAAGGCGCTGGCAGGCCAGGTTCGGGCGCTGGCGGAAGCGGGGAATGACGGCAAGTCCCCGGCAAATGAAAGGCCGCCGCATTACTAAAGGGCGGCTCCCGATCATTCGGGATTGATGAATCGTACTCTTAAGCATATTATTCGGCACACTGTAAACAACGCCACAAGGAGACGAATCATGTCCAACCTGACTGCCAATGATTTAAAAACAAAAGGCATCGCCGCCATTGAGGCCGCGCTGGCGGACCGGCCGGAAGCGATCGTCTCGGTTCGCGGCAAAGAGCGTTTCGTGGTGATGGAGATCGCGCAGTATCACCACCTGCGCGAATGCGAACTGGAAGCCGCATTGGCCGAAACCAAAGCCGACATCGCCGCCGGACGGTTTAACAAGGGCTCGGCGGCAGCGCATGTGAAGCGGGTGAAAAAGACCGCCGCATGACCAGTATCCTGACACTCGCGCAGCCTGCCATCGCCCCCTCGCCCATTTATGGGAGAGGGTCGGGGAGAGGGAAAGGTCATGGCGGTTTCATTATCATGTTTTGCAATTTCCCATGACCTTCCAGCTTGTATATACGGAGCAGTATGAAAAGCGCGTAGCGCGATTTCTCAAACGCCATCCCGAGCTGGAAAACCAATACCTCAGGACACTGCAACTGCTGGAGATGAACCCGCACCATCCATCGCTGCGCTTGCATGCCCTGGGCGGAAGGTTGCAGGGGTTGCACTCGGTATCCATCAACCTCTCTTACCGCATCACGCTTGAGCTGTTGATTCGGGACAAAGAAATCATCCCGATCAATGTGGGCGATCATGATGTGGCTTATTGATCACACAGTAGCAGCGTTCCGCTGACTGGCAGTTGTTGCTGACCCAATAAGTTTCTGAAAATCAAAAGCCTCGCATCACTGCGAGGCTTTTTTTGGCTGACGTCCTGATGGAATAAGTAGTTAGTGCGTGTTCGCTTTAATGTATTGGTCGCAACGATCAGCAACAACAAACTCGATAATTGCCCGCACGTCGTCCGAGCAACCCTTGAAAACGATACGCGACAAAATGTCCGGGCCGTGGCGCAGCACAAGTACACCAACCAGCTCATCAACAAACGATTGCGTCGCACTGATGCCGGAGAAATCCAGCACCACCTCAGCGCCCACTTGCGCCAAGATTATTTCAATCTCGTCGCGTACGGGTGCCGCAGCCATGCGGGAACCCACCATATGGCCGTGGGCATGTTGATTCAGATGTATTTGTCTATTCATGATTTAACTAACCCCATACGGATTTAGCAGGCCAGCGGCTGCACGATAGCCACATTTCATTGAAAACGCAACATGACACCGGGTTGGGGCTCGAGAGGGGGAAGCAGATCGCGCAAATGCACCTCTGGCAAACGCCGACGCTTACATTCCAGCGCAATCGCCACACCTTGCCAGCGTATGCCATCTGCCAAGTGGCTATAGGAAGCAGAACTATGGATTGCATCGCCGCTTGCAATATACAATCGGCCACCCACACTCATGGCAATTCGCTGGGTGGTGGTCAGGCCCACTCCCTGATTGACCGAATCCGCAACCAATCCCAAGTCCCGGTTACAGCTCACTCGCGGTTGCAAGGCAGCAAGGATAGCCGCCAAATGCGTTTCCTGATGCAATGCTGGATGGCCGCGCAAGGTTGCCAGAAAACCACACCCGTTATCTACAACTCCCAAACGAACCATATCGCTGGTTGGATAGTATTGGCAGGCAACCCATACACAGGCATTTCCGTAACCGGCACGCCTTGCATGCGTCAAAGCATTTTCCAATAACTCGTTAAACGCATATTGAATCGGCTCAGCCAGGCGATCTTCCTCCGTATAGCCGGTCATTTCATCCGGCTGTTCGTTATGGTTTGCCACTGGCATTCTGCCCACCAATGCTCTGGTCAACCGCAAAGCGGCAGAATCGACATCCCTGCGCTGCTCAAGACGCGTCACCTCAACCAGAGCATCGGCCCGATCATGCCGCTGTCCTTGCATCGGTGCACAGTCAACCAACTCCACCCCACGAAAAACATCCATGCGCTGCAAATAACCGCTTAACTGCGCATTCAGACAATGCACCCGAACCGCGCCACCCTGCTGGCAAACTTTGAAAAAGGTTGCCGCCAACAAAGCCATCCCGAAGGGATCGACAAAAACCAGATTGGATGCATCAACATCAACCACACCTGCTACCGACTCGATCTGCCAGCACGCAGTAATCGCCTCTTTTGCAGAGCGGGCTGAAAAATGGGTAGGCAGAGAAATCGGCATACTCATGATGAGTCCTTCGCCAGCAATGCGCCGATTGAGATATTGAATTTGTTTCTAGTCATCCATCACCTCACCCTATCAACCGCGACAACGCCACCCGCGCGACGCAGCATGCTCAATAAGCCTGCACGCCATACTTGAGCAACAACCTAGGCAGGTGATCGTCCAGGTTCTGGACTTCCTTGTCGCAAAGTTCGATCAGATTAAAACCGTATTTATTGTAAATCTCGATCTTCTGTTTCTTCCTGGCAAGGTACTTGGGATCGTTCTCCAGCCCCCAATATTCCAGATAGACCTTGCCGGTGGGAATGTAGAAATCCGAATAAACATCTTCCTCAATGGGCAGCTTGCGCTCATAGGCATGGACGATCTCGGCCATATAGAGCCAGTTGTCGATCAACATTTCCGCCTTCGACCTGACAAAATGCCCATCGGCAGACCGGTGCTTCGCCTCAAACTTATCTCGGAACCCGATTTCCTCGTCGGTCTTCACAACCTCTTCCGCCTTCTTTTCAGGGGGCTTGCCGGTGATGTGCCCCATCGACTCCAGCAATGCTTTTGAGTTGACGATGGTTTCCGGCCAGCGCACAAAGGGGATGCCTGATTTCTTGTCTTCATCCTGCACACCACCCAGTTTTGCGCCCTGATTGGTCAGCGCCCAGCCCTTAAGACTTTTCTTGATCCAGCCCAGCTCTGAAAGGATGTAGTTGGCTTTGGTCGCACTCAATTCAAAATGCTTGCCTATGGCTGTCGCGGTGATGAGCGCTTCATTGATGGTCAGATTCAGGTCTACGTTGCTCGGCCATGCGATATACGGGCCATACTGTTTACTCTCTTTGACAATGCCGCCTTTCTTCCTGCCTTCCTCGGTCAGTTCCCATGCGCCATCGCTTTGATTGATCAGCCCAAGCGTTGCCAATTGCGCAAAAAGCTCCTTCGGCTGCATGGCAAATTTCTCTGCAAGTTTTGTGGTTGAGAGATAAGTAGTTTCCTGCATATAAACTCCCCGAGTATTTTTGTTTATTTCAGTACAAACACAATGAAGGAATTGCCCACAGACTCGCCATTCGTTTCAACAGAAATTTTCGATGCTGCCCCCACTAGTTGCAATGTGGATTGCCTCACTGCGCTCCTTCCACCAGCGCGATTTCTTCGTCGGTCAAGCCATAGAGTTGATACACCAACTGGTCGATCTGATTGTCGGTCGCGGCGATCTGGCGTTGCAGCAGGTTGGATTCATGCGGGGTTTTCGCGGCGGCGAGTTGCGGGTGCAGGGCGAGCATTTTTTCGACGAGAGCGACTGCGTGGTCATGAGTGGATCGGTCTTGGATGTTGGTGAAATCAATGGCACGGACAGGAAGCTGCTCGATGAATCGCTTGCCGTAAGACCAATAACCGCCACGGAACGGGCTGCTGACGCTATGCAATATATAGTCCAATAAGCGGGAATTGAGCAACGCCTGCAAGTAATGCAACGAGTGCTGATCTGCGGCGTCTTTCCAGCGCACGCCGTAATAAGGGCCGTTGCCGCCGCCAGTGAAGTAGAGTTCGTTATTGTCGAAGGCGTAGCGGCCGGTTTGCGAAATTACTTGTACCACCAGTTTAGGCTCATCAAAAGCCACTAGGTTTTTGCGGTAAACATAGCCATACCAATCGGGAGAATTTTTCAATTTCCCGCCTTCGCGCCGTTTAAGTGCATCAGCGGAGTGTTCAAGGTAAGCCCAGACATTGGGGTACAGTTTTTTCAGGTTATCCGGCCCCATCAGTTTGGCTTGGCCACCTTCAAGCGCGTAAGGAAAAATAAGCCAGTGTTGCGCTTGCGGGGCAGCATACGAGGCGAGCGACACATGGCTCAGGAAGGGCTTGAGAATGCCGCGCTCCAGTTGCCATTCGGTTCCGCCCGCATCGCGCGCAACCACATGATGTTTGCCGATATCGCGCACATGCTCAAGCACGAAAACCTTGTCTGCACTCGTTTGCAAACCGACAAAAATATGCGCAACTTCGCCAAGTTTGATCGGCATGGCGAGCAGCCGGGTACGCAAATCGCCTCCTTGCGCAGCAGAGAAATTCCATTCCGACGCGCTCAATTGATTGGCATAGATTTCGGCACTTTGCGCTGTACCATCCTGACGCCAGGCTCGCAGGTCATCCACTTGGACAAAGGGGAATTTCTCGCCCGGAGCACGATCGAGAAAAAGCAAACAGGTGTAAGTGGTAGCGCCCGCAAACACCTGCTGATGGCCGAAGTGCACGATGTCGGCAAGGTGGCTACCTATTGCGATGAGTCCACGTAGCGGCTCACCGTATTGGGCGTTGAAAAACTTGTGCGGGAGGATGAAACCAAGCCGCCCTCTCTTGTTGAGTAATTGCAGGCCACGCTCGACAAATACGACGTAAATATCGTAATTCCCCTTGCCCGCAGAAAGGTAACGCTCCTTGTAATGCTCAACTTCCAGCGGCGCCCATTCCTTCATGGTCTGGATACGGATATACGGAGGATTCCCGATCACCGCATCGAATCCGCCCGCCTCGAATATCTGCGGGAACGCCGTCTGCCAGTCGAATACATTGATGCGCTGCGCTTCTTCCGTATCCAGTTCCAGTTTGCCATCGTAGAAATCCGGACCGATCAGCGAGTTGCCGCACTGGATGTTGTGTTCCAGGTCGGGCAACACGCGCTCGTGAAACAGTTTCATCTGGCTATTCAATGTTTCGTCCGATTCGCCTTCGAGCATCTTGAGCAGCAGCGATAGCTTGGTGACTTCCGCCGCCTGCGCGTCGATGTCTACGCCATAGATGTGTTCGAGCAGGATGCGTTTCTTTTCTGCCGTGGTGAGCCGCCAGGTCTGTTGTGCGCCCGGGCGGATGTGTGCGCTTTTACCTTTGCTGTGTTTCTCTGCCCCTTCTTCTACATAGCGTTCCAGGTACCAGTCGAGCAGGTATTGGTAGGCACCGATCAAGAAAGAGCCAGAGCCGCAGGCCGGGTCGAGGATGGCAATGCCTTTCGCCTGCTTGGGCGTTTTGCCTTCCAGCAGTTTGCCGACAGTGTGTTGGACGATGTATTGCACGATGTAGGCCGGGGTGTAGAACACGCCGCCCGCTTTCTTGACTTCCGGCTTGTCTTCCACCACAGCCCGGTTGCCCGCAGTGAGGCGGATGACCTTGCCGAGGAATTGTTCGTACACGCTGCCCAGGATGTCCGCACCAAGCACGGAGAATTCGTAGGGACAGTCGGGATAGTAAAGATTCTTGAAGATTTCCTTGAGCGGTTTGTCGTCGATGTTCAGATGCAGCGTCAGTTCGTCCGGCGCTCCGGCACGGTTCTTTTCCTTGCTGAAGTGGAACAGGCCGGAGTTGTATCGGTCGTCCGCATCGCGGAACATTTCGCGCAGGCGGGCATAGACACTGGCGCCGTTCTGAAGTGCCATCAACTTGCCATAGGGCTCGATGCCACGGTCTTCGCAGATGCGCAGGAAGATGATGCGGTCTATGGTTTGCTGAACGGCGAAGTTGAGTTCGCGCTGGCTCAGGTTCGGATTGCGCAGCGCGATGTTGCGCGCCAGCAGGTCGCGCCAATTCTCGATCTCATCGAGAAACGCGCTGTCCACTTCACTGGTACCACGCTTGCCCTTGCTGCTGCCGGCGTATTTGTCGAACGAGCCTTTGAGCACGGCCTCCTTGGAGAATATCGCAGCGATTTCGTCCCACCTTTCGGCATAGTCGCGAAAGGTGCAGTAGAACAGGCGCGCCTTGCTGGCCTTGTCGCTCTTGACCGGCTTCTGGCGGCAATCGTAAATAGCGAATTCTTCGAAGTCGGTAACGATGGACAGTGGCAACTTGGCCGACCATGCATACCGCCTGAGTTGGAAGGCCGGCTCGATGTCTTCCCTGACGTTGACCGAGGGTTTCTTTGCTTCGAGGAAGAACTTGCGCTGTCCGCCGATGCGGAAGCTGTAATCGGGCGCCTTGACGCTGTTGCCGATCTTGATGGCGTCCTCATGAATGACGTCGCGGTAGGTTTCGGCATAGCCCGCGCTGTTGTCCATATCCCAGCCCAAGGCCTTGAAGAAAGGATCGATGAAGTCGCGGCGCACTTGCGTCTCGTTGTACTTGCCACCACGGTAGGCATCAAGATTGTGCTCAAAGTTTTCAATCAGTTTGAGGACTTCTTTCGGCGCAACCATCTAGTTCCCCTTTTGTTCTTTCCACGACGCGAAGCCGATGGGGCGTTTCTTTTTCGGTTCTTCCGGCGACATCAACTGGCGGATGGCATTGATGATCTCGGCGATGGCTTTGTCGTGCGCGCCGTGCTCGGTGAAGGCGTAGGGCAGGTATTGCCTGTGCTGGCCGCGCCCTGTCTTTAAGGTTGCAAATTGTGATCTTAAAGATTCGTATTCATTTGGTTTATCAGACACTGCCCTCTCCCCAATGCACGGCCTTTCATTTTGTTATTGCCATACCCGAGCCGAATAGTACCGACCCTGCCTAGTATCGCCAATAGCGAAGAATATATAGACCGCTTATTAACAAGCGTTGAAGCGGCACCTCTCTAGTGATGTAGCGCCTTATCCAGTGAATGCTCGAACTTCTCGGCGTCGTGCTGGGTGACGTAATGCTTTACCGTTGGGCCGGTCATCACTTTACGTTGCCCTTCGCCTGCTTTTCGATTTCTTCCAGTGCCTGAATATCCTCGGCATCGGCTTCAACAGCTTCAGCGTTGCGGCGCTGCGCATCGAAGGTCTCATAACGTTCGTGGGCGATGTTTCTCATCTGTTCTGTGCTGATGTTGCCTGCGCTTTGTAGCACGGGGCGGTCGCTGAATTCGATCAGGCGATCCACATTCTGCCGCCAGAAATCCAGCGTGAGTTGCTTGCGCTCTTGGGCGCGCAGTTCGGCAGTTTCCAGAAAGATGACGACCAGTCGGTTAAGCACATCCACTTCGTCTGCGTCGAGATAGTTCTTGGCGATGATGACGTCGTGTTTGCGCACGCGCGTGCCGCTCCATGTGTTCAGCGCCATGTTGGGGGCATTGGCGTCGGCACGGGCGGTGATGAGTTCGGCTGCGGTCTTTTGTGTGACGGCGTACAGCAGTTTGTTTTGCACTTCGGCAAAGAAGAGTTGGACTGCGCTGTCTTCGGCCCTATAGTCCACGCTGAGGGCGAACAGGTCGCGCACCTTTTGGTAGAAGCGTTTTTCCGAGGCGCGGATCTCGCGGATGCGCGCCAGCAGTTCGTCGAAGTAGTCCCAGCCTTTGGGATCCTTCAGACGCTCGTCATCCATGACGAAACCTTTGATGAGATATTCGCCTAGATGGGCGGTGGCCCATTGGCGGAACTGGGTGCCGCGCACTGAGCGAACGCGATAGCCGATGGCTAGAATCATCGGCAGGTTGTAGGTGAGGGTGCGGCGTTTCACTTGCCGCGCTCCCTCAATTTGAACTGTCAAGGATTCCTTGACAGTTGCCCCCTCCGCCAATTCACCTTCTTTCAGGATGTTGGCTGCATGCAGACTGACGTTCTGTTTGGTGGTGGCGAACAGTTCGGCGATCTCACTCTGGGTGAGCCAAACGCTACCTTCTTCGGCACGCAAGCGCACTTCGGTGTTGCCATCAACAGTTTGGTAGAGGATCAGTTCGCTCATTTGCTCAATTTCTCATTCCATGGCGCAAAACCTGCGCATGGCCTTCGTTTGAAATTTCCATGTCCGGGCCGAATAGTACCGACCCAGCCATCTATCTCCAATAGCAAAGAATATATAGGCCGCCGAGTGAAACGGGGAAGTGCTGCCGCTTTAGTGATGCAAGGCCTTATCCAGTGCATGTTCGAACTTCTCGGCGTCGTGCTGGGTGACGTAATACTTTACGGTTGGGCCGGTCATCAACTTGGCGCAGGAATTCACCAGTTCCATGGCGATGGGGTATTTACCGGTGGCTATGGCTGCTTTCAGGGCGTTCAATCTGTTGCCCGCATCTTCCAGGGTGAGGCAGAAGTGGTGCGTGTCGTCGGTGATGCTGATGCTTTTGATGCCTGCATGGGTGACTGCTTGGCAGTGGAACTTTTTCTTGGACATGTGGCGCTCCTGTGGGTGGATTGCGGTGTGCGGCAGTTTGCGCTCCGCGCCACGTATTTGCTAGGGAAGGTCTGATTTAGTCCGTTTGTGGTGAGTATTTAAGCGAAACTCGCAAGCTCGTTTTCCGTTCGCTCCCTCGATACACCGCGCAAGCGCGGCACTCGGGACGAACGGAAAATGTATCGAACCATGGCTTTCGGACTTAATCAGACCTTCCTTACCTTATTATTGAGCCTTCCATAAATCAGGACAAGATGATCAGAAATGAAGTCGAGTGAAAAAAACCGCGTCATTCCCGCGCAAGCGGGAATCCAGCAAGAAAAAATGCATTTTCATTAAACCCACTGGATTCCCGCTTGCGCGGGAATGACGCCGCGAATGTCATTAATTATGGAAACATCAATAGTTGCAATCATGCGCCTTCGCGCCAGCAAGAACATATAGGCCGCTGAATACAAAACGGGGAAGCGTTGCCGCTTCCCCGTTCCTATCACCCTCTCCCCCAACCCCTCTCCCGCTTGCGGGAGAGGGGAGGTTTGTTACTTCCGCCCTATCGCCCGATAGCCGATGTCGCGGCGCATCTGCTGGCCGTCGAAGTGGATGCCGTCGGCGATCTCGTAGGCGCGGCTCTGCGCATGCTTGACCATGTCGCCCAGCGCCACGACGCACAGCACGCGCCCGCCGCTGGTGACGACCTTGCCGTCCTGCATCGCGGTGCCGGCGTGGAACACATGCGCGTCTTCCGGTTTGTTCGGCAGGCCTTCGATGACATCGCCCTTGCGCGGGGTGTCGGGATAGTTGGCGGCAGCCATAACCACGCCGAGCGCGGTGCGGCGATCCCATTCGGCTTCGACCTTGTCCAGCGTTCCGGCGATGGCATGCTCGACGATGACGGCTAAATCGCTCTTCAGGCGCAGCATGATCGGCTGGGTCTCGGGGTCGCCCATGCGGCAGTTGAATTCCAGCACTTTCAATCCGCCGTCCGGCGAGATCATCAGGCCGGCATACAGGAATCCGGTGTAGACATGTCCCTCGGCTTCCATGCCGCGTACCACGGGCATGATGACTTCGCGCAGGGCCTTGGCGTGGATGCCGGGCGTGACGACGGGCGCGGGGGAGTACGCGCCCATGCCGCCGGTGTTGGGGCCCTGGTCGCCGTCGAGCAGGCGCTTGTGATCCTGGCTGCTGGCCATGGCCAAGACGTTCTTGCCGTCCACCATGACGATGAAGCTGGCTTCTTCGCCTTCGAGGAATTCTTCGATCACCACACGCGCACCGGCATCGCCCAGCTTGTTGTCGGACAGCATCATGTCGATGGCGTCGAACGCTTCCTGCTGGCTCATGGCCACGACCACGCCCTTGCCCGCAGCGAGACCGTCGGCCTTGATGACGATGGGTGCGCCGTGTTTCTTGACATAGGCTTTTGCATGCGCGATGTCACTGAACGTTTCGAAGAACGCGGTGGGGATGTTGTGGCGTGCCATGAAGCGCTTGGCGAAATCCTTCGAGGATTCGAGCTGCGCGGCGGCCTGGGTGGGGCCGAAGATCTTCAGCCCTGCGGCGCGGAACACATCGACCACGCCTGCGGCCAGCGGCGCTTCGGGGCCGACCACGGTCATGTAGATGTCGTTGTTCTTGGCGAACTCGAGCAGTTCGGGGATGGCGGTGATGTTGACGTTCTCCACGCCCTCTTCGAGCGCGGTGCCCGCGTTACCCGGCGCGACGTAGATCTTCTGCACTTTTACACCCTGCGCCAGACGCCAGGCGAGTGCGTGCTCGCGACCGCCGGAACCGATGACTAATATTTTCATATCGACCTCATGTAGGGTGGGTTAGCGGTTCTCGCGTAACCCACCATTGCATCTTGAATATTGACGGCGGGCACGCCCTGCACCCTCTCCCCCAACCCCTCTCCCGCGAGCGGGAGAGGGGAGTCCATTAATGGCGGAAGTGACGGTGGCCAGTGAACACCATCGCCAGGCCCAACTCGTCGGCAGCAGCGATGACTTCTTCGTCGCGCATGGAACCCCCCGGCTGGATGACGGCTTTGGCACCGGCTTGGGCCAGCACGTCGATGCCGTCACGGAACGGGAAGAAGGCATCGGAGGCGACCACGGAGCCGGCGAGGCTCAGCCCAGCGTGCTGCGCCTTGATGCTGGCGATCTTGGTGCTGTCCACGCGGCTCATCT
Organism: Nitrosomonadales bacterium; assembly: GCA_016716325.1. Taxonomy (NCBI): domain Bacteria; kingdom Pseudomonadati; phylum Pseudomonadota; class Betaproteobacteria; order Nitrosomonadales; species Nitrosomonadales bacterium. Next base: position 1,823,663 of record JADJWO010000001.1, read on the forward strand.
GGCCTGCGCCGACGCCCAGTGTCTGACCGCCTTTGCAGAAGACGATGGCGTTGGACTTCACGTATTTGGCGACGCGCCATGCGAACAGCAGGTCGGTCATCTGTTCTGCGGTGGGTTGCAGCTTGGTGGCGATCTTGAGGTGTTCTGCGCCCACGTTGAGTGCGTCCGAGCTTTGCACCAGCAGGCCGCCGCTGACGCGCTTCACGTCCCACTGGTTGTGCGCATTCGACAGCGGTACGGTCAACACACGCACGTTCTGCTTGGCGGCGGTGACTTTGAGTGCGGCTTCGGTGGCGCTCGGCGCGATGATGACCTCGACGAACTGGTTGGCGACGATCTGCGCGGCGGTGGCTTCGTCCAGCTCGCGGTTGAAGGCGATGATGCCGCCGAAGGCCGAGGTGGTGTCGGTGGAATAGGCCAGTTTGTAGGCGTTCAGCGGATTGTCCGCAATGGCCACGCCGCAGGGGTTGGCGTGCTTGACGATGACGCAGGCGGGCTGCTCGAAGGTCTTGACGCATTCCCATGCCGCATCGGAATCGCCGATGTTGTTGTAGGACAGTTCCTTGCCCTGCACTTGCGTGTAGTCGGCGATGCCGCCGGGCACGGCGATGAGGTCCCGATAGAATGCGGCGCTCTGGTGCGGGTTCTCGCCGTAGCGCATGTCCTGCACTTTGGCGAAGTTGAAGTTGATCTGCGCGGGGAAGGCTTGCTTGCTACCGTCGCTATTGATGGCGGTGAGGTAGTTGCTGATCATGCTGTCGTAGGCGGCGGTGTGCGAGAAGGCTTTCTTGGCCAGGTCGAAACGGGTGGCGTCGGACACGCTGCAGTTGTTGGTTTGCATCTCGGCCAGCACGTCGGCGTAGTCGACCGGGTCGGTGACGATGGCGACGTGCGCGTGGTTCTTGGCGGCGGAACGCACCATGGTCGGCCCGCCGATGTCGATGTTCTCGATGGCGTCCTCCAGTGTGCAGCCGGGCTTGGCGATGGTGGCCGCGAACGGGTACAGGTTGACCACCACCAGGTCGATGGTGGGGATCTCGTGCTTGGCCAACGTGGCGACGTGCTCGGGCAGGTCGCGACGCGCGAGGATGCCGGCGTGCACTTTCGGTTGCAGGGTCTTCACACGGCCATCGAGCATCTCGGGGAAGCCGGTGTAGTCGGCGACTTCGGTGCAGGGCACGCCGTTGTCGGCGAGCAGCTTGGCAGTGCCGCCGGTGGAGAGCAGCTTGACGCCGAGGGCGTGCAGGCCTTTGGCGAATTCGAGGACGCCGGATTTGTCGGAGACGCTGATGAGTGCTTGGGTGATGGCCATGATGATTCCCGATTAAATAAAAATCTTTTTCCCTCTCCCCAACCCTCTCCCGCAAGCGGGCGAGGGAGCGGACGAACCGCTGCGCGGAATGGGATTAAACGATGCCGTGTTGCAGCATCTTCTTGCGCAGGGTGTTGCGGTTGATGCCGAGCATCCCGGCTGCGCGCGTCTGGTTGCCGCCGACATGCTCCAGCACCATCTCGATCAGCGGTTTCTCGACGCAATCCATCACCATGTCATACACGCTGCAGGAAGGCTCTTCGCCGTCCAGATCCACAAAATAATCCTTCAACGCCTTGCGCACCTGCTTCGCGATGTCATTCTCATGATCGGACGGTATCACGCAATTGTCATTCGTTCCGCGAGTCGGCGCCTTACACCGTCCGACCGGCAGGCTTTTCTGTTTGATGGCCATGCTGCTTGCTCCCTGATTCAGTGCAGTCTGTCGCTGCCTGTCTTTTGTTCTTCGAAAAAATCGTTCGCCGCCCGCATCTGCTCGTCTACGCTTTCCATCTGGTTCATGCGATGGCGGAACGCGGCCGAGCCCGGCAATCCTTTGGTGTACCAGGAGATGTGCTTGCGCGCGACGCGCAGCCCGGTGTATTCGCCGTAAAAGTCATACAGCTCTTGCATGTGGGCCGTGAGGATGTCGTACATTTCGGCCGCGTCGGGCGATGCCATGTGTTCTCCGGTGTCCAGGAAATGTTCGATCTCGCGGAACAGCCAGGGGCGGCCCTGTGCGGCGCGACCGATCATCACCGCGTCGGCGCCGGTGTGTTCCAGCACGTACTTCGCTTTTTCCGGCGTGGTGATGTCGCCGTTGGCGATGACCGGGATGTCCACTTCCGCTTTCACGGCTGCAATGGTGTCGTATTCGGCGTCGCCGGTGTAGGCGCAGGCGCGGGTGCGCCCGTGGATGGCCAGCGCCTGGATGCCGCTGGCTTCGGCGATGCGCGCGATGTTGATCGCGTTGCGGTTGGTCTTGTCCCAGCCGGTGCGTGTCTTCAGTGTGACCGGCACGTCTACCGCCCTGACCACCGCCTCCAGAATATCCGCGACCAGCTTCTCGTTCTGCATCAGCGCGGAGCCCGCCATCACGTTGCAGATCTTCTTGGCCGGACAGCCCATGTTGATGTCGATGATCTGCGCGCCGTTGTCCACGTTGTAGCGCGCGGCCTGTGCCAGCATCTTCGGATCGGCGCCGACGATCTGCACCGAGATGGGATCGGCCTCGCCCTCATGGTTGGCGCGGCGTTTGGTCTTTTCGGAACCGTACAGCAGCGAGTTGGAGGCCACCATCTCGGATACTGCCATGCCCGCACCCATGCGCTTGCACAGCATGCGGAACGGGCGATCGGTCACCCCCGCCATCGGGGCGACTATGAGATTGTTCCTGAGCTGGTATGGGCCGATGCGCATTTGACTTTATCTTTAAAATGACCAATGTCCCGTTCGTCGTGCGGCGCCCCTGCATAAGGATTTTGGCTGGATGCGAACGTTCATGATTCGCCAAAACCACCCGACCGGGGCAACATTCAAAAATACAAGCCGATTGTTTTACGAGAGGGGCTGGAATTATAAAGCAAGCGGACAGCATGGGGGAATATCGCTTATGATTGCCGCCTATGGAAAGCCAAATGAAATTCGACGTGATCATTGTCGGAGGCGGCCTGGTCGGGGCGAGTCTGGCGGCCGCGCTCAGGCACAGCGGCCTCTCGCTGGCGATAGTGGAGGCGCAGGCTGCGCCGGCACTGGCAAAACAGTCCTCTCCTCAATCCTCTCCCGCAAGCGGGAGAGGAGGCGAGCGTGAAATACCCTCTTCAAACGAGGAATGGGACAGCCGCATCTACGCGGTCAGTCCGGGCAGCCGCAGTTTCCTCGAAAGTTCGGGCGCATGGGCCTTGCTGGACCCCGCCCGCGTCGCACCGGTCGAGGAGATGCGCGTGTTCGGCGATGACGGAGCGGAATTGCTGTTCAGCGCCTACCAGATGGGGGTGCCGGAACTGGCCTGCATACTGGAGAGTCGCACGCTGCAGCATGCGCTGTGGCAAGTGCTGAAGGAACAGGACAATCTCGTCATGCTGCATCCGGCGCGTTGCGCGGCACTGGAATTCACCCCCGGGACTGCCGAACTGACGCTGGAGGACGGACGCACGTTGAGCGCGAAACTGATCGTCGGCGCGGACGGACGCGATTCCTGGGTGCGCAACCAGGCCGGCATCAGCGCCGCGCCGGTGGACTATCATCATCACGGCGTGGTCGCCAACTTCACCTGTAGCGTCCCGCACCGCGGTATCGCCCACCAGTGGTTCCAGCCGGACGGCATCCTCGCGCTGTTGCCGCTGCCGGGCGACCGCCTGTCCATGGTGTGGTCGGTCACGCCGGAGAAGTCCCGGGACCTGCTGGCGCTGTCGCACGAGGCGCTGTGCGCACAGGTCGCCGAAGCGTCGCGGCAAATGCTCGGCGAGTTGGAGGTCATCACGCCGCCCGCCGCGTTCCCGCTGCGTCTGCTGGTGCTGCCGCAGATCAGCGCACCGCGCGTCGCGCTGATCGGCGATGCCGCGCACAACATGCACCCGCTGGCCGGTCAGGGCGTCAACACCGGCTTCCGCGATGCGCGCCAGTTGGCGCAGATCCTGCTGGATCGCGGGGCGCAGGACGACTGCGGCGATGCGCAACTGCTGCGCCGTTACGATCGCAAGCGCAAGGAAGACATCTATTCGATGCAGGCAACCACGTACGGGCTGAAGAACCTGTTCTGCAACGACAATCCGCTGTTGCGCATCCTGCGCAATGCCGGGCTGGGGGCTACCAACCGCCTGGTTCCGCTGAAGAAATCGCTGATGCGACACGCTTTTAACTGACACCGATCCATGACTTTCCGGGAAGAATGAAATGAATTTTGTCCAAAGACTCCTCGCGCTGTTCCTGTTTGCCTGCCTGTCTTCCGCCTATGCCGGGGAGAAGGAGATACGGGAGTCGCTGCAAAGCAAGTTCCCCGGCATCGGCAACATCGAGCATATCGTCAAGACGCCCTATGCCGGGCTGTACGAGATCGTCATCGGCGACGACCTGCTGTACACCGACGAACAGGGGCAGTACCTGTTCGACGGCAGCGTGATCGAGGTGAGCAGTCGCAGCAACATCACCGAGCAGCGCCGCCGCAAGCTGTTCGCGATCGAGTTCGACAAGCTGCCGCTCGACATCGCGGTGAAAAAGGTGAAGGGCAACGGCAAGCGCAAGATGGCCTACTTCACCGATCCCAACTGCGGCTACTGCAAAAAGTTGGAAAAGGAACTGGATCGCGTGTCCAACGTCACGCTGTACATGTTCATGTACCCGATCTTCCAGGGGTCGGACGTGCTCGTGCGCAACGTCCGCTGCGCCAGGGACCCGGTCAAGGCGTGGGATGGGCTGATGCTGGATGGCGTCCGCCCGCCCGACGCATCCTGCAAGCTGCAGACCGACAAGGTGGCGGCGCTGGCCAGGAAGCTGCGTGTCAACGGCACACCCAACCTGATCTTCGCCGACGGCGTGCAAGTGCCCGGATACCTGCCTGCAGAGGAATTGGAGAAGCGCCTGAACGAGGCCGGAAAAAAGTAAGAACGTTATGGATACTACCAATGAAATCCCGCGCGACCTGTTGCTCCAGGCGCTCGACCAGTCGCAGGACGGCATCACCATCACCGACGCCAGGCAGGCGGGCTATCCGCTGATCTACGTCAACAAGGGATTCGAAAGGCTGACCGGCTACAACAGCGCCGAGATCATCGGCAAGAGTTATCGCATCCTGCAGGGCAACGATACAGACCAGCCGGAATTGGCGATCATCCGCGCGGCCGCTTCCAGGCAGGAGGGGTGCACCGTCACGCTGCGCAATTACCGCAAGGACGGCTCGATGTTCTGGAACGAGCTCAGCATCGCGCCCGTGCGTGACGCCGACGGCAAGCTCACGCATTACATCGGCGTGCAGCAGGATGCGACGGCCCGCGTCCTGCTCGAACAGCACATGAACCAGCCACACCTGGATCTGAAGGCGCTCAACCAGCAGTTGAACGGGGCGGTCAGCGACAGCCACCATCCCGCTCTGGGTGACCGCCAGCATTTTGACGAACGGTTCGCCGAACTGCGCGCCACCGCGCAGCGCACCCACTGCGAACTGTCGGTACTGATGATCGATCTCGACAACTTCCAGCAGTTCAACGAGGCCTACGGATTTTCGGCGGGCGAGGAATGCATGCGCATGGTGGGTGAATGCGTCGCCAAATCCTTTGCGCGCAGTACGGATTGCGCGGCACACTACGGCAAGGAGGATTTCGCGGTGGTCTCGCTGGCGTCCAGCATCGACGATCTGCGCATGCATGCGCAGAAGCTCTGCGAACAGGTGCGCGCCCTCAGCATCCCGAACAGCGAGTCGTCGCACGGCGTGGTGACCATCAGCATCGGCGGCGTACATCGCATCCCCGACCGTGAAACCGGCGGCGTGGAACTCCTCGAACTGGCGGAACAGGAGTTGTTCACGGCCAAACGCAGCGGCCGCAACCGCGTGCATATCGTCAGTTAGGGCAACGCGGATTTAATGCATTCGTGGCGAGTCTGTCGAGCCATGATGCCAGCATACAGCGGGCTTCCCTCTCCTCAATCCTCTCCCGCAAGCGGGAGAGGATGCGAACGGATCGCTGCGCGAGATTTACTTTATAGATAGCGACGGTTCCGCGCCTTTCGGAAACAACACCCACATCCGGCCGTTCTGTTTCATGCGGCCGGCATGGATGCCCGCCTGTTCGCCGAAGCCCCAGAAGAAGTCGGCACGCACCGCGCCCTTGATGGCGCCGCCGGTATCCTGCGCCAGCATCAGTCGGTTCAGCGGATCGGCGGTGTTCGGCCAGGTCGTGGCGAGGAACACCGGCGCACCCAGCGGGGTGGTGCGCGGATCCACCGCGATGCTGTAGCCGCCGGTCAGCGGCACGCCCAGTGCGCCCAGCGGCGCGGACAGGCCGCTCGGCAGGATGCGGAAGAACACGTAGCTGGGATTCTGTTCGAGCAGCGCGGCCAGCTTGCCGGGATTCCTGGTCGCCCAGTCCTTGATGCCCTGCATCGAAGCTTCCTCGAGTTTCAGTTCTCCCGTTTCGACCAGTTTCTTGCCGATGGAGACGTAGGGATGGCCGTTCTGGTCGGCATAGCCCACCTTGACCAGTTCGCCGTCCGGCAGTTCGATGCGTCCCGAGCCCTGGATCTGCAGGAAGAACAGGTCGATCTCGTCGTCCACCCAGAACAGTTCGCGCCCCTGCAGGGCGGCCTTGCCGTTGCCGATGTCGGCGCGGTTGTAATAGGGCACGACGCGCTTGCCCTGCAGGCGACCGCGCAGGCGCAGATCCTTCAGTTGCGGATAGACCTCGCCCAGGTCGATGGTCAGCATGTCGTCCGGCACACCATAGAGCGGATGGCGGAAGCGCCCGGTGCGCACGCGGCTGCCGGAGAGTTTCGGCTCGTAATATCCGGTGACCAGTCCCTGCGACGATCCGTCCGGGTTGATCACCTGGTAGGGTGTGAAACTATCCTCGAAGAAGGCGTGCAGTGTCGCGTTGTCCGGCCGAGTCAGTTGTTCGGCGCTGGCGCATGCCGGTTGCCAGGCCGGTTTGTTCTTCAGGACGCGGCAGCTTTGCAGGAATGCCGGCCAGCTCGGCTGCAGGTCGGTGGCCTGCCAGTCGGGCAGACTCTCCCATGTGCTGGCCGCGAAAGGTGCGGCGGGCGGGACGACAGGCGGCACGGGCTCGACGGGCGGCTTGGGCGGCGCGGCACAGGCCGCCAGGAGCAGCAACGGTATGAGCCATACCATGTGGGAGCGCAATTTATTGCGCGATAGTATTTTTGCAACTCGTAATCGCGCAATAAATTGCGCTCCCACAACATCGTTCCGGGCATGGCAGGCTAATCCGGGTGCGCTTGGGTTAATGCAGGACACGCGGGACGCTCAATACGAATTGCGGGATCTCGACCTCGAATTCGGTGCCGTCCTCGGCCCGCATCTGGTAGCTGCCATGCATCGTGCCGACCTGCGTGGCCAATACCGTGCCGCTGGTGTATTCGAAACTCTGGTCCGGTTCGAGCAGGGGCTGTTCGCCGACCACGCCTTTCCCGCGTACCTCCTGTACGTGGTTGTATGCGTCGGTGATGATCCAGTGGCGGCTGATGAGCTTGGCGGATTTCCGGCCGGAATTGGTGATGCTGATGGTATAGGAAAAGACGAAGCGGTCGCCCGATTCATCCGACTGGTCGGGCAGGTAATTTACCCGCGTGAGTATGACGATGCCGTGTTGGCCGCTGTTTTCCATGCGCGGCATTTGAACCGATTTTGCCTTGTGTCGCAAGGGCCGCGGAAAGCTTTTGTGCTAATCTTCGCGGGTATTTTTTCGGGCAGGCCGGATCATGAGTGGATATTTGAAACGCATTCTCAATGCGCGCGTATATGACGTGGCGGTGGAAACGCCGCTGGAGGTCGCGCCCAATCTTTCGGCGCGCACCGGCAATACCATCCTGCTCAAGCGCGAGGACATGCAGCCGGTGTTTTCGTTCAAGCTGCGCGGCGCCTACAACAAGATGGCGCAGCTCACGCCGGAGCAGCTCAAGCGCGGCGTGATCGCCGCTTCGGCGGGCAACCACGCGCAGGGAGTGGCGCTGTCCGCGCAAAAACTCGGCTGCAAGGCGACCATCGTGATGCCGTCCACCACCCCGCAGATCAAGATCGATGCCGTGAAGGCGCGCGGCGCAAAAGTGGTGCTGCATGGTGACTCCTATTCGGATGCCTACCTGCACGCGCTGGAACTGGAAAAACAGAACGGCATGGCCTTCGTCCACCCCTACGACGATCCGGACGTGATCGCCGGACAGGGCACCATCGCGATGGAGATCCTGCGCCAGCATACCCAGCCGATCCACGCGATCTTCGTGCCCATCGGCGGCGGCGGGCTGATCTCCGGCGTGGCGGCGTACGTCAAGGAATTGCGTCCCGAGATCAAGGTCATCGGTGTGCAGCCGGCGGATTCCGATGCCATGCACCGCTCCGTCCAGACCGGGCGGCGCGTCCGGCTCGACCATGTCGGGTTGTTCGCGGACGGCGTGGCGGTGAAGCAGGTGGGCAGCGAGACCTTCCGCCTGTGCCGCAAGCTGGTGGACGAGATCGTGCTGGTGGATACCGACGCGACCTGTGCCGCGCTCAAGGATGTGTTCGAGGATACGCGCTCGATACTCGAGCCGGCCGGCGCGCTGGCGATCGCCGGCGCCAAGCTGTATGCCGGGCGTGAGCAGCTCGCAGGCAGAACGCTGGTGGCCATCGCCAGCGGCGCGAACATGAATTTCGACCGGCTGCGTTTCGTCGCGGAACGCGCCGAGATCGGCGAGCGGCGCGAGGCGATCCTCGCCGTCACCATCCCGGAAACGCCGGGCAGTTTCCGCAAATTCTGTTCGCTGATCGGCAAGCGCAACATCACCGAATTCAACTACCGTTTTGCCGATCCGAAGGAGGCGCAGGTGTTCGTCGGCATCCAGGTGCACGACCAGAAGGAGACGGCCGCGCTGGTGGGCCGGTTGCAGCGCAACAGGCTGCCCGCGCTGGATCTGAGCGACAACGAGGTGGCCAAGCTTCACCTGCGTCATCTGGTCGGCGGTCACGCGCCTGAGGCGAAGGACGAGATCCTGTTCCGCTTCGAGTTCCCGGAGCGTCCCGGCGCATTGATGAGCTTCCTCAACAGCATGAACCACAACTGGAACATCAGCCTGTTCCACTACCGCAACCACGGCGCGGACTATGGTCGCGTGCTGGTCGGCATGCAGGTGCCGCACCATGACACGCAGGCGTTGCGGAAATTCCTGGATGCGCTCGGTTATCGCTACTGGGACGAGAGTGCCAACCCTGCGTACCAGTTGTTCCTGGGCTGATTATTCTGACGATGCGCGAAATTAAGCGGAATTAATGGTAGTTGGCTGTTAAATGCGGGGTGAATTAAGGAAGGTTTGCTGCCATGAGTGACATTCAGGCTAGGAAGCAGGCTCTCAGGCAACGTATAATCGCCGCCCGCGATGAGGTGTCTGCCGCCGAACGTCTGCACTGGAGCTGCGCCGTCGTGGATGGCGTGTGCCGCCTGCCGGCGTACCGCGCTGCCCAGACCGTGCTGGGGTACCTGAATTTCGGCGCGGAACTGGCCGCCGAATCATGGGTGCAGCGGGCGCTGGAGGATGGGAAGCGGGTGTTGCTGCCGCGTGTGAACCGTGCCAGCAAGCATCTGGACCTGTACCGGGTACGCGACTTGCAGCATGATGTGGCACCCGGTTTGTGGAGCATCCGTGAGCCGCTCGCGGAGCGCTGCGACAGGTTCGACGCGATGGGCGAACTGGATTTCGTCCTGCTGCCCGGTGTGGCGTTCACCCGCGCCGGCGCGCGGCTGGGTTATGGCGGCGGCTATTTCGACAAGCTACTGGCGCATGTGCCGCACCGTCCGGCTCTGGCCGCCGGGGCGTTCGGGATGCAGGTGGTGGCGGAGATCCCGCAGGAGAGCACCGACCGCAAGGTGGAGTGGCTGGTGACGGAGAACGAAACGATACATTGCGCGACATAGGCGCCAACGGCTTTATTTTGGAGATCTGCAGAAATGGTGACACGACAATCCGATTACGACCCGCAGGAAACGCAGGAATGGCTGGATGCCCTCGATTCGGCGCGGAGAAGCGGAGGTGCGGAACGTGCGCATTTCCTGCTCGATCAACTGATCCATCATGCGCGCCTGGCCGGCGACGACATGCCGATCAGCGCGACCACGCCTTATATCAATACGGTCCCGCTGGACAAGGAGGAGCGTTCGCCCGGCAACAAGGAACTGGAGCACCGCATCCGCGCGCTGATGCGCTGGAATGCGATGGCGATCGTGCTGAATGCGAACAAGGAATCTTCCGAACTGGGCGGTCACATCGCCAGCTTCGCTTCCGCGGCGACCTTGTATGACGTGGGCTTCAACCACTTCTTCCACGGCAGGACCGACGATCATGGCGGCGACCTGGTGTATTTCCAGGGGCATTCCTCGCCTGGTATGTATGCGCGCGCCTTTATCGAAGGCCGCCTCAGCGAAGACCAGTTGCGCAAGTTCCGCCAGGAAGTGGACGGCGACGGGCTGTCCTCTTATCCGCACCCCTGGCTGATGCCTGATTTCTGGCAGTTTCCCACCGTGTCGATGGGCCTGGGGCCGCTGATGGCGATCTATCAGGCGCGTTTCATGCGCTACCTGCAGCATCGCGGCCTGGCGCAGACCGACGGCCGCAAGGTGTGGGCCTTCCTCGGCGACGGCGAGACCGACGAGCCGGAATCGCTGGGCGCGATCTCAATGGCCGGACGCGAAGGACTGGACAATCTGATCTTCGTGATCAACTGCAACCTGCAACGTCTGGACGGCCCGGTGCGCGGCAACGGCAAGATCATCCAGGAACTGGAAGGCGTGTTCCGCGGCGCCGGCTGGAACGTCATCAAGGTGATCTGGGGCGGCAAGTGGGACCGCCTGCTGGCCAAGGACAAGAGCGGCCTGCTGCTCAAGCGCATGCAGGAAGTGGTGGACGGCGAATACCAGACCTACAAGTCCAGGGACGGCGCATATGTGCGCCAGCATTTCTTCGGAAAATATCCCGAATTGCTGGAACTGGTCGCCGATATGTCCGACGACGAGATCTGGCGCCTGAACCGGGGCGGCCACGATCCGCACAAGGTGTTCGCCGCCTATTCGGCCGCCAGCAAGCACCAGGGCCAGCCGACGGTGATCCTCGCCAAGACGGTGAAGGGGTATGGCATGGGTTCCTCCGGCGAGGCGCAGAACCCGACCCACCAGCAGAAGAAGATGGACGGGGAATCGCTGCGCAAATTCCGCGACCGTTTCAACATCCCGGTCACCGACGAGCAACTGGCCGATGTGCCGTTCGTGCGTCCCGCCGAAGACAGTCAGGAGATGAAATATCTGCGCGAGCGCAGCGCGACCATGGGCACCATCCCGGCACGCAAGCCGGTTGCCGCCAAGCTCGACATCCCCGGCCTGTCGGCCTTCGACGCGTTGCTGAAAGGCACGGATGACCGCGAGATCTCCACTACCATGGCGTTTGTGCGCTTGTTGGGCGTACTGGTGAAAGACAAAGCCATCGGCAAACAGGTGGTGCCTATCGTGCCGGACGAGTCGCGTACCTTTGGCATGGAAGGCATGTTCCGCCAGCTCGGCATCTTCTCGCAGGTCGGACAGCTATACACCCCGCAGGATGCCGACCAGCTGATGTTCTACAAGGAATCGGCAAGCGGCCAGATCTTGCAGGAGGGCATCAACGAGGCCGGCGGCATGGCCGACTGGATCGCTGCGGCAACCGCCTATGCCAACCACGGCACGGCGATGATCCCGTTCTATATCTATTATTCGATGTTCGGTTTTCAGCGCATCGGCGACTTGGCCTGGGCGGCGGGCGACCTGCGCGCGCGCGGCTTCCTGGTCGGCGGTACTGCCGGACGTACCACGCTGAATGGCGAAGGCCTGCAGCATCAGGACGGCCACAGTCATCTGATGGCCGCGACCATCCCCAATTGCGTGTCCTATGATCCGACCTTCGCCTATGAACTGGCGGTGATCGTGCAGGACGGCATGCGCCGCATGTATCAGGAACAGGAGGATGTGTTCTATTACCTCACGGTGATGAACGAGAACTACACGCATCCCGCGATGCCCAAGGGGGCCGAACAAGGCATCATCAAGGGCATGTATAAGTTCAGCGCCGGCAAGGCCAAGGCGAAAGCCAGGGTACAACTGCTGGGCAGCGGCACCATCCTGCGCGAGGTCATCGCCGCGGCCGAGCTGCTGGAGAAGGACTTCGGTGTGGCCGCCGATGTGTGGAGCGTGACCAGCTTCAACGAACTGCGCCGCGACGGCATCGACTGCGAGCGCTGGAACATGCTGCATCCGGAAGCCAAGGCGCGAGCGAGCTATGTCGAGCAGTGTCTGGAGGCCAAGACGCCGGTGGTGGCCGCGACCGACTACATCCGCAGCTATGCCGACCAGATCCGTCCGTACGTGAAGGCACAGTACAAGACGCTGGGTACCGACGGTTTCGGTCGTTCCGACTTCCGCCGCAAGTTGCGCGAGTTCTTCGAGGTGGACCGCCACTACGTGGCCGTCGCCGCGCTGAAGGCGCTGGCCGACGAAGGCACCATCGAAGCGGGCGTGGTCAGCAAGGCGATCAAGCAATACAAGATCAATCCGGACAAGCCGAATCCGGTGACCGTATAAGCCGGGGAGAATGAAGATGGCAGAGATCAAGAACGTATTGGTGCCGGACATCGGCGATTACAAAGGGGTGGAGATCATCGAGGTCGCCGTCCAGCCGGGTGATACCGTCAAGTCCGATCAGGCGCTGATCACACTGGAGACCGACAAGGCGACCATGGACGTGCCGGCACCGTTCGATGGTGTGGTCAAGGAAGTCAGGGTCAAGGTCGGCGACAAGGTATCGGAGGGTGATCTGATCGTGCTGGTGCAAACCGGCGCTGCCGCTGCGGCGATACCGGCCGCGGCATCGGCCCGGCATGCCGACGCGCCGCCCGCCCCTGCTCCGGCGGTAACGCCTGTCCCGCCGGCAGCACCGGTCGTTGCTTCTCCTGCCGTTGCCGCTTCATCCGCCGGCAACGCGCATGCCAGCCCGGCCATCCGCCGTTTCGCGCGCGAACTCGGGGTGGATATCGCGCAAGTCAAAGGCAGCGCCGAAAAAGGTCGTATCACCAGGGACGACGTGCAGAACTTCGTCAAGCAGTCGCTGGCGCAACCGCGTGGTGCGGCTGGCGGCGGTGCGTTGCCCGGCCTGCTGCCGTGGCCGGAAGTGGACTTTTCCAGATTCGGCGCCATCGAATCCAGGCCGCTGTCGCGCATCAAGAAGATCTCCGGCGCGAACCTGCACCGCAACTGGGTGATGATCCCGCACATCACGCAGCACGATGAGGCCGATATCAGCGAGATGGAGGCATTCCGCAAGCAACTCGGCACGGAATACGCCAAGCAGAACATCAAGATCACGCCGCTGGCGTTCCTGCTCAAGGCTGCCGTGGCGGCGTTGCAGAAATATCCCGAGTTCAACGCCTCGCTGGATGCCAGCGGCGAGAATCTGGTGCTCAAGCAATACTTCCACATCGGCGTCGCGGTGGATACGCCGGACGGCCTGATGGTGCCGGTGCTGCGCGACGTGGACAAGAAGGGCATCGTGCAACTCGCGCAGGAGCTGGGCGAGGTCAGCGCGCGGGCGCGCGAGAAGAAGATCTCCGCCGCCGACATGCAGGGCGGCTGCTTCACGATCTCCAGTCTGGGCGGGATCGGCGGCACCGGGTTCACGCCGATCATCAACGCGCCGGAAGTGGCGATCCTCGGCGTGTCGCGCTCCAGCATGAAACCGGTGTGGAAGGACGGAGAATTCGTGCCGCGCCTGATGCTGCCTTTGTCGCTGTCCTACGATCATCGCGTGATCGACGGCGCCGCTGCGGCGCGCTTCACCGCCTATCTTGCGCAGGTGTTGGCCGACATTCGCAGGCTGGCGCTGTAACCGGTGGACAGCAAACCCATCGGTATCCTCGGCGGTACCTTCGATCCCATTCATTATGGGCACCTGCGCCTTGCCGAGGAGATGCTGGAACTGGCGTGCCTGCGACAGATTCGCTTCATCCCGGCGGGTGTCCCGCCGCACCGTGATCGCCCCCGGACGACCGCACAGCACCGCAGCGCGATGGTGGAACTCGCCATCGCCGACCAGCCGGCTTTCGTGCTGGACGAGCGCGAGGTCGCCAGGACGACCCGCTGCTATACGGTGGATACGCTGCGCGAATTGCGCGCCGAGTCCGGCGCATCGCAACCGTTGTGCCTGCTGATGGGCGGCGATGCCTTTCTGCAATTGCACACCTGGCACGAATGGGAAAACGTGCTCGACCTGGCGCATGTCGTGGTGGGCTACCGCCCCGGCTATTCACTGGAGGAACGCATCCACAGCGCGACGCCGGAACTGCGGCGTCACTACCTTGAGCGTTTGTGCGCCGTGGACGGGTTGTCGCAACGACCCGGCGGCGGCATCGTCGAACTGGCCATCCCGAAACTGGAGATCTCCGCCACGCTGATCCGCAGCCGGGTCGCGGAGTGCCGCACGATACGCTACCTGCTGCCCAATGCAGTGGCGGACTATATTCATCAACATCATTTATACACACCATGCTGACTACCGAAGAAAAGACACAGGCCGTTGTTTCCGCACTGGAGGACGTCAAGGCCACGGACATCACCGTGATCGACACCAGCAAACTCAGTCCGCTGTTCGATCGCATGATCATCGCCAGTGCGCAATCCACGCGCCAGACCAGGGCGCTTGCCGATAATGTGGTGGTCAAGCTGAAAGAGCGCGGCGAAACTGTCCTGGGTCGCGAGGGGGAAGACGGCGGCGAATGGATACTGGTCGATCTGGGCGAGGTGCTGGTGCATATCATGCAGCCGGCCATCCGCGACTATTACAATCTCGAAGAATTGTGGAGCAGGGCCCAGGCGGCGCGCCCCAAGCTGGCCAAGAAGCCGGAATGACACGGCCCCGATCTGTCCGCGAAAACCACGAAATGAGTGAACGGGTCATGTCAAGCGCGAGCTTCCCGTTTGTTTTCGTGGACGAAGGGCTTCCTCAGGCATGAAGCTGCTCATCGTATCGGTGGGGCACAAGATGCCGGACTGGATCACGGCGGGCTTCAACGAATACGCCAAGCGCATGCCGCGCGAGGCGAAGATCGAACTGGTCGAGATCAAGCCCGAGCCGCGCACCACAGGCAAGACCACCGCGCAGATCATGGAAACGGAAGCACAGCGCATCCTCGCCGCGCTGCCGCAAAACTGCCTGCGCATCGCGCTGGACGAACACGGCGCGCAGCCGACCACCAGGGCGCTTGCCGCCCAGATGCAGGAGTGGATGCGCGAGGGGCGCGATGTCGCGTTCATCATCGGCGGGGCGGACGGCCTGCACGAGTCGGTCAGGCAGGCGGCGCAACGCATCATGGCGCTGTCCGCGCTTACCCTGCCGCATGCGATGGTGCGCGTGTTGCTCGCCGAGCAGTTGTATCGGGCGTACAGCCTGTTGCACAATCACCCTTACCACAGAGAATAGGATATGGAGAACAGAGAATGGATCAGCGCTATGCGCTTCAGCGGGAAGGAGGAAGGGGGCTTTTCCCGCTCTCCACTAAGGTCCGCATGGCCGCCCCGCTTCCCATTTACCTGAATTTGACATGACCATCATCCAGCCGCGTATCTATCTTGCATCGCAAAGCCCGCGCCGCCGCGAACTGCTCAAGCAGATCGGCATCCGTTTCGAGATGCTGCTGTTGCGCAGCGACCCGCGCCGCACGGTCGACGTAGACGAGACGCCTCATTCCGGCGAGGCGCCGGAAGATTATGTGCAACGCCTGTGCCGAGAGAAAGCGGAGGCGGGACATGCCGCGCTGCAATTCCGCCGGTTGCCACCTTTCCCGGTGCTGGCCGCGGATACGACGGTCGCGCTGGACGGCAAAGTGCTGGGCAAACCGGAAGACGCCGAACAGGCTGCCGGGATGCTGCACCGCCTTTCCGGCAGGGATCATCAGGTGTTCAGCGCGGTGGCGATCGCGCTGGGCGACCGGATCGAAACCGCGCTTTCCGTCTCCACGGTGCGCTTTGCCGAACTCGACGAGGAGCGCATCCGGAGCTATCTGCTCACCCGCGAATATGCGGACAAGGCGGGTGGCTACGCCATCCAGGGCCATGCCGCCGCGTTCATCGAACACCTGTCGGGCAGCTATTCCGGCGTGATGGGACTGCCGTTGTTCGAGACGGTACAATTGCTGCAATCATTCGACTACCCCGTGCCATGAGCGAAGAGATCCTTATTAACGTTACCCCGCAGGAAACGCGCGTCGCGGTGATGCAACTCGGTGCCGTGCAGGAACTGCTCATCGAACGCAGCCGCAATCGCGGCATCGTCAGCAACGTATATCTCGGCAGGGTCAAGCGGGTATTGCCGGGCATGCAGTCCGCCTTCGTCGACATCGGCCTGGAGCGTTCGGCATTCCTGCACGTGGACGACATCTGGGAGAACAGCAACAACGGCGATCCGGCCAAGCCGATCGAGAGGGTGCTCTCCGAGGGGCAGAATCTGCTGGTACAGGTCATCAAGGAGCCTATCGGCACCAAGGGTGCGCGGCTGACCACGCAACTCAGTTTCGCGGGGCGCCTGCTGGTGTACCTGCCGCAGGAAAAGCGTATCGGCGTGTCGCAGCGCATCGACAACGAGGAACAGCGCGATGCGCTACGCGACAAGTTGCAGGCCGCGCTGCCACCCGACCACCGGGGCGGCTATATCATCCGCACCGTGGCGGAGACAACGAACGACACGGATTTTTCAAGGGATATCGCCTACCTCGACAAGCTCTGGAGCAATCTGCAGAACATCTCGCAGACTGCCAGTGCGCCGCAATTGCTGTATCAGGAACTCAATCTCGGCCTGCGAGTGGTGCGTGATTTCGTTACCCAGGATACGTCGCGCATCCTGGTGGATTCGCGCAGCACCTACCAGAAAATGGTGGATTTTGCGCGCGACTACAATCCCGATGCGATCGACAAGCTGTCGCACTACATCGGCGTCCGCCCGTTGTTCGACCTGTATGCCGTCGAGGAGGAGATCGAGCGCGCGCTGTCGAAGCGTGTGGATCTGAAATCGGGTGGCTACCTGATCATCGACCAGACCGAGGCCCTGACCACCATCGACGTGAACACCGGCGGTTTCGTCGGGCTGCGCAATTTCGACGACACGATCTTCAAGACCAATCTGGAAGCCACGCAGGTCATCGCACGGCAGCTGCGCCTGCGCAACCTGGGCGGCATCATCATCTGCGACTTCATCGACATGGATATGCAGGAACATCGCGACGCCGTGCTGGAGGCGTTCAAGAGCGCCCTGTCGCGCGACCATACGCGCATCAGCGTGAACGGTTTTTCCTCGCTGGGGCTGGTGGAGATGACGCGCAAGCGCACCCGCGAAAGCCTTGCTCATCTGCTGTGCGAGCCCTGCCCGACCTGCCGGGGGCGCGGCGAGGTGAAGACCGCGCAGACCGTGTGCTACGAGGTATTGCGCGAGATCGTGCGCGAGGCGCGCCAGTTCAACGCGCGCGAATACCGCATCCTGGCTTCGCAACAAGTGATCGACCTGTTCCTCGAGGAAGAGTCGCAGGCGCTGGCGCAACTTTCCGACTTCATCGGCAAACCCATCTCGATGCAGGTGGAAACGATCTACAGCCAGGAGCAGTACGACGTCATTCTGATGTGACGGGCACGCAGCCCTGCATTCAAACGCCCGGAAGGTCCTCCGGTTCGACGGCGCTGCCGGTGACCGCCACGACCTTGTGGCGCGACTGCCCACCCTGCTTGAGTTCCACCTGCCGCAACGGAACGCCGAACAGTTCCGCGATGAAGCGCAGCAATGCGTCGTTGGCGCGGCCTTCGACAGGCGGCGCGGCAAGCCTGATCTTGAGTGCATCGCCATGCAACCCGGCGATCCCGCTGTGTTTCGCGCCGGGCTGCACATGCAGGGTGAGCGTGAGCGTCTCCCCGTGTCTGCGATACCAGTCGGCCATCACAGCAACCGTGTGGCGAATTGTTCCAGCGCGCCGACCGGCAGGATCAATATCAGGTTGCAGACGATGAACAATACCAGCACGGATAGATCCAGGTTGCCGACCATCGGTACGATGCGACGCAGCGGCCGCAGGAAGCGTCCGGTGAGGCCGGCCAGCACCGGCGTAAACGGGGAATGCGGGCTTACCCATGACAGGATCGCCTGGATGAACAGCGCGCCCATCAGCAGATACAGGCTGATCTTGAGCAGTTTGACCGCCGACCAGAACAGCAGCCCGGCCAGCGGGAAGCCGTGGAAGGGATAGCCCTGCAGACCGATGAAGCAGGCCAGATAGAGTGTTTCGACGAGCAGCGCGAGCAATAGTGTCGCGCTGTCGAATCCCCATGCGGAGGGGATGAAACGCCGTGCGCGCAGC
This sequence comes from Nitrosomonadales bacterium, assembly GCA_016716325.1. Classification (NCBI taxonomy): domain Bacteria; kingdom Pseudomonadati; phylum Pseudomonadota; class Betaproteobacteria; order Nitrosomonadales; species Nitrosomonadales bacterium. The sequence continues at coordinate 1,842,085 of JADJWO010000001.1, forward strand.
ACCACGAAGTCCGTGAGCGTCATGACGAATTCCCCGACGGGGTTGTGCAGCGGTGCGCGCAGCCACTGCAGATGGAAGCGCATCAGCAGGATCGCCGCGAAGGGTTGCAGCAGGATATCGACCAGGAACAGCAGCGCTTCGTTGATCATCATTGTTGCCCCAGTTCGTCGCCCATTTCGCGGGAGCGCGCCTCGGCCGCCCGGGCGGCCTGCACGATGTGTTCGGCAACGCGGTTGGCTGCCAGACTCAGCAGGGCGCGCTCGGTGGTGCCGTTCTTCGACGTGACGCGCGCGCGCAGCACGCCGGCATCGTCCCCGCTGTCTGCGGCCAGCTTGCTTGCGCCAAGGAAGGTCGCCAGACTCAGGCGGCGTGCCGCCTCGTGGTCGAACCCGAGTTCGACGGCTGCCTGTTGCAGTGCCTCGATGAAATAGAACACATAGGCCGGACCGCTGCCGGAGATCGCCGTGACGGCATCGAGCATCGCTTCGTCTTCCAGCCACAGGGTTTCGCCGACTGCCGCCAGGATGTCTTGCGCCTGCCCGCGCTGTGCCGCGCTCACCGCAGGCAGGCCGTACAGACCGGTCATGCCGCTCCGGATCAGGGCCGGCGTGTTGGGCATCGCGCGCACGATCGACTGGCTGGCGCACCAGCGCGCCAGGTCGGTTGCGCGGATGCCGGCGGCAATGGAGATCAGCAGCTGGCCGTGGAGCTGTTTCGCGATCTGTTGTGCCACCTCGCGCAGTTGCTGCGGCTTGACGGCAAGCAGGATGACGTCGCTGCCGGAGAGGCCTGCGGCGATATCGTCCACGGCACGTACGCCGAAACCGTCATGCAGTCGCGCGCGGCTTTCCGCGTTGATCTCGACCACGCTGATCTGCTGCGCGGCAAAACCCTTGCCGAGCAGGCCTCCGATGAGTGCGGTCGCCATGTTGCCGCCGCCGATGAAGCAGATGTTCATGTGCTGTCTCCATAATGTCTTGCGCCGAAAATGGCCGTCCCTACCCGTACTATCGTCGCGCCTTCCGCGATGGCGGCGGCAAAATCGTGCGACATGCCCATTGACAGCGTGTCGAGCTGCAAGCCCTGCCGGTTGATCTGGCCGAGCATTTCCCGCAGCCGCGCGAACGGCGCATGTTGTGCCGTCGCATCCTGCTCCGGCGCGGGCACCGACATCAATCCGCGCAGTTGCAGGCGCGGCAGCTTTGCGACAGCCAGCGCCAGCGGGCCGGCTTCGTCGGGCGACACGCCGCTCTTGCTATTCTCGCCGCTGATGTTCACCTGCACGCAAACCTGCAGCGGAGGCAGCTGTGCGGGACGCTGCTCCGACAGGCGCTCGGCGATCTTCAGCCGGTCCACGCTGTGCACCCATGCGAAGTTTTCGGCGATGGCGCGGGTCTTGTTGCTCTGGACCGGCCCGATGTAATGCCATTCGATCGGCAGGTCACGCAGCCCATCCATCTTCACCAGCGCTTCCTGCACATAGCTTTCCGCAAAACGCGGTTGTCCTGCACGATAAGCCTCGCGTACCGCATCAGCCGCAAAGGTCTTGCTGACCGCCAGCAACGAAACGCTGTCGGTATTGCGCCCCGCTTTGTCCGCCGCTGCCGCGATCGCGGCGCGCACGGCTTGCAAGTTGGAAGTGATTGTTGTCATAATCCCACGCGCCGCCTGTCCTTTTGTGTCTTTGATCAGCGCGGCTCACGACCGCCTCACAAATCAGGGAAGATTATAATGGATATCACTGAACTGCTTGCCTTCGGCGTCAAGAACAAAGCTTCCGACCTGCATCTCTCCGCCGGCCTGCCGCCGATGATCCGTGTGCATGGCGACATGCGCCGCATCAACCTGCCCGCGATGGAACACAAGGAAGTGCACGCGCTGGTGTACGACATCATGAACGACCAGCAGCGCAAATTCTACGAAGAGAACAAGGAGGTCGACTTCTCGTTCGAGGTTCCGGGGCTGGCGCGCTTCCGTGTCAACGCGTTCGTGCAGAACCGGGGCGCCGGCGCGGTCATGCGGACCATTCCGTCGAAGATCCTGTCGCTGGAAGACCTTAAGGCGCCGAAGAGTTTCGAGACCATTTCCGATTTTCCGCGCGGTATGGTGCTGGTCACCGGGCCGACCGGTTCCGGCAAGTCCACCACGCTGGCGGCGATGATCAACCACCGCAACGAGCACGAGCTGGGACACATCCTGACGGTGGAAGATCCGATCGAATTCGTGCACGAGAGCAAGAAGTGCCTGATCAACCAGCGCGAGGTCGGGCGCGACACGCTGTCTTTCCAGAACGCGTTGCGTTCGGCATTGCGCGAAGACCCGGACATCATCCTGGTCGGCGAGATGCGCGACCTGGAAACCATCCGGCTGGCGATGTCGGCAGCGGAAACGGGCCACCTGGTGTTCGGCACGCTGCACACCAGTTCGGCGGCCAAGACCATCGACCGTATCATTGACGTGTTCCCCGCCGACGAAAAGGAAATGGTGCGCGCGATGCTGTCCGAATCACTGCGCGCGGTGATCTCACAGGCGCTGCTCAAGACCAAGGATGGCTCAGGGCGGGTGGCGGCGCATGAGATCATGGTCTGTACCCCGGCGATCCGCAACCTGATCCGGGAAGCCAAGGTGCCGCAAATGTATTCCGCGATCCAGACCGGGCAAAGTCTGGGCATGCAGACGCTCGATCAGTGCCTGAGCAATCTGGTGAAAGCCGGTACCATCACCCCCGCAGAAGCGCGCAGCAAGGCAATGAACAAGGATATGTTCCCCGGTTGATCGCCGGAGACGATCTGCTTAAGGAGTTACTGAATCATGGAAAGAGACCAGGCCACCGAACTGATACACAACCTGCTGCGCGGCATGCTCAGCAAGAAAGCTTCCGACCTGTTCATCACCAGTGGTTTTCCACCCGCGTTCAAGGTGGACGGCAAGATGACCCCGGTTTCCAATCAGGCGTTGACCCCGACGCATACCCAGGAACTGGCGCGCGCCATCATGAACGACCGGCAGGCGGCGGAGTTCGAATCCTCGCACGAATGCAACTTCGCGATCAGCCCGCCGGGCATCGGCCGCTTCCGCGTGAACGTATTCATGCAGCAACAGCGCGTCGGCATGGTGTTGCGTACCATCACCACCAAGATTCCCGACCTCGACCAGATGGGCATGCCGCCGGTGCTGAAGGACATCGTGATGACCAAGCGCGGCCTGGTGATCCTGGTCGGTGGCACCGGTTCCGGTAAATCCACCACGCTGGCCGGCATGCTCGGCTACCGCAACAAGAACAGCTACGGCCACATCATCACCATCGAGGACCCGGTGGAATACGTGCACGAGCATATCAACTGCATCATCACGCACCGGGAAGTCGGCGTGGATACCGAAACCTGGGAGGCCGCGCTGAAGAACACCCTGCGCCAGGCGCCGGACGTGATCCTGATCGGCGAGATCCGCGACCGCGAAACCATGGAATTCGCCGTGGCCTTCGCCGAGACCGGCCACTTGTGTATGGCCACGCTGCACGCCAACAGCGCCAACCAGGCGCTGGACCGCATCATCAACTTCTTCCCGGAGGAGCGCCGCGAGCAGCTGCTGATGGATCTGTCGCTGAACATCAAGGCGCTGATCTCGCAGCGCCTGATCCCGAAGAAGGATGGTACCGGCCGTTCCGCCGCGATCGAGATCCTGCTCAATTCCCCGCTGATCGCCGACCTGATCTTCAAGGGCGAGGTGCACGCCATCAAGGGCGTGATGGCCAAGTCGCGCGAACTGGGCATGGAGACTTTCGACGGTGCGCTGTTCAACCTGTACGAAGCCGGTCTGATCGCCTACGAGGATGCGCTGAAGAACGCCGACTCGGTCAACGACCTGCGTCTGCGCATCAAACTGGAAAGCAAGCTGGTCGGGGATCGCGACGTGATGAGCGGCACCGAGAACCTGAAGATGACCTAAGGAACCTCTGATTAGGTCCTCCATGAGCCGCGTTGCTGACAAAATTGCGAGGAGCGCAACGCCGCGAGGGCGCGATTTTGTTGCAACCCTTATGGGCAGTGGTTTTGCGGGCGGTCTGCGGCGTTGCGCTTGTTGCGTAGGGGATTGACCATTCGCTGCCTCGCGCGCCTTGCATCCCATCCCGCCAAACCGACTGCGCGGTCACGTGGGACTTAATCAGAGGTTCCCTGACGCCGGTTGCTGCCGGATACGATCCGGTATTCCAGCAAGCGGCATTCGATCGCGCCGTTGAACAGCGGCGTGCGTTTCGACGGCGACAGCCGCATCAGCTTCAGGATCGCCTTGTCGGCGGTGAACAGGTAAGCCGTCCAGCCGCCGAATCTCTTTTTCAGCGTATCGCCCAGCTTCGGGTACAGTTCCGCCAGTTCATCCAGTTCGCCCATGCGCTCGCCATAGGGCAGGTTCGCCACCAATATCCCGTGTTCTGCGGGCGGCGAGATCTCCAGCACGTTGGCCTGCTTGAGCTGCACGCATTCGGACAGCCCCGCTTCGTGCAGGTTGCGCCACGCGGTCTTCAGCGCGTCGCCGTACAGGTCGCTGCCGTATATCTCCAGCGGTCCGGCCGGAAGCTGTGCGGTGATGGCCTGCTCGCGCATCCCGTTCCATAGCGCGGCATCGAAATTCTTCAGCTTCTCGAATGCGAAACCGCGCGCGATGCCGGGCTGGATATTCAGCGACATCTGCGCGGCCTCGATCAGGAAGGTGCCGCTGCCGCACATCGGGTCGAGCAGCGGCGTGCCCGGTCGCCATCCGGCCAGGCGCAGGATGCCTGCCGCAAGGTTCTCGCGGATCGGCGCGATGTTGGTGTGCGAGCGCACGCCGCGCTTGAACAGCGCGTCGCCGGAAGTATCGAGGTACAGCATCAGCCTGCTGTCCTCGATGAACACGTGGATGCGGATGTCGGGTTCCAGCGTGTCGACGCTGGGGCGCTCGTTGCAATGCGCGCGGAAGCGGTCGCATACCGCGTCCTTGACCAGCAGCGTGATGTATTCCAGACTCTTCAGCGGACAGCGTATCGCGGTGGTGTGGACGCGTATCGTATGGGTCACGTCGAACCAGCGCTGCCATTGCAGATCGAACACCGCCTTGTAGATGTCCTGCTCGCTGCGGTATCGCGTGTCCTTCACCCGCCACAGGAGGCGGCTGGCGATGCGGCTCTCCAGGTTGGCGCGGTAGCACAGCGCCCAGTCCCCGGAAAACTCCACGCCGCCGTCGGTGCCGCGCACGTCCTGCGCGCCCATGGCCGCGAGGTCGTCGCGCAGGATGTTCTCAAGGCCGCGCGGGCAGGGGGCGAAAAAATCAGGCATGGTTTCAGAAAGGCTTTACGGTGACGAGGATCACCACTGCGGCGAGGACCAGTACCGGTACTTCGTTGAAGAAACGGAACCAGACATGGCTGCGGGTATTCCGGTCGGCTGCGAAGACCTTGAGCAGATGGCCGCAATAGAAATGGTAGGCGATGAGGCCGGCCACCAGTGTAGTCTTAACATGCAGCCAGCCGCCGGAGAAGATCTCCCGATAGCCAAGCCACAGCCACAGGCCGCTGATAACCGCCAGCGCGCCGATCGGTGTGACGAAACGGTACAGCTTGCTTTCCATCAGTTTCAGGCGGGTGATTTCGGCGGGCTCGGTCGCCATCGCATGGTTCACGAAGATGCGCGGCAGGTAGAACAGGCCGGCGAACCAGCTCACCACCATGATGATATGAAATGCCTTGATCCACAGATACATGATTCGTCCTTATTGAGAAAGCCGTTTCCGGAACAGCGCCAGCGAGAGGTAGAAACCCGCCAGGGTGTAGCCGGACAGCACGGCGATATGCAACGGGAAGCGGTCGGGGACCGCGTCGTTCAGCAATGGCCGGGCAAGATCGACGGCATGCGTCAACGGCAACATGGAAGATACCGTCTGCAACGCCGCCGGCAACTGGTCGACCGGAAAAAACACGCCGCATAATAGCACCATCGGCGTGATGACCAGCGTGAAGTAATACATGAAAAAGTCGTAGCCCGGCGCCAGCGAAGTCATGATCAGTCCCAGCGCGGCGAAGCACAGCCCGACCAGTAGCGCGAGCGGGATGATCCACAGCGACAGCAATGTATGCGACAGCCCCAGCAGCCAGATCACCAGCAGCACGGCCACTCCGGACAGCAGGCTCTTGCTCGCCGCCCAGACGATCTCCGAGAGCACGATGTCGTCCAGCGTGATCGGCGTGTTGAGGATCGCTTCCCAGGTGCGCTGCTCGTGCATGCGCGCAAAGCCGGAATACAGCGCCTCGAAGCTGGCGCTGTTCATCGTGCTGTAGCACACCGTCCCGGCGGAGAGGAAGGCGAGGTAGGACATGCCGCCGACCTCGGGCAACATCCCGCCCAGCCCGTAGCCCAGCCCCAGCATGTAGATCACCGGGTCGGCGAGATGCCCGAGTATCGAGGGTCCCGCCATCTTCTTCCATACCAGGAAATTGCGCCGCCAGATCGGGACGAATCGCATGCTCAGGCGCGGCAGGGCAAAAGAGGAGAGTTTCATCTTGGTTTGCCAAAAAAACCTGTCCACGAAAGACACGAAAAGCACGAAATGGTTAGCATGGATTTCACGGATTCAGATTTTCATTCTTCAATAAGGCCAGAAAAAACAATATTTCCTCCCAACAGAGGGGGCGTGCGGTTCGTGATTTTCGTGTCTTTCGTGGATGGATGGTTTTTTTGGTGCCTTGAAATCATTCGCGCATCTCCCGCCCGGTCAGCTTCAGGAACACATCCTCGAGATTGGCCGGGCGGTGCAGGTAGCGCAATTGCGGCTGCTGCTGCAAGGCAGCCAGCAACGGCTGCGCGTCGCGGACATAGCAGAACGCCGATTCGCCGCTGATCTCGAAACGCTGGGCCAGAGCGGGAGCGTGATGGCGGGCCCAATCCGCTGCCTGTTCCCCGAATACCTCGACCACCTGCGGCTCGATGTTGCGCTCGATCAGTTCGCGCGGCGTGCCTTCGCTGATGATGCGCCCGTTGTCCATCACCGCGAGGCGGTGGCACAGCCGTTCCGCCTCGTCCATGAAGTGCGTGGTGAGCAGCAGCGTCTTGCCGCGCGCGGTCAGTTCGCGCAGGCGCTGCCAGATCAGGTGGCGTGCCTGCGGGTCGAGCCCGGTGGTCGGCTCGTCGAGGAAGATGACTTCCGGGTCGTTCACCAGCGCGCGCGCCAGCGTCAGGCGGCGTTTCATGCCGCCGGACAGCGTCGGCACCCTGGCGTCGCGCTTCTGCGTCAGGTTGGCGAATTCCAGGAGTTCCGGCAGGCGCACCTCGATGGCCGCGTCGCTCATGCCGAAGTAGCGGCCATACACCAGCAGGTTTTCCGCCACGGTGAAATCCGGATCGAGATTGTCCATCTGTGGCACCACGCCGACACGCAGTCGCGCGGCGCGCGCATCCTGCGGGACGACATGGCCCATCAGCGCGAGTTCGCCGCCGTCCGGCGCGATCAGGCCGAGCATCAGGCGCAGCGTGGTGGTCTTGCCCGCGCCGTTCGGCCCCAGCAGACCGAAGCATTCGCCGCGCCGGATGGACAGGTTCAGCCCGTCCACTACGGCATGCGTGCCGTAGCACTTGCGCAGGCCGCGCGCGTTCAGTACTGCGTTCACGCCGCTCCTTTCAAGTGTTGTGATACGACCTTCTTGAGCTGGGTCAGGCGCCCGTGGAAGAAATGGTCCGCACCCGCCAGCACCATGACCGGCAGATGCTGCGGGCGCGCCCAGTGCAACATCGCATCCAGGCCCACCACCTCGTCGAGGTCGCCATGCACCAGCAAGGTGTTGTCCGGTACATGCGGCATCTCGAATCGCCCGACGGCAGGCGCGACCAGCACCATCCGTTGCGGGCGGACGGACTCGGCGGCGCGGGCCTGCACATAACCGCCGAAGGAGAATCCCGCGCAGAGCAGGGGCAGTCCCGGGAATTCGATCCGCATGAACTCGGCGGCGGCCGCCGCGTCCAGCGACTCGCCGTTGCCGTGATCGTAGCTGCCCGAGCTTTCGCCCACGCCGCGAAAATTGAAACGCAGCACGGCAAAGCCCGACTCCACAAAAGTCCTGGCAAGGGTGGTGACCACCTTGTTGTCCATCGTCCCGCCCATCGTCGGCAGCGGATGGGCGACCACCGCGATCGCGTGCGGCGCCTCGTCGGGCAGGTGCAGCATCCCTTCGATCTGGCCGACCGGCCCGGCAAGAATGGTTTTTTTCTGGGAGGGCATCAGATCTTCAACCGTTCGACGATGCGGCCGTTCTTCAGGTGATCCTCGATGATCTGGTCGAGGTCGCTCTCGTCCACATAGGTATACCAGGTGCCTTCCGGATAGATCACGATCACCGGGCCGTCGTCGCACCGGTCAAGGCAGCCGGCGGAGTTGATGCGTATCCTGTTGCTGCGGTCGGAGATGCCGAGCGCCTTGACCTTGTCCTTGACGTAGTCGCGCGCCTTCTGCGCGCCATAGCGGTTGCAGCAATCGCTGCCGTCCTCGCGCTGGTTGGTACAGAAAAAAACATGCTTGTCGAAAAAACTCATGACCTGCTCCGGTGATCGAGAATGAAGGAATTATAGGAGCCCTTGCGGCAGTCGGCGAGACCGGGGCCGTGCAACGCGTGCAGTCCCTATATTTTGCGGACGCGCCACAGATGCCACAGCAGCAACACCGGGAAGGCCAGCATGATGGTCTGCGCCAGCCCGTTGTAGTTGAGCAGGTGGCCGTAATGCCAGTGGTAGACGGACGCCGCCGCCGCCGGGGAATTGCTGTCGAACACGAAGTTCACGATGACGAGATATCCCAGCGCGATCACCGCGCCGACGGTGATCGCCGCGGTGCGCGGCAGCCACAACAGCGCGAGCAACAACAGCAACCCGGCCAGCATGCCGAATACCGCTTCGCTGTTGATCCACAGCAGCAATGCCCATGACTTCAGCAGCAAGGCTGCCGTGACGAATTTCGCCAGTGCCACCAGGCACAGCACCGCCGGCAGCGCGGTAAAGACCCTGCGTTGCGAGCGCAACAGGGTCAGCATCAGCGTGCCCAGCATCAGCAGGTTCAGCGACACGGCAAGGCTTTCCCACCAGTCAAACGGTGCGGGCAGCGGCATGCTGAACGGCTGGCGCGCCACCTCGCTGATGAACACGTTGCCCAGCATCGGCAGTGACGGATTCACTTGGCCGAACATCCACAGGGCCAGCAACGCCAGCCCGAAATCCATTTCCGTGCCGTGATGGAACAGGTCGCTGCGCCAGCGCGTCAGGTGCGCAAGGAGCCGGGGCCGCGAAGTGATGCCAACCGCCAGCAGCGCGCCAGCCAGCGCCCCCATGCTGTTGCTCAGCAGATCCGTGTTCGAGCTGATGCGGGCAGGCAGGAACATCTGCAGGTATTCCATGCCGGCCGACAGCAGCACGCCCAGGCACACGCCGAGGATCACGCTGGCCATTGGTGAAAAGCGCGCGCGCAACGTCAGGCCGACCAGCAGGCCGAACGGAAGATAGGACAACAGATTGACGACTGCATCGAACGCCGTATAGGTCAAATGCAACGGTGCGCCGAGCACCGCGACAAAGTCCATCCCCTGCTCGCGCCAGCCGGTGAAGGGCGACAGGCTGACGTAGGCGATGAACAGCGTGTAGCCGAGCGCCAGCCAGGTGCGCAGGCGCGCGCGCGTCTCGGTGATGAACAACTCTTTCATTGGGAACGTGGTGTCGGCATGGGCAACGGAGTGTTGGCGAAATCGGCGGGAGTGTCAACACGCAGCCCGCACATCCGGTTTTGTGCGGGCTCCCGTGATAGACTCCGCCCCGAAGCTGGCTAGACAGTCGCTGCATAGTTGCTTTATGCAGAGGAAAGTCCGGGCTCCGCAGAGCAGGATGCCGGCTAACAGCCGGACGCCGTGAGGCGATGGAAAGTGCCACAGAAAATACACCGCCCAAGTTCCTTCGGGAAACGGCAAGGTTGAAATGGCGAGGTAAGAGCTCACCGCGCTGGTGGCAACATCAGCGGCAGGGTAAACCCCATCCGGAGCAAGACCAAATAGGCTGACCATGACGTTGCTCGCGTCGTCAGCGGGTAGGTCGCTTGAGCGTCAGGTAACGAAACGCCTAGAGGAATGACTGTCCACGACAGAACCCGGCTTACCGGCCAGCTTCACTTCTTTCGCAACGGGAAACCTACCAAAGGTAGCGATTTCTTTTCTTCTCACATCACTATTCCCCTTCTGTAAATCCAAACCCATCTGTCCAGGCGGCACAGCGTTTGATGTTTCTGCCTCGCGACTGCCATGCGGACGCAACCCAACCCGGCTGCCCATAAGAAATCGACCCCGGCCCCTTATCTACTAGCCAAAAACAAGGGCAAGTGGCCAGAATATCTATGTCGCTCATCACAAACGACTTTAGCTTATTTGCGCAATTCATTATTTTTTAAGTATATTTATTTTTCCTTAACTTCCCGCGCTAACTCTTTGTACTGTAAAGAAAAATCCCGTTTTTCCGCTTGACCTGCTGGTTTTTTTTCAATATAGTGGGCTTAAGTGGGTAAAAGTGGGTAAAAGTGGGGGTTAGGGGAATGTTCCAAGGGGCGGCGCAACTCAATCTGGATAGCAAGGGCAGGCTCGCGATACCGGCGCGGTATCGCGACATGCTGCTCGCGCATTGCGCGGGTCAGCTGGTGCTGACTGCCGATGCCGACGGATGCCTGCTGGTCTATCCGCAGCCGGAATGGCAGCCGATATACGACAAGCTGAACAAGCTTTCTTCGTTCAATCCAAAAAGCCGCGCCCTGCAACGCCTGCTGATCGGTTATGCGGAAAACGTCGTGATGGATGGCGCCGGGCGTGTGCTGATCTCTCCCGCCTTGCGCAACTACGCCGCGCTGGACAAGCACGTGATGCTGGTCGGGCAGGGCAACAAGTTCGAGTTGTGGGATGAGGCCAGGTGGCAGGCGCAGCAGGATGCGGGCTTGTCGCAAATCGGCGGCGAGCTGCCGCCCGAGCTGGAAGGGTTCTCCTTGTGAGTGAGGGCTTGGCCCACACGACAGTTCTGTTGAATGAAGCTGGAAACGCACTCGCGATCAAGCCGGACGGCATCTATGTGGACGGGACGTTCGGGCGCGGCGGACACAGTCGTTTGATACTGGAAAGTCTGGGTGAGCGCGGCAGGTTGGTCGCGCTGGACAAGGATCCGGCAGCAGTGGCGGTGGGAAAGCAGTGGCGCGATGCGCGCTTCCGGATGGTGCATCGCGGTTTCGCGCATCTGGCGGAAGTGTTGCGTGAGGCGGGGGTGGAGAAAGTGGACGGCATCCTGCTTGACCTGGGGGTTTCGTCGCCGCAACTGGATGAGGCGGAGCGCGGTTTCAGTTTTCGTTTCGATGCGCCGCTGGATATGCGCATGGATGTCAGCAGCGGGATGACCGCGGCGCAGTGGCTGGCGACGGTGGATGAGGGCTTGCTAACGGAGGTGATACGTGATTACGGCGAAGAACGGTTTGCTAAGCAGATTGCAAGAGCGGTTGTTGCTGCGCGCGCAACTCAACCTGTCCAAACCACGCGGCAGCTCGTCGAGCTGGTTGGCAAAGCGGTACGTACCCGCGAAGCCGGGCAGAACCCGGCGACACGCACCTTTCAGGCTATACGGATTTATCTCAACGGCGAGCTCGAGGAGCTTGAAAGGGTCCTGCCAGAATGTGTGACGCACCTGAAGCCGGGCGGACGGCTGGTGGTGATCAGCTTCCATTCGCTGGAGGACCGCATGGTCAAGCACTTCATGCGCGACATGGCGGAGGGCGACAAGTTGCCGCGCAATGTGCCGATCCGCGCCAGCGAGCTGCCGCAGGGACGTTGCCGGCTGGTCGGCAAGGCAGTGCGGGCGGGCGCGGCGGAAGTGCGCGCCAACCCTCGCGCCCGCAGCGCGGTGATGCGCGTAGCGGAGCGCAGCGATGTGGCGTAGCGGCGACACCGGGCTGAATGCACTGTTGCTGGCGGTGGTGGTGGTCTGCGCATTGAGCGTGGTGACCTCACAGCACAAGGCGCGAAAGCTGTTCATCGAGTTACAGAAGGAAAAGGAGCGCGCGGAACAGATGGAGGTTGAATGGGGACAGTTGCAGTTGGAACAGAGCACCTGGGCCACACCTTCGCGCGTGGAAAAGATCGCGGCACGACAACTGCGCATGCAGTTGCCGCAAAGCGGACAAGTTCGATTTATACGGGTAGAGCCTGACGGCCAGACAAACGGACAACCATGAATTACGCGACTCGCGCACATCCAGACATCACGGTGAGGCTTCCCGGATGGCGCGCCACCGCGCTGTTCGTGCTGCTGCTGCTGGGATTCTCCGGCCTGCTGGGGCGCGGCGTATACCTGCAGGGGATACACGACGAGTTTCTGCAGAAGAAAGGCGATGCGCGTTATAGCCGGGTGATCGAGGTCAGCGCGCACCGCGGCATGATCACCGACCGCAACGGCGAGCCGCTGGCGGTGAGCACGCCGGTGGAATCGGTATGGGCCAGCCCTGCCGATACCGAGGCCGACAACAGCCAGGTAAGGCAACTCGCGCGGATACTCGGCATGGATGCCGAGGCGGTAAGAGGCCGGCTGTTCGACACTACACGCGATTTCGTCTATCTCAAGCGGCAGCTGCCTCCCGAACAGGTCGAGCAAGTGGTGCGGCTGAATCTTCCCGGCGTTTCCCTGCAGCGCGAATACCGCCGTTATTACCCGGCAGGCGAGGAGCTGGCGCAGGTTCTGGGGTTTACCGGCCTGGACGACAACGGGCAGGAGGGGCTGGAACTGGCCTTGCAGGAACAACTGGCCGGCAAGCCGGGCAGCCAGCGCGTGATCAAGGATCGGCGCGGGCATATCGTCGAGGACGCGGGCAGCCTGCACGCACCCAAACCGGGCAGCGATATCGCGCTGAGCCTGGATGGCAGGATACAGCACCTCGCTTATCGCGAACTGGAGCAGGCCGTCCGGCAGCATCGAGCCAAGGCCGGAGCGGTGGTGGTGTTGGATGCGCGTAGCGGCGAAGTGCTGGCGCTGGCCAATTATCCGGGCTACAACCCCAACAATCGCGGCAAAACCAACCTCCGGGCGATGCGCAACCGCGCCGTTGCCGATCTGTTCGAGCCGGGTTCGACCATGAAGCCGTTCGCCGTGGCGGCTGCCATCGAGAACGGCAAGGTACGCCCGGAAACCGTCATCAACACCGAGCGCGGCACGATGACGCTGGGCAACAGGACGATCCACGACACCCATCCCGAATCCGTGCTGACCGTGGCGCAGGTGATCCAGAAATCCAGCAACATCGGCGTGGCCAAGATGGCCCTGCAACTGAAATCCGATGCGTTGTGGCAAAGCTTGTCGGACAGCGGTTTCGGCGCGCAGACCGGCAGCAATTTCCCCGGCGAGGCGCCGGGCAGGTTGCGCGACCCGAAGACCTGGCGCCCCATCGAGCAGGCCACCATCTCCTATGGCCACGGCATCTCCGTGAACCTGTTGCAGTTGGCGCGCGCTTACACCGTATTTGCCAACGATGGGGAGTTGAAGCCAGTTTCTTTGCTCCGGCTGGAAGCGCCGGCGACCGGAAGGAAGGTGTTTTCCGCCGGTACCGCACGCGCCCTGCGTGACATGATGGAACTGGTGGTGCAGCCGGGCGGAACGGCCCCGCTGGCGCAGGTGGCGGGCTATCGCGTGGCGGGCAAGACCGGCACCGCGCACAAGCTGGAGAACGGCCGGTACGTCAATCGCTATGTCGCCTCGTTCGTCGGGCTAGCGCCGGCCTCCGATCCGCGGCTGGTGGTGGCGGTGATGATAGACGAGCCGGGCAATGACCAATATTACGGCGGGCAGGTCGCCGCGCCGGTGTTCAGCAGGGTGGTCGGCGAGACGCTGCATGCGCTCAGTGTGCCGAACGATGCGCCGCTGGATAACGTGATTGCGCCGTCGACTGACATCGTCCGGGAGGAGGTATGAGTTTCTCCCTTGAGCTACTGAAAAATCTGGGAGTGCCGATCACGCGGTTGGTGACCGACAGCCGTGCGGTGCAGCGCGGCGATACCTTCGTCGCCTACCCCGGCGAAAAGGCCGACGGCCGGCAGTTCATTGCGCAGGCGATCGAGCGGGGCGCGAACGCGGTGGTCTGGGAGGCGCAGCATTTTGCCTGGAACGACGCCTGGCAGATCCCCAATCTGGCCGTGCCGGATCTGCGCCACAAGGCTGGCTGGCTGGCGGATGCGGTATACGGCCAGCCTTCGGACAAGTTGTGGCTGGCGGGTATCACCGGCACCAACGGCAAGACCTCGTGCAGCCACTGGATCGCGCAGGCCCTGAACGAGGCCGGCAGAAACTGCGCACTGATCGGTACGTTGGGCAACGGGTTCGTGGGCATGCTGCAGGCCAGTGCCAATACCACGCCGGATGCGATCCGCGTGCACGGGCTGCTGTCCGATTACCGGCATAACGGCGCGCGCGCCGTGGCGATGGAGGTTTCCTCGCATGCGCTGGCGCAGGGGCGCGTGAACGGCGTGCGCTTCGACGTGGCGTTGTTGACCAACCTGAGCCGCGACCATCTCGATTATCACGGTGACATGGAAAGCTATGCGGCAAGCAAGCGCAAGCTGTTCGACTGGGAACACCTGAAATTCGCGGTACTCAACCTGGACGACCCTTATGGCGCGGGACTGGCCGAGGAATTGGTTCTGGGTGGCGTATCGCCTTCCCCTCTTGCCAACTCTCTCCCTAAGCCCTCTCCTCAATCCTCTCCCGCAGGCGGGAGAGGAGGCGAACGTGAAACGCAATCTTCAATCCCGGAAGTCGTCGGCTACGGATTGACGGACGATGCATTGCAGATGGGGGAGCGGCTGGGCATCCGCATGGTGTACGGCAGCCTGCTGAAGATGAACGGCAGTGGATTGAAGCTGGATGTCCATTCGAGCTGGGGCGGCACGCGGCTGGATAGCGTGCTGGTCGGACGATTCAACGCGGCGAACCTGCTGGGCGCGCTGGCGGTGCTGCTGGTCGGCGATGTCGCGCTGGACGATGCGGTGCGTTCGCTGGGCCGGGTGCAGGCAGTCGCCGGGCGCATGCAGCGCCTCGGCGATATGCGGCAGCCGACGGTGATCGTGGATTACGCGCACACGCCGGACGCGCTGGAAAAGGTGTTGCTGGCATTGCGCGAGGTCAGCGCGGCGGCGGGCGGAAGATTGATCTGCGTGTTCGGTTGCGGTGGCGACCGCGACCGCGGTAAGCGCCCGATGATGGGGCTGGTCGCCGAGAGGTTTTCTGACCATTGCATCGTGACCAGCGACAACCCGCGCAGCGAGGAACCGCGCAAGATCATCGAGGAAGTGCTGGCCGGCATGACGGCATCCGGCCATGAGGTCGTCGTCGAGCGTGACGCCGCCATCGCGCGCGCCATCGGGCAGGCGCGGCAGTGCGACACCGTGCTGGTGGCGGGCAAGGGGCACGAGGACTACCAGGAAATCGGCGGGGTAAGACACCTGTTCAGTGATGTCACGGTCGCCGGACAGGCGCTGCAGGCATGGAGGGCGCCGGCATGATGCTGCTCTCGCAGGCCGCGCAAGCACTCGACGCCCGACTGGTCGGGGAGGATGTGCGTTTCAACGCCGTTTCCAGCGATACTCGCAAGCTGCAACCGGGCGACCTGTTCGTCGCCCTGCGCGGCGAGAATTTCGACGGTGGCGAATTCGTCGCCCAGGCAGCACAGAGCGGGGCAGTGGCGGCGCTGGTCGAAGGATACAGCGCACACGACGCGCGCGTGACCATTCCGCTGTTGGTGGTAAAAGATACCCGCCTCGCGCTGGGAAAGTTGGCCGCGCATTGGCGCAAACAATTTCCCGTTCCTCTGGTGGCGATCACCGGCAGCAACGGCAAGACCACGGTCAAGGAGATGCTCGCCGGCATCCTGCGCGTCGCCGCAGGCGCAGAAGAGGCGGTGCTGGCGACTCGTGGCAATCTCAACAACGATATCGGCATGCCGCTCACCCTGTTGCAACTCGGTGCGCAGCATCGTTACGCCGTGATCGAGATGGGCATGAACCATTCCGGCGAGATCGATTACCTGACCCGCATCGCTGCCCCCGATGTCGCGCTGGTCAACAACGCCGCCGGCGCGCACCTGGAAGGACTGGGTACGGTGGAAGCTGTGGCGCATGCGAAGGGCGAGATTTTTACCGGGCTGGGCGACCACGGCACGGCGGTCATCAACGCGGACGACCCTCATGCGCCGATGTGGCGTTCGCTGGCCGGCACGCACGAACTGCTCGAATTCGGTCTGGCAGGCCAGCCCGATGTGGGCGGGCAGTGGTCACCGCAGGTGGACGGGTTGCGCCTCGACGCACAGACCCCTGCGGGAGATTTCAGCGTGAACCTTCGCGTGCCCGGCGAGCACAACGCGCGTAATGCGCTGGCGGCAACCGCTGCTGCGATCGCATTGAACATCCCGCTGGAGGCCATCGCTGCCGGACTGGAGAGATTCGGCGGCGTCGCCGGCCGTTTGCAGCGCAAGCAGGCGCGCAACGATGCGGTGTTGATCGACGATACCTACAACGCCAATCCGGCTTCGCTGCGTGCGGCGATCGGCGTGCTGGCGCAAAACAAGGGCCGACGCGTGCTGGTGCTGGGCGACATGGGCGAACTGGGCGACCGCGCCGCGGCGTTCCATGCCGAGATCGGGACGTTGGCGCGGCAGGCTGGTATCGACAGGCTGTACGCGCTGGGAGAACTGAGTGCCGGCGCAGTGCGCGAGTTCGGTGACGGCGCGCGGCACTTCGGATGCGTCGAAGATTTGCAGAAAGCATTGGAGACGGAGCTGGATGCGAATGCCACCGTGCTGGTGAAGGGATCGCGCTTCATGAGGATGGAGCGTGTCGTGGCATATCTGGAGAGTGGCGAGCGGGAAGCGGAGAGCGGGAAAACCGCATCCCGCGCACCACTCGCCACTCACCGTTTACCAAAGGAATAAAGAATGCTCTTAGCTCTCGCCCAATGGCTGTCCGAAGATATCAGGTTCTTCAGCGTGTTCAACTACATCACGCTGCGCAGCGTGATGGCCGCGATGACCGCATTGTGCATCTCGTTCCTGGTGGGGCCGACGATGATCCGCAAGCTGGCCGCGTACAAGATCGGCCAGTCGGTGCGCAATGACGGGCCGCAGACGCATCTGGTGAAAGCCGGCACGCCGACCATGGGCGGCGCGCTGATCCTGATCTCCGTTGCCGTCACCACGTTGTTGTGGGGCGACCTGCGAAATCCCTATGTGTGGGTGGTGCTGCTCACCACACTCGGTTTCGGCGTGATCGGCTGGGTGGACGATTACCGCAAGGTGGTCTATCGCAACCCCAAGGGCCTGTCGGCCAGGGCCAAGATGTTCTGGCAGTCTCTCATCGCGCTGGCGGTCGGCGTCTACCTGTGGCAGACCGCCACCCTGCCGGCGCAGACCGAGCTGATCGTGCCGTTCCTGAAACTGCTGGTGTTCCCGCTTTCGGCCTTTGCGTTCATTGTGCTGACCTATCTGGTCATCGTCGGTTCGAGCAATGCGGTGAACCTGACCGACGGTCTGGACGGTCTGGCGATCCTGCCGACGGTGATGGTCAGCAGCGCGCTGGCGATCTTCGCCTATGTGGCGGGCAACGCGGTGTTCTCGAAATATCTCGGCATTCCCTATATCCCCGGCGCGGGCGAACTGGCGGTGTTCTGCGGCGCGATCGCCGGCGCGGGACTGGCGTTCCTGTGGTTCAACGCCTATCCCGCCGAGGTGTTCATGGGCGATGTCGGCGCACTGGCGCTCGGCGCGGCGCTCGGCGTGGTGGCGGTGATCGTGCGCCAGGAGCTGGTGCTGTTCATCATGGGCGGCGTGTTCGTGATGGAGGCGGTGTCGGTGATGATCCAGGTGACTTCGTTCAAGCTGACCGGCAAGCGCGTGTTCCGCATGGCGCCGCTGCACCATCACTACGAATTGAAAGGCTGGAAGGAAACGCAAGTGGTAGTGCGCTTCTGGATCATCACGATGTTGCTGGTGTTGATCGGGTTGGCGACCCTGAAATTGAGGTAGTGGGAAGTGGTGAGTGGCGAGTGGATTTTCCCACTCTCTACTCCCCAAAAAGGAGATGCATTGAAAGGATGGGCTGACAAAACAGTGCTGGTACTCGGTCTCGGTGAGACCGGGTTGTCGCTCGTCCGCTATCTGCACGCGCAGGGCGCAAGATTGCGCGTCGCCGACAGTCGCAGCGACCCGCCGGGCGCGTCGACACTGCGCAGTGAATTGCCTCAGGCCGAACTGCACTGCGGGGCGTTCGATGACGCCTTGCTGCAAGGCACCGACCGCATCGCCATCAGCCCGGGGGTGCCGCTGGCCGACCCGTTCGTGCAACGTGCCATCGCGCGCGGCATCCCGGTCGAGGGCGACATTGAACTACTGGCTCAACTGCTGGCGACCAATGATTACCGCCGCAATACGAAGGTCATCGCCATCACCGGCGCAAACGGCAAGACCACGGTGACCAGCATGGTTGGCGCGATGTGCAAGGCGGCCGGGCTGGATACGCAGGTCGCGGGGAACATTTCGCCGGCGGTGCTGGATGCGTTGCGCGCGCGCAAGCAGCAACCGCAGGTATGGGTGCTGGAGTTGTCCAGTTTCCAGCTCGAGACGACCCGTACCCTGGGTGCGGATGTGGCAACGGTGCTCAACGTCAGCGAAGACCATCTCGACCGCTACGGCGGCAGCATGGATGCGTATGCGGCTGCCAAGGCGCGCATCTTCCAGGGGGGGGGCGTGCAGGTGCTGAACCGGGACGATGCGCGCAGCAGGGCGATGCAGGTCGCGGAACGCGCACAGGTCAGTTTCGGGCTGACCCCGCCGTCGCGCGGGAGCGACTGGGGTATCGCGCGCGAGGGAGCGTTTACCTGGCTGATGCAGGGTGAGCGGAAAGTGATGCGTGCCGACGAACTGCAGGTGGCGGGATTGCATAACGTGGCGAACGCGCTCGCGGCACTGGCGCTCTGCCGCTCGCTCGGTCTGCCGCTGGCACCGTTGGTCGCTACGTTGAGAACATTCAAGGGGTTGCCGCACCGCGTCGAGAAAGTGGCGGAAGTGGAAGGGGTCGCCTACTACGACGATTCCAAGGGGACCAACGTCGGTGCGACCGAAGCCGCATTGCGCGGTTTGGGCCGGCGTGCCGTGGTGATTCTGGGCGGCGACGGCAAGGGGCAGGATTTCTCGCCGCTGAAGCAGGCAGTATCGGGACATGCGCGCGCAATCGTGCTGATCGGGCGCGATGCGCCACTGATCGCCGACGCCTTGCAAGACAGCGGCGTGCAGATGATCTTTGCGCGCGGCATGAATGACGCGGTGCGTCAGGCGGCCGTGCTGGCCGAGCGTGGCGACGCGGTACTGATGTCGCCCGCCTGCGCGAGCTTCGACATGTTCCGAAACTATGTGCACCGCGCCGAGGCATTCGTACAGGCAGTGCGCGAACTGGCCGGGGAGGAAGCATGGTCTCGCTAGTCAGGACACGAACCCGCCCGCCGCAGGCGCAATTCGACGAATTGCTGATCTGGGTACTGGCCGGCCTGCTGGCGCTCGGTCTGGTGATGGTGTATTCCGCGTCCATCGCCACGGCGGAAGGCAGCCGGTTCGCCGGTTACCAGCCGACCTATTACCTGTTGCGGCACGGCATGTTTGTCGCGGTGGGGCTGACAGCCGGCCTGTTCGCGTTCCAGGTGCCGGTGCAGCTCTGGCAGAACTACGCGCCCTACCTGTTCATGGTCGGGGCGCTATTGCTGGTACTGGTGCTGGTGCCGGGCATCGGCCGTGAAGTGAACGGCAGCCGGCGCTGGCTTTCGCTGTTCGTCATCAACCTGCAGCCTTCCGAGCTGATGAAACTGTTCGCCGTGCTGTATGCCGCCGACTACACGGTGCGCAAGGGCGCGCTCAAGGATCATCTGTACAAGGCGTTCTGGCCGATGCTGGTGGTGATGGCGCTGATCGGATTCCTGTTGCTGCAGGAACCGGACATGGGCGCGCTGGTAGTGATCCTGGCCATCGCTTTCGGCACGCTGTGGCTGGGCGGTTTCAATATCAAGGTGTTCGGGCTGCTGCTGGTGGCCTTGCCGCTGGCATTCGGCGCGATGATCCTGTCGTCGCCTTATCGCCTGCAGCGCGTCGTCGGTTTCATGGATCCGTGGGCCGACCCCTATGGCAAAGGGTATCAACTGAGCCACGCGCTGATCGCCTTCGGGCGCGGCGAATGGTTCGGCGTGGGGCTGGGGGGCAGCGTGGAGAAACTGTTCTACCTGCCGGAAGCGCACACCGATTTCCTGATGGCGGTGATCGCCGAGGAATTGGGGCTGGCCGGCGTGGCGGCGGTGATCCTGCTGTTCGCTCTGCTGGTGGTGCGCGCCTTCCAGATCGGCCGGCATGCCGCCTTCCTCGAGCGCAATTTTCCGGCGCTGGTCGCGCAGGGAATCGGCGTGTGGCTGGGGGTACAGGCGATGATCAACATCGGGGTGAACATGGGCGTGCTGCCGACCAAGGGATTGACCCTGCCGTTCCTCAGCTTCGGCGGCAGCGGCGTGGTGGTGAACTGCATCGCCGCTGCGGTGTTGCTGCGCATCGACTGGGAAAGCAGACGGATCGCAAGGGGGATGCCGATATGACGCGCTCCATCCTGATCATGGCAGGCGGCACCGGCGGTCATATCTATCCCGGGCTGGCTGTCGCCGATGCCTTGCGCGAAAAGGGCTGGAACGTGGTGTGGCTGGGCGCGCCGGACAGCATGGAAGCAGAGCTGGTACCCAAGCACGGTTATCCGGTCGCGTGGGTGAATTTCTCCGGCCTGCGCGGCAAGGGGTTGTTGCGCAAGCTGCTGCTGCCGTTCGCACTGTTGCGGGCAATGGGGCAGAGCATGGCCGCGCTGTTCCGCCATCGCCCCGACGTGGTGCTGGGCATGGGCGGATATATCACCTTCCCCGGCGGTGTCATGACCGCACTGTTGCGCCGGCCGCTGATCATCCACGAACAGAACTCCATCGCCGGTCTGAGCAACAGGGCGCTGGCGCGCATTGCGCAAAAGGTGCTGAGCGGTTTTCCGGATGTGCTGCCGAAGGCCGTCTGGTGCGGCAATCCGGTGCGCGACAGCATCGCGACCCTGCCCGGCCCGGAGCAACGCTATGCCGCGCGCAGCGGCAGACTGAATCTGCTGGTGGTCGGCGGCAGCCTTGGCGCGAAGGCGCTCAACGAGGCGCTGCCGCAGGCGCTGGCACGGTTGCCGGAAGCGGAGCGCCCCCATGTGCTGCACCAGACCGGCAAGCAGCATTTTGCAGCGGTGCGGGAGCTGTACCGGCAGGCCGGAGTGGAGGCGGACATCCGCCCATTCCTCGACGATATGGCTGGCTGCTATGCGGACGCCGATGTGGTCGTGTGCCGCGCCGGCGCGCTGACCATTGCCGAACTGGCTGCGGCAGGCGTGGCCAGCATCCTGGTCCCGTTCCCGTTCGCGGTGGACGACCACCAGACGCATAACGCGCGTTTCCTGAGTGAGCGGGGGGCGGCGACCCTGTTGCCGCAGGACCGGTTGAGCGCGGACAGTCTGGCGCAACTGCTGATCGAGCTGACGGATGGCGGGCGGAGCCGCGAAAGATTGCTGGCGATGGCACGGCAGGCGCGCGGGCTGGCCAGAACGGATGCGGTGCAACAGGTGGCGCAGGCATGCGCAGAACTGGCGGAATCATGAACGATAAAAACGGATTTTTTACCACGAAGAACACGAAGGCCGCGAAGAGCTTTCGGGAAGTTTGCACCCGCAAAAGAGACGTTTGTTTGATACAGCCTCCCTGTTTTTCTTCGCGCGTTTCGTGCCCTTCGTGGTGCAAGTGGAGTTTTCAGAATGAAACATAAAGTCAAGAACATCCATTTTGTCGGTATCGGCGGTTCCGGCATGAACGGCATCGCGGAAGTGCTGCTCAACCTGGGATTCCGGGTGAGCGGTTCCGACCTTGCCGAGAGCGTCACCACGCAACGCCTCAAACAACTCGGCGCGACGGTATATACCGGCCATGCTGCACAACACCTGGAAAACGCCGATGCGGTGGTGGTCTCCACCGCGGTCAGCCAGGACAATCCGGAAGTGCTGGCGGCGCGTGAGCGGCATATCCCGGTAGTGCCGCGCGCGATGATGCTGGCCGAGTTGATGCGTTTGCGCCAGGGGATCGCGGTGGCGGGTACGCACGGCAAGACCACCACTACGTCGCTGGCGGCCAGTGTGCTGGCGCGCGGCGGCTACGACCCGACCTTCGTGATCGGCGGCAAGCTGAACAGCAGCGACACCAATGCCAAGCTCGGCACCGGCGAGTTCATCGTCGTGGAAGCGGACGAGTCGGATGCCTCGTTCCTGTATCTGCAGCCGATCCTGGCGGTGATTACCAATATCGACGCCGACCACATGGAAACCTACGGCCACGACTTCGGCAGGCTCAAGCAGGCGTTCGTGGATTTCGTCGAGCACCTGCCGTTCTACGGCATGGCGATGGTGTGCGTGGACGATGCCAACGTGCGCGAGATCCTGCCGCGCATCAGCAAGCCGGTGACCACCTATGGGCTGAGCGAGGGCGCGCAGATCCGCGCCGTAAACGTGCGCCATCAGGGCGGGCAGATGCGCTTCACCGCGCAGTGCCGCCAGAACGGCACGCCGAAAGACCTGGACGTCACGCTCAACCTGGCGGGGATGCATAACGTGCTCAACGCACTGGCCGCGATCGCCATCGGTCTGGAAGTCGGCGTAACGGAAGAGGCCATCGTCGCCGCGCTGGCAGAATTCCAGGGGGTCGGCAGGCGCTTCCAGCGCTACGGCGAGATCGAATTTCCGGACGGCGGGCAGTTCACGCTGATCGACGATTACGGCCATCACCCGGTGGAGATGGCCGCGACGCTGGCGGCGGTGCGCGGCGCGTTCCCCGGCCGTCGCCTGGTGCTGGCGTTCCAGCCGCACCGCTACACGCGGACCCGCGACCTGTTCGAGGATTTCGTGAAAGTGTTGTGCAGCGTCGATGCGCTGGTGCTGGCGGAAGTGTATGCCGCCGGCGAACCGCCCATCGTCGCGGCGGACGGGCGCGCGCTGATGCATGCGTTGCGTGTGGCCGGCCAGAACGAAGAGGTGTTCGTCGAACAGATATCGGAGATGCCGCAGGCGGTCATGCAGATGGCGCGCGACGGCGACGTGGTGGTCACGATGGGCGCGGGCTCGATCGGCGGCGTGCCGGGCGCGATCAGGCAATTGGCGAAGTCATGAACATGAGCGAACCGACACGATTCAGCGCAACGGGATTGAGGGGCGAATTGCGCTTCGATGTCGAGATGCGCAAGCACACCAGCTGGCGTGCGGGCGGCAGGGCGCAATGCGTCTACCAGCCGGCCGACCTGGCCGACCTGCAGGCTTTCCTGCGCCAGTTTCCGGAAGACGAAACACTGGTCGCGGTGGGGCTGGGCAGCAACCTGCTGGTGCGCGACGGCGGCCTGCGCGGCACGGTGTTGCTGATGCATGGCGCGCTGGGCGAGTTGCGCATGGAGGGCGATCTGGTGGTCTACGCGCAGGCCGGAGTGCCGGGCGCGAAACTGGCGCGCTTTGCCGCCGCCAACCGGCTGTGCGGCGCGGAGTTCTTTGCCGGCATTCCCGGCACGCTGGGAGGCATGCTGGCGATGAATGCGGGGTGTTACGGCGGCGAGACCTGGCAACGGGTGACGCGCGTGCAGGTGCTGACGCGGCACGGCGAACTGCTGGAGCGTATGCCTCAGGAATACGAGGTCGGCTATCGCCATGTGGCACGGCGCACGGCGGGAGAAGAGTTCTTTGTTGGCGCCTGGCTGAAGTTCGGTCAGGGGGATGTCGAGGCCGCGCAGCGCGAGATCAAGGCATTGCTGGAGAAGCGCAGCGCCAGTCAGCCGCTGCAACTGCCGAATGCGGGTTCGGTGTTCCGCAATCCGCCCGGTGGCCATGCGGCGAAGCTGATCGAGGGGTGCGGGCTGAAAGGCCGGCGCATCGGCGGCGCGCAGGTGTCGGAGAAGCACGCCAACTTCATCGTGAACATAGGCGATGCCAGCGCGGCGGATATCGAGACTCTGATCGAAGAGGTGCGTGAGACCGTTGCGGCACAGACCGGGGTGCATCTGCATCCCGAGGTAAGGATCATCGGAGAAAAAGCGTGAGTTCGGATATGGATCGGTTTGGCAAGGTTGCGGTGCTGTTCGGTGGGCGTTCCGCCGAACGCGAGGTGTCGCTGAAGAGCGGTGCAGCCGTGCTGGCGGCATTGCAGCGCAGCGGCGTGGATGCGCATGCGTTCGATCCCGCCGTGCAGAACCTGCAGGCGCTGGCCGAAGAGGGGTACGACCGGGTGTTCATCGCGCTGCACGGGCGGTTCGGCGAGGACGGTACGGTGCAGGGTGCGCTGGAGTTGCTGGGCATTCCCTATACCGGCAGCGGCGTGCTGGCTTCCGCGCTGGGCATGGACAAGTGGCGCACCAAGTTGGTCTGGCAGGCGGCGAACCTGCCGATCCCGCCCTACATGCTGCTGGACGAAGCCAGCAACTGGGATGCGGCGGCGGAGCAGCTGGGGCTGCCGCTGTTCGTGAAGCCGGCCAACGAAGGTTCCAGCGTGGGCATCAGCAAGGTGAAGGCGGCGGGGCAATTGCAAGCGGCCTATCGCGAGGCCGCGAAGCACGACAGGCTGGTGATCGCGGAAAGCTTCATCGGCGGTGGCGAATACACGGTGGCGATCCTCGGCGAACAGGCGTTGCCGGTGATCAAGATCGAGCCGGCCAACGAGTTCTACGATTACGAGGCGAAATATCTGCGCGACGACACGCGCTATCTGTGCCCGAGCGGGTTGAGCGCGGAGCGCGAGGCGGAGATGCAGCGGCTGGCGAAACAGGCGTTTGCGCTGATCGGCGGGCAAGGCTGGGGTCGGGTGGATTTCCTGATGGGCGAGAGCGGCCAGCCTTACCTGCTGGAAGCGAACACCTCGCCGGGTATGACCGACCACAGCCTGGTGCCGATGGCTGCGCGCCAGGCGGGCCTGGGTTTCGAGCAACTGGTGCTGGAGATATTGGAGCTGGCGCATGTGGGATGACCATATCCTGCTGAGAGAGATATCCGATGTGCTGTTCGCGCTCAGCATGCTGGCCATGCTGTACGGGGCGGGTTGGTACGCGGTGCATCAGCCGGGCCTGTTCCCGCTGCACACTGTGCGTCTGGAAGCGAATCCGCTGCGGGTGGATGTCCCGGCGGTGTTTCGGACGGTGCGCGGCGAAGTGAACGGCAATTTCTTCACGACCGATATCGAACGGTTGAGACTGGCGCTGGAAAAGCTGCCCTGGGTACGCAGTGTCGCCATCCGGCGCGAATTTCCGGATCGCCTGATGGTGCGACTGGAGGAACACCAGCCGCTGGCGCGCTGGAACGACAGCGCACTGGTGAATCGGCAGGGCGAGGTATTCAGCGCGGAAAGCGGGCAATTGCTGCCGGATTTCGTGGGGCAGGAGGGCACCTCGACCGAGGTTGCGCAGAGCTTCGGGCAATTCAGCCGCCAGCTCGCGGCACTGGACCTGCAGATCGAGCGGCTGGCATTGACGCCGCGTCATGCGTGGCAGGTGCAATTGAACAACGGTCTGGTGCTGGAACTGGGGCGCGAGGAGATGCAGCGGCGTCTGGCAAGGTTCGTGGCAGTGTATCCGTACGGCATCGCCGCGATGCAGGGAAACATCAGGTATGTGGATCTGCGCTATCGCAACGGGTTTGCGGTGGGTGGCAGCGGCAAAGGTTGAAATCGGCAGTGGAGAACGAACGATGAGCAGGAACAGGGAAAACAAGAATCTGGTGGTCGGGCTGGATATCGGCACGTCCAAGATCGTGGCCATCGTCGGTGAGGTCAAGCCGGATGGGTCGCTGGAAGTGATCGGCATGGGCATGCACAAGTCCGACGGCATGAAAAAAGGCATGGTGGTGAATATCGAAGCCACCGTGGGATCGATCCAGCGCGCACTGGAAGAAGCGGAACTGATGGCCGATTGCAAGATACACGAGGTCTATACCGGCATCGCAGGCAGCCATATCCGCGGCATCAATTCGCGCGGCATGGTGAAGATCAAGGAGAAGGAGGTCTCGGTCGGCGATATCGAACGCGTTATCGAAACGGCCAGTTCGATCAGCCTGCCGGCTGACCAGCAGACGCTGCACGTCCTGGAGCAGGAATTCAGTATCGACGGCCAGGACGGCATCAAGAAGCCGCTGGGCATGAGCGGGATGCGGCTCGATGTGGAAGTCCATATCGTCAGCGGTGCGGTGGCGGCGGTGCAGAACATCATGAAATGCATCCATCGTTGCGGGCTGGAGGTCAACGAACTGATCCTGCAGCCGCTGGCATCGAGCAAGGCGGTGCTGGCCGAGGATGAAAAGGATCTGGGGGTGTGCATCGTGGATATCGGCGGTGGCACCACGGATATCGCGGTGTTCACCGGCGGCGCGATACGCCATACCGCAGTGATCCCGATCGCCGGCGATCAGATTACCAACGACATCGCGATGGCGTTGCGTACGCCGACTCAGGATGCGGAGGACATCAAGATCAAGCAAGGCTGCGCGTTGCGCCAGTTGGCCGACGACAGCGCGATCGAGGTGCCCGGGGTGGGCGAACGCGGACCACGCATGCTGTCGCGCCAGACGCTGGCGGAGGTGATCGAGCCGCGCGTCGAGGAATTGTATTCGCTGGTACAGCAGGAACTGCGCCGCAGCGGGTTCGAGGATCTGCTGTCGTCCGGAATCGTCATTTGCGGCGGCAGTAGCGCGATGCAGGGGATGGTTGAGCTGGGCGAGGAGATCTTCCATCTGCCGGTGCGGCTGGGTATCCCGAAATATGTGGGCGGCCTGTCCGACGTGGTGAAGACGCCGCGCATGGCGACGGGCGTGGGGTTGCTGTTGTACGGCCTGGAACATCACCTGCGCAACGAGGAGATACGTATGCAGTCGAGTTCGTTCGGTGATGTGCTGGCGAGGATGAAGAGCTGGTTCCAGGGGAATTTTTAGCGGTTCAGGGGTTGGTTGGCGGTACAAAACGGGTGCAGGGTGGGTTGGTAATTTTTTATAAGGAGACGACGATGTTTGAAATCATGGAAGCACAATCTCAGGAGGCGGTGATCAAGGTGATCGGTGTGGGTGGCTGCGGCGGTAATGCGGTCGATCATATGATCGAACAGGGCGTGCAGGGGGTCGAGTTCGTCGTCATCAATACCGATGCGCAGGCACTCAAACGCAGCAAGGCGCGCACCCAGTTGCAGATCGGCGCAAGCATCACCAAGGGGTTGGGGGCGGGTGCCAAGCCGTCGGTCGGCCAGGCGGCAGCCGAGGAGGATCGAGACCGCATCCGGGAGATGATCCAGGGTGCGAACATGGTGTTCATCACCGCCGGCATGGGTGGCGGAACCGGTACCGGCGCGGCGCCCATCGTTGCACAGATCGCCAAGGAGATGGATATTCTGACCGTGGCGGTGGTCACCAAGCCATTCGCCTACGAGGGCAACCGGATGCGTTTCGCCAAGGCGGGCATCGAGGCGCTGCACGAATTCGTCGATTCGCTGATCATCGTGCCGAATTCCAAGCTGATGGAGGTGCTGGGCATGGATATCACCGTGCCGGAAGCGTTCAAGGCGGCCAACGGGGTGCTACAGGGCGCAGTGGCGGGAATCGCGGAAGTGATCAACGTGCCGGGCCTGATCAATGTGGATTTCGCCGACGTGCGTACCGTGATGTCGGAGAATGGCATGGCGATGATGGGCTCTGCGATCGCTTCGGGCGAGGGGCGTGCCCGTATCGCCGCCGAGCGTGCGATCGCCAGTCCGCTGCTGGAAGATGTGGATATGTCGGGTGCGCGCGGCGTACTGGTGAACATCACTTCCTCAAGCTATCTGAAACTCAAGGAAATCGACGACGTGATGGAATGCGTCCAGTTTGCTGCGGAAGAGGCGACGGTGATCGTTGGCTCGGTGTTCGACGATGCCATGGGCGAGGACCTGCGCGTGACGGTCGTGGCAACGGGCTTGGGGGCGCCGCTGGCACGCAGGCAGCCCAAACCGGAGGTGGTCTACCGCAGCGAAGAGACTTTCCAGCGCACCGGGACGGATAATGAGCCGGCACCCAATGCCAGCGTGAACTACGCCGAACTGGATACGCCGGCAGTGATGCGTCGTGGTCGCAGGGAAGCGGTCGATGCCATGGAAAAGTCCGGTGTGGATACCTATGACATCCCGTCCTTCCTGCGCAAACAGGCGGATTAGGCGCGGTTCGGGAGTATGGCTGTGGTAAAATCGCACCGTGATTCCAGTGATCAAGACAGCGATGGTTAAGCAGCGCACCCTGAAGAATGCCGTCAGCGTGACGGGCGTCGGCTTGCATAGCGGCGAAAAAGTGACGCTCGGATTGCGCCCTGCGCCGGCCAATACCGGTATCGTGTTTCGCAGGGTGGACATCAAGCCGGTCGAAGAGATCTGTGCGAGCGCCGAGTTGGTGCATGACACGCGACTCTCGACTTGCATGGAGCAGAATGGTGTGCGGGTCGCAACCATCGAGCACCTGATGTCCGCGCTGGCCGGACTGGGTGTGGACAATGCCTATGTCGATCTGGATAGCGCTGAAGTGCCGATCATGGATGGCAGCGCCGGAACCTTCATTTTCCTGCTGCAATCGGCGGGTATCGTCGAACAGGGCGCCGCCAAGAAATTCATCCGCGTGAAAAAGGCCGTCGAGGTCAGGCAGGGCGACAAATGGGTCCGCTTCGACCCGCATCATGGTTACAAACTGACCTTTACCATCAACTTCGCTCATCCGGTATTCGCCAACAGCAAGCAGCATGTCACGGTGGATCTCGACGAGCATTCCTATGTCCGCGATATCAGTCGTGCGCGCACCTTCGGCTTCATGCAGGATGTGGAGAATATGCGTGCGCAAGGTCTGGCGCTGGGCGGCAGCCTGGACAATGCCATCGTGATGGATGACTACCGGGTGCTGAATCCGGACGGCTTACGATTCGAAGATGAGTTCGTCAAGCATAAGGTGCTGGATGCGATTGGCGACCTCTATCTGTTGAAATATCCGCTGATCGGCGCATTCTCCGGCTACAAATCCGGACATGCCCTGAATAATGCCTTGTTGCGTGCCCTGCTTGCCGACGAACAGGCGTGGGAATTTGTCACCTTCGACAGCGAGGAGGAAGCGCCCGCTTTTCTGAGACTGCAATTGCATTCCGCCTGACTCTCGCTGCCCCCCGGTAATGGCTGGTATATGTTGATCTTGCGTTTACTTCTGGTGCTGGTCTCCTTGCTGCTGGTGTTGAGTGGCGGCATGTACTGGTTTACGCGTGACCGGCGCTATATTGAATTCGCCTGGCAAACGCTACGTTTTACGGCGATCCTGCTGGCGGTCTTCGCCCTGCTGTTCGTGCTGGAACGTTATGTACTGGTCGGCTGGCGGATTCTGATCTAGTTTTTTCTGCGCGCCATTCTTTGCAGCGCGTCCTTCAATGGCGAATCGTCCATGTTGCCGCTCAGCTCGTTCAACGCGTTCCGTGCCGTTTCGGTCAGTATGCGGGGCGTGGGTGGTGGGCGATAGCGCATATAGTCAACTTGCACCTTGACGCGGATTCCGCTAACCTCACAATCCCTGTTTTGCAACATAACCACAAGTTCCGGTGCAAGTTGACGCAATTTCGCGGCAATGGCGGGATTCGCAACTGCGACACTCAGCGTGCCTGCATGCAGACCCAGAATCTGGGCGGATTCGGCAAGATGGGGCGGCGCAACGCTGGCGAAATGCTGCTGCAGAGCCAGCAAATACTTGGTCTTCCCGGTCAGGAAGCCGAATTCCTGACCGCTACTGAGGAGTGATTTAAGTCGTTGTGCCACGATGCTCTTGATGCTACACGTAAGGGGGAGATGCGTGAATATTATTCTGGTTTCCAATCGCTTGGCAAAAGCCAGCAGCATCAATCTGGGCGGCTGGCAGATTATGATGTTGCTCGTGCTGCTGTTCTGGATGATGCTGGGAGTGGCTTTTGCCGCGCAATACGCTCTGGTGCGTTTTGCCCCGGAAGGGCTGAATGACAGCATCCGCACACTGTTATCCAGGGTGCAGAGCGAGGAACGGGAAAAGCAACAGTCCTATATGCACAGCAGTCTCGATGCCATGGCAACGCGGGTCGGACGGATCCAGGCGGAGGTTCAGCGGCTGGATGCACTTGGGGCGCGCCTGGCGAAATTGACCGGCATGAAGCCGGAGGAATTCCAGTTCGATCAACCTCCCGCGCAGGGCGGTCCGCTGGTGATGCCCTCCACGCAGGAGTTGTCGGCTGCCAGCTTGGAGCGTCAGCTGGATAAACTGGCCGAAGTGGTGACGGATCGCTCCGACAAGCTGATGGCGCTAGAGACCATGCTGTTGCAGAATCAGCTGAACCGCAAGTTGCTTCCGTCGATCCCGCCAATCAATGGGGGATTCTATTCGTCGAATTTCGGTTGGCGCAGCGACCCCTTTACCGGCGCGAACGCGATGCATGAAGGGGTCGATTATATGGTTCCCGCCGGGACGGCGATCCGCGCCTCTGCAGGCGGGGTGGTGGCGTTCTCGGATTACCATCCCCAGTATGGTAATATGGTGGAGGTGGATCACGGCAACGATATCGTTACGCGATATGCGCATGCCTCCAAGCTGTTGGTGAAGGTTGGTCAGGTGGTCAGGCGCGGCACAAAGCTTGCCGAAGTCGGTAGTACCGGACGCTCTACGGGCAACCATTTGCATTTTGAGGTTCGTTATAAAGGTATCGCGCAGAATCCAGTGCGTTTTTTGCGGAACGCAGCCAGTTGATGGCAATACAGCTTTATCCGAGGGTGAGGTGATGGATCGCCTCACCCTTTATTATTTTGTGGTGTAAGAAAACGAGAACATGATTTCCAGAATGCTGAAAAGTGTCTTCGGTAGTCGCAATGATCGTCTGCTCAAGCAGTATCGCGCTATCGTCAAGACCGTTAACAAGTTTGAATCCGATATCACCAGGCTGAGCGACGAAGAGTTGCGCCAGAAGACCGAAAGTTTCAAGCAGTGTTTTGCCCGGGGCGAGACGCTGGACGCGCTGCTGCCTGAAGCGTTCGCGGTCGTGCGAGAGGCCAGTTCGCGTGTACTGGGGATGCGTCATTACGACGTACAGTTGATTGGCGGGATTGCGCTGCATAACGGCAAGATCGCCGAAATGCGAACCGGTGAGGGCAAAACCCTGATGGCCACCCTGCCGGTCTATCTGAATGCAATCTCGGGCAAGGGCGTGCATGTCGTGACGGTCAACGACTATCTGGCCGGTCGCGATGCGGAGTGGATGGGCAAGGTGTACCGTTTCCTCGGGCTGTCGGTCGGGGTGATTCTGTCACAGATGCCGCACGACCAGAAGAAGGCGGCTTATGCGGCCGACATCACCTACGGCACCAACAACGAGTTCGGCTTCGATTACCTGCGTGACAATATGGCTACGCAAATGGATGAGCGCTACCAGCGCCCGCTCAATTACGCCATCGTGGACGAGGTGGACTCAATCCTGATCGATGAGGCACGCACACCGCTGATCATCTCGGGGCAAGCCGAGGATAACGTCGATATCTATGTACACGTCAATCAGTTGGCGCCGCAGTTGGTGCGCCAGAAGGATGGTGACGAAGAGGGGCCCGGCGATTTCAGCGTGGACGAGAAGAACCATCAGATATTGTTGACCGAAGCGGGACACGAACGTGCGGAGACCATCCTGACACAGGCTGGTTTGTTGCCGGAAGGCGGCAGTCTGTACGATCCAGCCAACATTACCCTGATCCATCACCTGTATGCGGCATTGCGTGCGCACAGTCTGTACCACCGTGACCAGCACTATGTGGTGCAGGATGGTGAGGTGGTGATCGTGGACGAATTCACCGGCCGACTGATGGCGGGGCGGCGCTGGTCCGATGGCCTGCATCAGGCAGTGGAGGCAAAAGAGGGCGTCCCCATACAGAAGGAGAACCAGACGCTGGCCTCGATCACCTTCCAGAACTATTTCCGTCTGTACCACAAACTGGCCGGCATGACCGGTACTGCGGATACCGAGGCGTATGAGTTTCAGCAGATTTACAGCCTGGAGACTGTCATCATTCCTCCGCATCGCCCGACCATCCGTAACGACCAGATGGATAAGGTGTATCTCACCACCGGGGAAAAACATCTCGCGGTGATCGATGACATCAGGGATTGTTACCGGCGTGGTCAGCCGGTACTGGTCGGTACGACCTCGATCGAGAATTCGGAATTGTTGTCCGGGTTGCTGGACAAGGAGAAGATGCCGCATCAGGTATTGAATGCCAAACAGCATGCGCGCGAAGCGGAGATCGTTGCGCAGGCGGGGCGCCCGAAAATGGTGACCATCGCCACCAATATGGCGGGGCGCGGCACCGACATCGTATTGGGGGGCAACGTCGAGAAGCAGGTTGAGCTCATCCGCGGGGATGACAGTCTGGAAGAGTCGGAAAAAGAAGGTCGTATCGCGCAATTGAAGGAGGAATGGCAGCAATTACATCAGCAGGTGCTGTCCAGCGGAGGGCTGCACATCATTGGAACGGAACGCCACGAGTCGCGTCGTGTTGACAACCAGCTGCGTGGGCGTTCCGGGCGCCAGGGTGATCCGGGCTCCAGTCGTTTTTTCCTGTCACTGGAAGACCCGCTGTTGCGCATCTTCGCTTCCGACCGGGTGGCGGCGATCATGAGCCGGTTCAAGTTGCCCGAAGGCGAGGCGATCGAACACAAG
This sequence comes from Nitrosomonadales bacterium, assembly GCA_016716325.1. Classification (NCBI taxonomy): domain Bacteria; kingdom Pseudomonadati; phylum Pseudomonadota; class Betaproteobacteria; order Nitrosomonadales; species Nitrosomonadales bacterium. The sequence continues at coordinate 1,874,973 of JADJWO010000001.1, forward strand.
TGGGTGACGCGCGCCATCGAGAACGCGCAACGCAAGGTCGAGGCGCGCAATTTCGATTTGCGCAAGCAGATACTCGAGTACGACGATGTGGCCAACGACCAGCGCAAGGTGATCTATCAGCAGCGTAGCGAACTGCTGGAAAGCACGGATATCTCCGATACCATCGCCGCGATGCGGGAAGGCGTGCTGGAAGATGCCATCAGCCAGCACATCGCGCCGCACAGCATGGAGGAACAGTGGGATGTGCCGGGGCTGGAAAAGGCGCTGGCGGCGGAATTTCGCCTGGCTCTGCCGATAGCGCGGTGGCTGGAGGAAGACAGACAGCTGAACGAAGAGGGTTTGCGCGTACGCATTGCCGAACAGGCGCGGCAGTTGTATCAGGCCAAGGTGGACGCGGTGGGCGGCGAGGCGATGCACCATTACGAACGAGCGATCATGCTGCAAAGCCTGGATGTGCATTGGCGCGAGCACCTTGCCGCGCTGGATCATTTGCGCCAGGGCATCCATTTGCGCGGCTATGCGCAAAAGAACCCGAAGCAGGAGTACAAACGCGAGGCATTTGAACTTTTTGCCATGATGCTGGACGAGATCAAGCGCGAGGTGACGCAGGTGTTGATGATGGTGCAGGTGCGTAGCGAGGCGGATGTCGAGGCGGTAGAATCGCAACCCGCACCGGAAAATGTGCAGTATCATCACGCCGATTATGATGAAGCGCTGGAGCAGGGCGCCCAGCCATCGGATGGGGAACATAAGCCGTTCGTGCGCGAAGGGCAGAAAGTGGGCCGTAACGATCCTTGTCCGTGCGGTTCGGGCAGGAAGTACAAACAGTGCCACGGGAAATTGAATTGATACGCGAAAGGAGAATGACATGTCGTTAGTGATTGATACGCTGCGCACCTCGCCGGTTACCGAGGAACTGAACGATGCCGAGGTGGAGATTCTCGCGGAATTATTTGAGGTGCAGGATTACAAATCAGGCGCGGCCATCGTCCAGCCCGGGAGTGATCAGCCAGACAACCTGTATATCCTGGCGCATGGCGACATCGAGGTGAAGATCAAGAGCGGCGCTGAAGAATCCACCATCCACGTCCTCAAGCCCGGCGACCTCGCGGGCATCATCACCTTTGCAGGTGGCGCGGCTTCTGATGTCAGCGCAACGTTGATCGCGATCGGAGACACCAAGGTGCTGAGCATGCCAAGGGCAAAGTTCGAGACATTGATCAACTCGCACCCCATGATCGTGTATCGCGTGATGCGAGGCGTGGTGCGCAACGTGCATGGCATCGTGCGGCGCGTGAATACGGAATCTGCAGAACTCGCCAATTACATCTACAAGAGCGGCGGGCGTTATTAGATAGCACGACGACCGGCCATTCCCCGAGTCAGGCGATTCCGGGGCGCCGGTTACAGGAGAAGGTCTTATGCCGGTCAATCTGACCCCGCCCGTAGCGGCACAACTGTTGCCCGTTGCGGGCGTTTCTTTGGGTGTCGCGCAAGCGGGCATCAAGTATGCGGGCCGCAAGGACCTGCTGGTGATGCAGCTATGTGAAGGCGCGCGCATTGCGGGCGTATTTACCAGGAATCGCTTTTGTGCTGCGCCGGTAATCGTGGCGCGCGAGCATCTGGATGCAAATCAGGACATTCGCGCGCTGGTGGTCAATACTGGCAATGCCAATGCGGGCACCGGTGAGCAGGGGTTGAGCGATGCGCGCGGTACCTGCGCGGCACTGGCGGGTTTGCTGGGGTGCCGGGATGCCCAGATATTGCCGTTCTCTACTGGCGTGATCATGGAACCGTTGCCGGTAGCGAAGATTGCTGCCGGTTTGCCGGGTGCTGTAGCCAATATGCGTCCGGATAACTGGTTTGATGCTGCACAGGCGATCATGACCACCGATATCGTCGCCAAGGCGACCTCCCGGCAAGTGACGATAAAAGGCGTGAATATCACTGTCACTGGTATCGCCAAAGGTTCCGGCATGATCCACCCGAACATGGCGACCATGCTGGGCTACATTGCCACCGATGCCGCGGTCTCGCAGCCCTTGCTGCAACAGATGGTGCGCGAAGCCGCCAATCGTTCATTCAACTGCATCACCGTGGATGGCGACACCTCCACCAATGACGCGCTGATGCTGATCGCCACAGGCAAATCTGCCTTGCCGGAAATCAGCGAGACGGCAGATGTTGAGTTCGCCGCGCTGCAGGCCGCAATCAGTGAAGTTGCCATTTACCTCGCACAAGCCATCGTGCGCGACGGAGAAGGCGCGACCAAGTTCATTGCCGTAAAAGTCGAGGGCGGGAAAGATGAAAACGAATGCAGGCAGATAGGATATGCGATTGCACGCTCGCCGCTGGTCAAGACCGCATTCTTTGCCTCTGATCCCAATCTTGGACGCATTCTGGCGGCAATCGGCTATGCCGGCGTCGATGATCTGGATGTTGCTGCGCTGGAACTGTATCTGGATGAGGTGCTGGTTGCCGAACATGGCGGGCGTGCTGCCAGCTATCGCGAGGCGGACGGCCAGCGCGTGATGCAGCAAAGCGATATCACGATTCGGGTGGTGTTGGGTCGCGGGACGGCAAATGCGACGCTGTGGACTTGCGATTTTTCTTATGATTATGTGAAGATTAATGCGAGTTATCGGAGTTAGTTTGTTATCCCTGTGAAGGCCGGAATAAAGAGTCCGTTTTTTGGCGAGCTTCAAGGAACGATTATCTGAAACAAGGCCGCTCGTGGTGAGATATCGAACCATGAATTGCCCTAATCAAAATCAAAACCGCCGGGTCATCCCCGGCCGCTTTGCATATTTAGGTACACCCATCCTTCGACAATCTCAGGGCGAGCGGCCTTGTTTGAAAGACCACTTTGAACACGCAAACCGAAAACACCAAGATCGTCGAGGTTGCCGCCGCCGTCCTGCAGCGTCCCGACGGATCCTTCCTGCTCGCCCAACGTCCTGCCGGTAAAATTTGGGCCGGCTACTGGGAGTTTCCCGGTGGCAAGGTCGAGCTGGGCGAGACGCCGCATCATGCACTGGTGCGCGAGTTGCGCGAAGAGTTGGGGATCTCGGTCGAGACCGCTTATCCGTGGTTGACACGCGTGTTTACCTATCCGCACGCGACGGTACGGCTGAATTTTTTTCGCGTGACGGCATGGCGCAGTGAATTGCATCCGCACGAGGGACAGCAGTTTGCCTGGCAACCGGCCCTCTCCCGCGAGCGGGAGAAGGGGCGAGTTTCAGTTGAGCCTGTCCTGCCTGCCAACACGCCTGTCCTGCGCGCGCTGGAATTGCCGGCTTTGTATGCAATCAGCAATGTCGCCGAGCTGGGTGAGGTGGAATTTCTGCGGCGACTGGAGAAGGCTTTGTCGGATGGATTGCGGTTGGTCCAGTTGCGCGAGAAGGATTATCCGCGCGAGGCACTGCATGAACTGGCCCTGAAGATGATGCCGATGATCCGTCGATATGGGGCGCGACTGATTATCAATGCCGATATCGAACTGGCCGGCGAAGTCCGGGCGGATGGTGTGCAATTGAGCAGCAAGCAGCTCGCCGGATTGCGCAAACGCCCCGAAGTGAACTGGTGCGGAGCTTCTTGTCACAATGCAGGAGAGTTGCGCCGGGCGGAAGAGCTGGGTTGCGATTTTGCGTTGCTGAGTCCGGTTCTTCCGACGAAGTCACACCCGGGGACGCCGCCTCTGGGCTGGGAAGAATTTTCAGTCGCCGCATCTGGATCGTCCATTCCCGTCTATGCTTTGGGCGGATTGACGCACGATAACATGCGTACGGCCTGGCGGCATGGCGCGCACGGGATAGCGTTATTGCGTCAGGCCTGGTGATTCGCGTCGAGGGAGTCCCGCTCGCGCTGTTCGATGCGATATTCCTCGTTGGCCCATTTCCCAAGGTCGATGAGTTTGCAGCGTTCACTACAGAACGGGCGATGGTGGTTGTCGGTATCCCATACATGTTCGCGACCGCAATGCGGGCAGGTGACAACTGGTTGTGACGTGGTGCGGGTCATGACGAGAGGCTGCAAAAGGTCAGATCGAAAGGAACATCCTGGTCGAACAGGGTGGACTTCGCAGAATAGTTGGCGGCGACGAAACGGATGTTGAGCGCATATTTGTTGGCGCTGACTTCGGGGATGCAGGCCATGTCATCGTCCAGGCCGATGCGCAGCATCTGCGCGATGCGGCCGCCCTGCATTTGCTGGAAGGCTCCGTGGTGTGCAGTAAAGTGCAGCGTCTTGCCGCCTTCGCGCAACAGTCGCAGGATGACTTCCAGTCCCGTGTGCAACGGCATGAACGGGGATAGCCAGTCCTGAAGATTCTCACGCCGCAGGTCGGCATGCTGTTCCTGCCAGTAATGATAGGAAGGCAGGTCGAATTCGCAGGTGCCTCCCGGCATGCAGGCGCGCTGCCGGATACCCATCAGCCATTCGTTCTCGCGCAGGTGCTGGCCGATCTTGCCGCCCAGCGCGAGCAGGTTCAGGGATGCGTTTTCGATCTCGGTCAGGATGGCATCCAGCGCTTCTTCGGAGATCGCGGGGTTGTTGTGCAGGCCGGACAATGCGCGTTTTTGCCGCTCCAGCTCCTGCACCAGCTCCGATTTCAGGTCGGCGCGGCTCGAGACTTCGAGTATTTCGAACAATGTGCCAAGCGCGGCATGATGATCCACCGAGCTGTCTTTTTCCATGAAATGCGCCATGCGTGCGAACAAATCCTCGAGGCGCAGCAACGTGCGCACCTTTTCGTTGAGAGGAAACTCGTAACTGATCATGGGTTATCGCACGGAAGGTCGTTGGGTGAAGACCGGCTAAAGATATATTGAATGTCTGTTAATCGTCAATTGCTGTTTGCCATCATGGTGTAGCGCCCATGCAGGATGGTCACCTGTGCTGCCAGTGCATCCACTCCGCCATCATTGTGAATGATGTCGTCAGCCAGTCGCAAGCGTTCGTCGCGCGGCGTCTGCTGGGCAATGATGGCGCGCACTTCCGATTCACTCATCTGGCTGCGACCGATAACCCGCCTGACTTGGGTGGCCGGTTCGCAATCCACTACCAGGATGCGTTGCACAAGTTTCTGGAAGGCGACGCTCTCCGGCAATAGCGGCACAACCAGAACGATGTACGGGTTCGTATGCAACTGCGGCAAGCGTGATTCGACCTGTTCCAGTATCAGAGGGTGCAAAATCCCTTCCAACTGACGCTTGGCGCCGCTATCGGCAAATATCCGTTCGCGCATCTTGTTGCGGTTCAGTGTGCCGTCCTTTTCGATGTACCCGTCTCCAAAGGCTTTGCAGATCGCCGGCATGGCTGCGCCAGTGGCCTGCGTCAGGCTGTGCGCGATGATATCCGTGTCGATGATGCCAGCGTCGTGCTCCGCAAACAGCATGGCGGCGGTGCTTTTGCCGCAGCCTATTCCGCCGGTGAGTCCAATGTGAAGCTTGCCACGAGCCGGGGTGCTCATGGGGCGGCGAGCAAATGCAGATAGCTCTGCGTCAGGGCTTGTCCCCAGAACAGGGCAATCAGTCCGCCGCCGGCGAGATAGGGGCCGAAGGGGATGGGAATGTCCCGACCGTGCTTCACTGCGACGATCAGGGTGATACCTACTGCTGCGCCGACAAGGGAGGAGGACAGGATGATCAGAGGCAACATCTCCCACCCCAGCCAGGCGCCGAGCGCGGCGAGCAATTTGAAGTCGCCATAACCCATGCCTTCCTTTCCGGTGGCCAGTTTGAACAGCCAGTACACGCTCCACAAAGCGAGATAGCCGATGACCGCACCCAGCACTCCGCTATGCAGGCTGGTGAAGGTGCCGGACAGGTTGAACAGCAAGCCCGCCCAGATCAGCGGCATCGTGATGTCATCGGGGAGTAGTTGTGTATCGAAGTCGATGACCGTGAGTGCCAGCAGCGCCCATATGAGCAATAGTGCGCCGGCTGCCTGCCACCCGAAGCCGAAGTGCGCTGCCGCGCAGGCGCAAAGGATGCCGCTGGTTGCTTCGATGATCGGATAGCGGGGCGAGATGCGAGCGCCGCAGTCCTTGCATTTGCCGCGCAATGCCAGATAGCTGACGACAGGAATGTTCTCCCAAGCGCTGATGGCGTGATTGCAGTGAGGGCAGGCAGACCGGGGGGTGATGAGATTGTAGGTGGCCGAGGGTGTCGGTTCCTCGCCACGCAGTTCCGCGCATTGCTGCTGCCAATCGAGTTCCATCATCTTGGGCAACCGGTGTATCACCACGTTGAGGAAGCTACCGACCATCAGGCCCAGCACCAGGCATGTGCCGGTAAAGACGGGCGGCGAGGATTCAAGCAGGCGGAAGAATTCGATCATGTCAGCGGTTTCAGCCGGGGATGAAACACATGGAGATCATGCTATGCCGCCAGCTGTCATGGCCAAATGCGAGCAGGTGAGGGCGAATGGCTGCGCGCGCTTGCTGACACTGACGGCCATTAAACCACTTGGCCCATCTTGAAGATTGGCAGATACATCGCGATCACCATGCCGCCGATCAGCGTGCCGAGCACCACCATGATGATCGGTTCCATCAGGCTGGAGAGCGCTTCTACGGCATCGTCAACTTCGGCTTCGTAGAAATCGGCCACCTTGCTGAGCATGGAATCCAGCGAGCCGGCTTCTTCGCCGATCGCAGCCATCTGCAGAACCATGCTCGGGAATACCCCGGTATTTTGCATGGCTACGGTCAGGCTGTTACCGGTGGTGACCTCGCGCTGGATCTCCTTTGTGGCTACGTAGTAAACGTCATTACCCGCTGCACCGGCCACGGAATCGAACGCCTCCACCAGTGGTACGCCGGCAGCGAACATGGTGGCAAGCGTGCGTGACCAGCGTGCGATGCTGGCAATCTTGATCAGTCCGCCAAAGATGGGCAGTTTCAGCATGATCCTGTCCATGATTGCTTGCATTTTTCTGCTGCGCTTCCAGAAATAGAAGAAGGTATACAGACCGCCACCGATACCACCGAAAATAGCCCACCACCAAGCCACGAAGAACTCCGAGATGGCCATGACCAGAAGGGTCGGAGCCGGCAGGTCTGCACCAAAGCTGGAAAACAACTCCTTGAACGCGGGTATTACGAAGATCATGATGATGGCAGTGATACCGAAAGCGACCACGATGATAGAGACCGGGTAGAACAGCGCCGACTTGATCTTGCTTTTGATGGCTTCCGTCTTTTCCTTGTAGGTCGCCAGGCGATCCAGCAGACTGTCCAGAATGCCGGCCGCCTCGCCTGCTCCGACCAGGTTGCAGTACAGATCATCAAAGTATAGTGGGTACTTTCTAAAGGCTTGTTCCAGGCTGCTTCCGGTCTCCACATCGGTCTTGATGTCAAGCAGCAGGCGGGCCACGGAGGGGTTGCTGTGACCTTTGCCGACGATATCGAACGACTGCAGCAGCGGAACACCGGATTTCATCATGGTGGCCAGCTGGCGGGTGAACAGCGAGATATCCTTCGCGGTGACGGCCTGGGAGCTGGCACGCAGCCGCTTTACCTTTATGACGTTGATTCCCTGGCGGCGCAGGTGAGCGGATACGCTGGCCTCGCCCGGCGCGCGCATCTCACCCTTGACCAACTTGCCGGTTTTGTCCTTGCCTTCCCATGTATAGGAATATTCTTTTGCTTTCTGATCTTTTGGTGCGACAGCCATAGCGGTTTCCCTCGGGTCACTCTCTATTGTTGACGGGCATGATGCCGAGCTTTATGTCACTTGTAAAGCCGGAGCGGGGTTGCGCAAGGGACTGGTGACGAGTGTCGTGCGCATCACTTATCCATTCCGCCGTCCGTATTTCTGGGTTGTGCGGGGAAGATGCGCGCCACCTTGACGATACGATCCTGCATCTGGATGATTTCGATCGGATGCCCCGCGATTTTCAGGCTGGTGCCAGCCTCCGGTATGTCTTCAAGATGTTCAAGGATCAGGCCGTTGAGCGTTTTTGCGCCGTCCAGCGGGAAATGCAGCCCCAGCTTCCGGTTCAGCTCACGCAGGCTGCTGCTGCCTTCCAGCAGGAAACTGCCATCTTTCTGGCTCAGGAATTTTCCGGTTTGCGCGGGAGATTGCGTGGTGAACTCGCCGACGATCTCTTCCAGGATGTTTTCCAGCGTCACCAGACCAAGCAATTCGCCGTATTCATCCACCACCAACCCCAGTCGCCGGTGGCGCTCCTGAAACTGTTGCAATTGTTTGAGCAGGGGGGTGTCGGAAGGGATGAAATAGGGCGCCTTCAACAGTGCGCGAAGTTGATCCACGTCCAGTGACGCCTCCAGCAACAGGGATGGCACGCGCTTCAGGTGCAGAATACCGATCACATTGCTCGGGCTGTCCGCGTAGACCGGCAGCAAGGTATGGTGGCAGGTGATGATCTGCTGGCGCAGTTCGGCAGGTTCGGCGTTGATGTCGAGGGCTTCGATCTGGTTGCGCGGAACCATCACGTCATTGACGGTGATACGTTCCAGGTCGACCAGATTGAGCAACATCTTCTGATGTTTGCGCGGCAGAAAGTGTTCGGCATCCAGTACCAGCCCGCGTAACTCCTCCAGCGTCATCTTCTGCTTGCTCTGGTCGGTCTCGATTTTGATGCGCATCAGCCACAGCATGCCTTTTACGATGCCGCCTGCAATCGCAACAACGGGATGGAATAGTTTGATTAACGGGGTGAGTACATAACTTGCAGGTAATGCAACGCGTTCCGGATAGCTGGCGGCAATGATTTTGGGCATGATCTCGCTGAAGACCACGATTGCAAAAGTGAGTGTCAGTGTTCCGATCAGGATTGCCCAATCGTTCTGGCCGAACAGGCGCAGGATGATGATATTGGTCACCGCAGCGGCTGCGACGTTGAGCAATGTATTGCCCAGCAGGATGGAGCCCAGCAGTTTGTCAACCTTGCTGAGCAGATGATTGACCAGTTTGGCGCTGCGGTTGCCTTTACGTATCAGGCTGTTCAGGCGATAACGGTTGATTGCCATCATGCTGGTTTCCGAACCGGAAAAGAACGCGCTGCAGAGCAGCAGCAATAGCAGAATGCCGTACAGCGCGCCTAGAGAGATGTCATCCAAAACGATACCCGGTCATGATTGGTTACAGGAATGGTGTGCGAGCTGCGCATGGGTGTCAAGAAACCTTGGGGCTGTGCCGTAGCAACATCAGCACGCCGATAATTGCCATTGGTAAGCTTAGCCATTGGCCCATGCTCATGCCGAACGATAGCAGCCCGAGAAAATCGTCTGGCTCGCGCGTGAATTCAACCAGAAAACGGAAGCTGCCATAACCAGCCAGGAACAGGCCGGATATCACTCCGACAGGGCGAGGTTTGCGCGCATACCACCATAACAGCATGAACAACAACACGCCTTCCAGAGCGAATTCATACAATTGTGAGGGATGGCGCGCCACATCATCCACTTGCGGAAAGACCATTCCCCATGCGGCATCTGTCGGCCTGCCCCACAATTCGCCGTTGATGAAGTTGCCCAGTCGCCCGAACGCAAGACCGGGAGGCACCAGTGGCGCGATGAAGTCGGTCAGTTGCAGCCAGCGCATGTCGTGCTTGTGCGCGAACCATGCCATCGCCACCAGTACGCCCAGGAATCCGCCATGGAAGGACATGCCGCCTTGCCATACGGCGAATATGTCCAGGGGGTGGGCGGCGTAATAGGAGAATTTGTAGAACAGGATATAGCCCAGCCTGCCGCCCAGGATCACTCCAAGTACACCGTAGAACAGCAGATCATCGAGTTTTCTGGCATCAAGGCGCGAATCGCCCAATATGGCAATTCGCTTGCGGCCCAGCCACAGGAACGTCAGAAACCCGGCGAGGTACATCAGTCCATACCAGTGGATGGCGAGTGGGCCGAGTTGCAGGGCGACAGGATCGAATTGCGGATGAACGAGCATGTGCGAATCGGTTAGAATCATTACTCCGATTATACGTGCTTCATCTTCAGTTCAGAGGGATAACATGCCTCAATACCGTTCCCGCACTTCCACCCATGGTCGCAACATGGCCGGTGCCCGTTCCCTGTGGCGCGCCACAGGCATGCAGGAGGCCGATTTCGGCAAGCCCATCATCGCTATCGCCAATTCGTTCACCCAATTCGTGCCGGGTCATGTACACCTGCACAACATGGGGCAACTGGTGGCGCGCGAAATCGAGAAGGCGGGCGGCATCGCCAAGGAGTTCAACACTATCGCCATCGACGATGGCATCGCCATGGGCCACGACGGCATGCTGTACTCGTTGCCATCGCGCGACCTGATCGCCGACAGCGTGGAATACATGGTCAACGCGCACTGCGCCGATGCGCTGGTGTGCATCTCCAACTGCGACAAGATCACGCCCGGCATGCTGATGGCCGCGATGCGTCTCAATATCCCGGTGGTGTTCGTGTCCGGTGGGCCGATGGAAGCCGGCAAAGTGAATTGGCAAGGCAAGGTGAAGGGCCTCGACCTGGTGGATGCGATGGTCGCTGCCGCGGACAGTCGCATCAGCGATGAGGAGGTGGATGCCATTGAGCGATCAGCTTGTCCGACCTGCGGTTCCTGCTCCGGTATGTTCACCGCCAATTCGATGAACTGCCTGACCGAGGCGCTGGGGCTGAGTTTGCCGGGCAATGGTTCGCTGGTGGCGACCCACTCTGAGCGCAAGGAGTTGTTCCTGCGCGCGGGACGTTTGATCGTCGATCTGTGCAAACGTTATTACGAACAGGACGATGCCAGCATCCTGCCGCGCAGCATCGCCACCTTCAAAGCCTTCGAGAACGCGATGACGCTGGACATCGCCATGGGCGGTTCGACCAACACCGTGCTGCACCTGCTGGCTATCGCGCGCGAAGCGGGTGTGGACTTCACCATGAAGGACATGGACCGCCTGTCGCGCCATGTGCCCACCTTGTGCAAGGTCGCTCCGTCGTCCGAATACCATATGGAAGATGTGCACCGCGCGGGCGGTATCGTCGCCATCCTCGGTGAGCTGGATAGGGCCGGCTTGCTGCACGGCGAGGCCGGTTCCGTGCATAGCAATAACCTGCGCGAAGGCCTCAAACAATGGGACATCGCGCAGACCCAAGACGAAGCCGTGAAGAAGTTCTACCGTGCCGCACCCGGCGGCATCGCGACCACCATCGCGTTCTCGCAATCCATGCTGTATCCCGAACTGGATGCGGACCGCGCCAAAGGGTGCATCCGCGACAAGGCGCACGCCTATTCGCAGGACGGCGGTTTGGCGGTGTTGCATGGCAACATCGCGCTGGATGGATGCATTGTGAAGACGGCGGGCGTGGACGAGAGCATCCTCAAATTCACCGGGCGGGCGCGCGTGTTTGAAAGTCAGGACGCGGCGACTGCTGGCATCCTCGCCGACCAGATTGTTGCCGGCGATGTGGTCATCATCCGCTACGAAGGCCCCAAGGGCGGACCTGGGATGCAGGAGATGCTGTACCCGACTTCGTATCTGAAATCGAAGGGCTTGGGCAAAGTCTGCGCGCTGCTAACCGACGGACGCTTCTCCGGTGGTACCTCCGGCCTGAGTATCGGTCACGCCTCGCCGGAAGCTGCCAGCGGCGGCGCAATCGGACTGGTGGAAGAGGGTGATACCATCGAAATCGATATTCCGAACCGTAGTATCAACCTGATGATTTCGGATGCTGAACTGGAAAAACGCCGCACCACGATGGAGGCGAAAGGCAAGCAAGCCTGGAAACCAGCCACCGAGCGACCGCGCAAGGTGTCGGCGGCATTGCGAGCCTACGCTGCGATGGTGACTTCGGCTGATAAAGGTGCGGTGCGGGATGTGACGCAAATCGAGCGTTGATTTTTTGGCAGAGATGCCCGACGGCAGGTTATTGATAATATGGGAGAAGATCATGAGTGCAGCAGTATTGAATACGCAATTCGGCATCAAGGGACAACTGAGTTTTCGCGAAGATGCCAGCGGGTTGGTGATTGCCGAGATCAATAACGCGCTGGGCAGCGCATCACTGTGCCTGCAAGGCGCGCACCTGATGACTTGGCAGCCGAAGAGTCAGTCTGTTCCGGTCGTGTGGTTGTCGCGCGATGCAAAGCTGGCTGCGGGCAAGTCGATACGCGGTGGCGCACCGGTCTGCTGGCCGTGGTTCGGTGCACATGCTTCCGAGGCGGGCTTCCCCGGCCACGGTTTTGCACGCACCGTGCCATGGCGGGTGATTGAGTCCGGCGCCGAGCCGAATGGCGCGACTCGGCTGACGTTGCGCCTGATCGCCAGCGACAAGACGCGTGCGCAGTGGCCGCATGCCTGCAACCTCGATCTGACTGTGGTGGTCGGCGAGGCGCTGCGCATGGAGATGACTACCGAGAATACCGGCACAGAAGACTTCGTAATCGGCGAGGCGTTGCATACCTATTTGCAGATCGGTGACATCGGTGTGGCACGCGTGACGGGTCTTGAAGGTTGTGATTACTGGGACAAGGTGGGCGGCAGCAACCTGCGCAAACAGGAGAGCAAGATCGGTTTTTCGGGCGAGGTCGACCGCGTTTACATCAATACGGCGGCAGAGTGCGTGATCGAGGACGACAAACTGAAGCGTCGCATTTCCATCGCAAAATCCGGCAGCCTGTCCACGGTGGTCTGGACGCCGTGGGTTGAAAAAGCCAACAAAATGGGCGACATGGGGCAACCGGACGGCTGGCGCGAGATGGTGTGCGTGGAGTCGGCGAATGCGTTGGACAATCTGGTCACGGTCGCGGCAGGCTCGCGCCATACCCTGATCGTCGAATACCGTGCCGAGTCTGTTTAGTTTTAATCATCAGGAGTTCGTCATGCGCGAGAAAGCGTTATTGATAACCTTGTTGTTCGCATTGTCGGCCTGCCAACCAGAAACCCCTGCACAACAATCCTCGGTGCCTATGCCTGTTATCGTTCCGGCATCCGCTGTGACTGCCGTCGAAATTGCGCCTGCTCAGGAAGCAGTCGCGGCGGCTGTCGTTGAGAAAGCGGCCCAGCCCGAGTTAAGAAGCAAGCGCGCGGCAGAGACCGGGGATAAAGCAAGCAGCCCTGTTGTTGCAGAAAAGGTCGTGCCCGCTGCTGTTGTACCGGCTGTGGCGGCCAAGCCAGAGGTCAAGGTGGGTAGTGCGGTATCAGAAGAAGATGCCATGCGGTTGGCGAAAAATAATAACTGTTTGGTATGTCATGCGATTGACAGGAAACTGGTCGGCCCTGCATGGAGGGATGTGGCGGCCAAGTACCGCGCCAACAGTGATGCCGAAGCCATGCTGATGAACAAGATCGCCAAGGGCGGTAGCGGGGCCTGGGGTAGCGTGGTGATGCCCTCTTATCCGCGAATCAGCGAGGCTGAGCGCAAGATCCTGGCAGGATTCGTGCTATCCCTGTAGATAGGTTGTCAACCGTAAAGGGGGGGGCGGCGTTACTATCCTGCAACCGCAAAAAAGTTGGTTTGCAAAGTGGACGGAGTTGTTTAGAATCGGTAGCGAAGGCAGAAACCTTCGTATTGTTTATGACATTTCAATCGAGAAACGGAGAGCACATGAAATCTATTATCGTAAGCATGGCAGTAGCAGCAGGTTTGATGGTTGCAGGTAGCGCAATGGCAACCGACATGCCGGCCGTCGCGAAGAAGAGCAACTGTACTGCTTGCCACGCTGTGGACAAGAAGGTGGTTGGCCCGGCTTGGAAAGCTGTTGCTGACAAGTACAAGGGCGATGCCGCGGCTTGGGACAAGGTTGCCACCAAGATCAAGAAGGGTGGTTCTGGCGCATGGGGTTCTATGCCGATGCCGGCCAATCCGAAGGTCAGCGATGCCGACATGAAGGAGATCATCGACTTCATCAAGGGTCTGTAATCAGCGGTTGTTTGTTGAAAAGGCCGGCGCAAGCCGGCCTTTTTTATTGGTTGCAAGATTGATGAGTTTTCTTCTGGACTTGAGTCATTGCTCCAATTCGGGTTTTAATCTGGCAATCGAACAAGGGGGCAGGATGGAAATAAGACAGATTATTGTGTGGCTAGGACTGTCAGGGGTGCCGGTTCAGGCTTATGCGGCCGAAGCGACACTGGACGGTATTTTCGAATCGATCAACGGGTTCCTGGCGCAGATCATATTCTTCGATATATTTCCCGGCGAGCCGTCAATGCCATTCATCGTGGCATGGCTGATCGTGGCTGCCGTGTTCCTGACGCTACGCTTCAATTTCGTCAATCTGCGCATGATGCGCCATGCGTATCGTGTGATACGCGGCAAATACCGCACTGCCGACGATCAGGGCGAGGTTACTTCCTTCCAGGCTTTGTCTACCGCGCTTTCGGCCACGGTCGGCCTGGGGAATATCGCGGGTGTGGCGATCGCCATCTCGATCGGCGGGCCGGGCGCGACCTTCTGGATGATTGTCGCCGGTTTCCTTGGCATGAGCACCAAATTCACCGAAGCGTCGCTGGCGCAGATGTACCGAGAGGTGCGTCCGGACGGTAAATTGATGGGCGGTGCGATGGAGTATCTTTCCAAGGGGTTGGCGGAAAAAGGCGCGCCGAAGCTGGGCAAGTCGCTGGCCATCATGTTTGCCATCTTCACAATCCTGGGTTCCTTCGGTGCGGGTAGCGCGTTCCAGGTGAGCCAATCACTGGGGGCGGTGCAGTCCCAGATTCCCTTCTTTCAGGAAACCCCGATTGCCTACGGCTTGTTCATGGCGGTCGCTGTCGGGCTGGTCATCATCGGCGGTGTGCGTCGCATTGCACATGTGGCGGAGGCGGTTGTGCCGATCATGGTCATCATCTATGTCAGCGCCTGCCTGTGGATCATCGGGAACAACGCCGCCCTGATACCGGATGCGCTGGGCAAGATATTTTTCGAGGCGTTCTCGCCGGTCGCGGTCGCGGGCGGCATGGTCGGCGCGGTCGTGCAGGGCTTCAAACGGGCTGCGTTTTCCAGCGAGGCGGGGCTCGGTTCGGCAGCAATCGCGCACTCGGCGGCCTCGGTCAAGTATCCGATAAGACAGGGACTGGTAGCACTGTATGAGCCATTCATTGATACCGTCATCATCTGCACCATGACGGCACTGGTGATCGTCATCACAGGAGTTTATAGCGCACCGGAATATGAGGCGATTCGCGCTGCCAGTCAGGGAGCAACACTGACCTCGGCTGCTTTTGCGACGGTTTCGGACTGGTTCCCGGCGATCCTGGCACTTTCAGTTTTCCTGTTTGCATACAGCACTGCCATTTCCTGGTCGTATTATGGTGAGCGCTGCTGGGTGTATGTGTTCGGCGAACGGTTTTCCATCCTGTACAAAGTGATCTTTATCGGTTTCGTCATCATCGCATCGGTTGCCAGCGCATCGAGCCTGCTGGATTTCACCGATTTGCTGGTATTGGCGATGGCCTTCCCCAACCTGATCGGGCTGTATGTGTTGAGCGGAAAAGTGAGGCGCGCACTGGATGAGTATCAGGTAAAACTCAAGAGCGGCGAACTGGATCGCGAAGCGGGTATTGCGGTCAGGCGATAACTTTCAGCAACATTCTGGTCGCTGCCGCCATCAACAGTACGGCGAACAGTTTGCGCAGCAATCCCACGTTCATGAGGTGAGCGGCTCTTGCGCCGAGCGGTGCAGTGACAATGCTGGCGAGCGCGATCCACAGCAGGGCGGGCAGGTAGACATAACCCAGATGCAAGTCGGGCAGGCCTGTGCCGGTCCAGCCGGTGGCGATGTAGCCTGCCGTGCCGCCCAGCGCGACAGGGAATCCCACGGCGGCAGAGGTGCCGATGGCACGGCGCAGGGGTATGTTGCACCAGACCAGGAACGGCACAACAAAGGTGCCCCCTCCTATGGAGACCAGACTGCTCAAGCTTCCAGTCAATCCGCCAAATAGCGTCATGCCTGCCATGCCGGGTAATTGACGCGCCGGATGCGGGCGGATGTCGAGCAGGATTTGCGTGGCGGCGAAGTAGACGAACAGCGCAAAGAAAACGACCAGAAAGTACTGCGAGACACTGGCCGCGAATACGGTGCCCAGCGTGGTGCCGATCAGGATCCCGGGCGCGATGGTACGTACCGTGCGCCAGTCTACTGCGCCGTGATGGTGATGCTTGCGCATGCTTGCGAGCGAGGTGAACAGGATGGTCGCCATCGAGGTGCCGAGAGCCAGATGCAGCAGGTTGGGGCCGGAAAAATGCTGCATTTCGAACGAAAGCAGCAATGCGGGAACCAGGATCAAGCCACCGCCAATGCCGAACAACCCGCCCAGCCAGCCGACGATGGCGCCGAGCGCGAGATAGGCGAGCGGCCACTCATAACCGGTCATCGGGCAAGATGGCTTACGATGAACTGCCATTCCGCCGGGTCGAGCGGCGTAATGGACAGGCGGTTGCCGCGTTGCAGGATGCGCATATTTTCAAGTTGTGGCTGTGTACGCAGTTCCGACAGGGGGATCAGTCTGATTTTCCTGACCAGTTGTACGTCCACATTGAACCAGCGCGGAGTTTCGGGCGTCGCCTTGGGGTCGAAGTATTTGCTGTTGCGGTCGAATTGCGTGGCATCGGGATAAGGGGCGCTGGCCACACGCGCAATCCCGGCGATACCGGGCACGGGACAGTTGGAATGATAGAACAACACGCCATCGCCGACGCTCATCTGGTGGCGCATGAAATTGCGCGCCTGATAGTTGCGCACCCCGTACCAAGGCACACTTTGACCGGGAAGCGTGGCAAGGTCGTCGATGCTGCAATCGGAAGGTTCGGATTTCATCAGCCAGTAGCGCATGATTCTTCGCTCGCAAAAGAAAGTGCGACCCGAAATGACCAAGGTCGCACTGGTAATAAAATCCCCCGCCTGTGCCGGTGATCCAGCATCTTGAACCTGGGTTCAAGAGGGCCGCTCGCCAGTCACATCAGGTATATCCGCCGGTACATCCAATGGGGACATTCACAACAGTGACATCAAGGGTCGCGACCTTAAGCATTGCTTATTGGTTCAAAGAATCTATGGATCTGTCGGACACTGCAGGGGACAACGCTTGAAACTAGAACAGCGTATCCTGCTCGGCCAGTGCCGTGTCAATCGCTGCCTGCATGGAGTCCATTCTACGCTTAAAGTCTGCAAGGTCAAACCCGCGCCCGACTTTCATGGTGAGCAGTTCGTGAGTGATGTTAAGGGCGGCCATCAGGGCGATGCGCTCGATGCTGGCGATCTTTCCCGCGTCGCGAATCTCGCGCATTTTCTTGTCCAGATAGGCAACGGCATCCAGCAGTTCGCCGCGCTCTTCTTCAGGGCAGGCGACACGCAGTTCGCGGTCGAGCAGCTTGATATCCAGGGTTTTAATCTCGCTGCTCATGAATGTTCTTCGGGTAAGGTGTCCAGCAATTTCTCCAGACGGGTCTTTGCGATGGCCATTTTGTCGCTGCATTGACGATGGCCGCTGAGGGCGTGAGCCAGTTCCTGACGCAAACGGAGATTTTCCGTACGTAGCTTGCTGCTGACCTGGATCAGTTGCGCAAGTTTGCCCTCCAGTGCGTTCAGTTCATTTTCCATATGTTGACTATAGTTTGGAAAATGCTGAAAAGTCAAATGGTAAGCCGGGCTTATGCATGCACTTTGTACAAATGATATTTTGTGGGGTGGGAGAAAGGGTGTTAAAGTCCGCTCCGCTTCGAGGTGCTTGTCTGCATGCAGACGAGTTAAACGGGAAACAGGTGAGGAAGTTCCGAAACCTGTGCTGCCCCCGCAACGGTAAGCGAGTGTGGATTTGCCAGTGTGCCACTGTGAGTGATCATGGGAAGGCGGCCGATCAAGACTTGCGAGCCCGGATACCGGCCTTGGGCAAGGTTCAGGAAATGCTGCGGGAGGCGCATGGATGTTTTTCATATTGGACTTCATCTTTAATCCCCCTCCTGCTTCACGACATTTCCTGTGTTTTTGATGTTCCAGCGGGGACGCTCGGAACTTACCGGGGAAATTCCATCATGAAACACAAGCAACTCATCGCCGTACTGTTGTGTGCGGTCACTTCCTTTGCGTACGCGGAAATGGATGCGCTGGACGAGGTGGTCGTTACCGCCACACGCGTGGCGCAGCCGCTCGATCGATCACTTGTACACACCACCGTAATCAGTCGCAAGGAAATTCTGGCGTCACAAGCGGCAGACGTGCCGACGCTGCTGAAGGGGCTCGCGGGCGTGGAGGTATACCAGAGCGGCGGCATCGGCAAACAGAGCAGCCTATTCATGCGCGGCACCAACTCCAGCCATGCACTGGTGTTGCTGGATGGCGTACGGGTCGGTTCGGCCACTTCCGGAATGACCGCGATAGACCAGTTGATGCTGGATCAGATCGAGCGCATTGAGGTCGTGCGCGGCAATATCAGCAGCCTGTATGGCTCGGAAGGCATCGGTGGGGTGATACAGGTATTCACCCGGCGCGGCAAAGGCGCACCGGCATTCAATGTTGGCGCAGAAGCCGGATCACGCAATACGCAACGCATATCGGCTGGATTCGGTGGTGAGGCGGGCGAGACCTCGTTTGGTGTTCAAGTGTCCGGTTTCAAGACAGAGGGTGTCTCATCCGTCAAACCGACCATGGTGCCGACAGTGAATCCGGATCGGGACGGTTATCGCAACGCCAGTTTTTCTGCCAGCGTACGTCAGAGCTTCGGCGCCGATCACAGCCTGTCGTTTTCGTTGTTCGATAGCAGCGCAAATAGCCAAACGGATAATTCTTTCGGCTTGCGAACCGATGTGAACGAGAGCCAGGCCAATGTCCGGAAGATGGCGTTGACCATGGAAAACCATTTCGGCGACATCTGGCAGAGCAGGCTGCAATTATCGCAAGGGGTGGACGATACGCAGAATTTCCTGAATGGCGTGCCGGACATTGCACTGGGTGCGCAGTTCAAGACCGTCAGCGACCAGATTGCCTGGCAGAACATGCTGCAACTGGGAGCGCACAACGTGCTGAACGTCGGCGTGGAGCAATTGAAGCAGCGCGTATCGAGCAGCACGGCTTTTACGCGTACTCGGCGCACCGACGACAGCGTGTTTGCGGGTTATACCGGTATTTATGGCGCACATCAGCTGCAGCTCAACCTGCGCCGAGACCGCTACTCGGATTTTGGCAAGGCGGATACGGCGTTGCTGGGTTACGGCTACGACCTGAATGATGCATGGCGTATCACGGCCAGTACGGGCACGGCATTCAAGGCGCCCACGCTGAACGATCTGTTCTATCCGTTCGTCAATTACGGCTTCGGATTCTCCTATGTGGGCAACCCGAACCTGAAACCCGAACGTTCGCGCAACAATGAACTGGGCCTGCACTACACGGCGGACGGGCAACGTGCGGATATCGTATATTTCGATAACCGTATCAACGACCTGATCGTCAACAACAACCTGCCTGCCAGCACCATGATCAATCTCGGCAAGGCGCGCATAGACGGCATCGAAATGGAATATGCCGGGCAATTCGGCAACACGGATGCGAAAATGTCGTTGACACTGCAGAACCCGCGCGATGCTGCGACCGGCCAGGCACTCTTGCGCCGCGCAAGATCATTCGCCAGCATCGGGATCATGCAACGGATCGGCTCATGGAGCGTCGGCGGAGAGTGGCGGCATAGCGGAGCGCGTGCCGATATCGATATCAACACCTTCGCGCGGACGACGCTGGCAGCATACGATGTGGCGGATATCACGGCAAGATATGCGCTGGGCAAGCAATTCGATCTGTCGTTGCGCGTGGACAACCTGTTCAACAGGGATTACATGCTGGCGCATGGTTACAATACGCTGGGACGCACACTGTTCGTCGGGGTGAACTACCGGCAATAAAATTTTCATGCGATGGCAAGGGCCGGCCTTCGTCAGCCTTTGCTTTTTGCGTGGCTTGGTGTACTGTTAACGGAAATGAAACAAGCACTCACAACAGGTGGTGAAATGAACAACAATCAAGTAAAAGACATGGCGATCTTCGCTGCGCTGGCCGTCCTGATGGCGGCGACGCGCGACCATCATTTCGGTTCCATGCTGCATCTGCCGGATGCTTCGCTGGCGATTTTCCTTTTGGCGGGATTTTATTTGCCGCGCTGGGCATTTCCGGTATTGCTGATCGAGGCGGGCGCGGCCGATTATCTGGCGATCAACTTCGGCGGCGTCAGCGGTTGGTGCTTCTCCCCGGCGTACTGGTTTCTGATCCCGACCTACTTCACACTATGGCTCGGCGGTCGTTTTTGCGCGGCGCGTTATCGCTTCTCGTTGCGCGGATTGGGCGAGTTTTCGGGTATCGCATTCGCAGCCGTCTGTGCCGCCTTCCTGATCTCGAATTTCAGTTTCTATTTCTTCTCCGATTATTTCGCTGACATGGGCGTGACGCAGTACGCCATGCATATAACCCGGTACTTCATGCAGTATCTGCAAGGCGCGTTCCTGTATCTGGCTGCGGCCGTGCTGTTGCATGTCGTTGTCGCACAGTCATCGCTTCGCCGTTCGCAGCGCGCATAACCTGCGTTGCGCGGTGAGAAGGCGTACATGACTTCTTACCAGCTCTATTCACGTCTGCTCGGCTACGTCAGGCCATATTGGCGTGCTTTTGCACTTTCGCTGCTCGGCATGGTCGTCGTCGCCGTCACCGAACCGCTGGTGCCCGCGCTGATGAAGCCGATGCTGGATGGCACCTTCGTGCATAAGGATCAGGCAATGATGCGCATGGTGCCGGCGATCATCATCCTGATTTTTCTGGTGCGCGGCATCGCGACGTTCGTCGGCACCTATGCGATCAACTGGGTCGGCAACAAACTGGTGATGGATCTGCGCAACGAGATGTTCGCCAAGCTGCTCAGCTTGCCGACCCGCTATTACGACGATCATGCCACCGGTCTGTTGATCTCCAAGCTGACCTTCGATGTAACCCAGGTAACCAGTGCCGCAACCACAGTGGTGACCATCGCGGTCCGTGACAGCATCGTGATCGTCGGTCTGCTGGGCTGGCTGTTCTATCTCAACTGGAAGCTGACGCTGCTGACGCTGCTGATGGCGCCGGTCATCGCTTTCATCATCAGCACCATCAGCAAGCGCATGCGTACCAGTAGCCGCGATGCGCAGCAGGCGATGGGCGATGTCACCCAGGTGATCGAGGAGAGTGTCAGTGCGCACAAGGTGGTCAAGCTGTTCGGCGGCCAGCAATATGAGCGCATGCGTTTCAAC
Source organism: Nitrosomonadales bacterium (assembly GCA_016716325.1). Taxonomy (NCBI): domain Bacteria; kingdom Pseudomonadati; phylum Pseudomonadota; class Betaproteobacteria; order Nitrosomonadales; species Nitrosomonadales bacterium. Next base: position 1,896,175 of record JADJWO010000001.1, read on the forward strand.
GAGCAGGCCAACTGGGTGCGCCGCTATGCCATGAAACAGGCGGCGGCGGCGGCGGCGAACGTGCCCATCGTGCAGATGGTCGCGGCGCTGGCGCTGGCGGTGATCGTTTACCTCGCTACGCTGCAATCGCAGGCCGACGAGACCACGGTGGGAGGGTTCGTTTCGTTCATCATGGCGATGCTGATGCTGACCGCGCCGCTCAAGCGGCTGACCGGTGTCAGCGAATACCTGCAACGCGGACTGGCGGCAGCGGAAAGCGTGTTTGCACTGCTCGATACCGACGGTGAGACAGACAGTGGCACGTTAGCGATCGGTCGCGCGCTCGGAGAGCTCCAATTCAGGGATGTCCAGTTCGGTTATGAGCAGGATGGACGATATGCGTTGCAGGATATCAACCTGCACATTCGCGCCGGAGAGAATATTGCGCTGGTCGGCGCATCCGGCAGCGGCAAGACCACACTGGCCAATCTGGTGCCGCGCTTCTATTCCCCGACCCGGGGGGCGATCCTGCTGGACGGCCATGATCTCGGCGAACTGACGCTGGGCAGCCTGCGCGCCAACATCGCGCTGGTCAGCCAGGAGGTGGTGCTGTTCAACGACACGGTTACCGCAAACATCGCCTACGGCCAGATGCGCGAGGTTTCCGAAGAGGAGGTCGTTGCCGCCGCGACCGCCGCGCATGCGATGGAATTCATCCGCGAATGGCCGGAAGGGCTGAATACACTGGTCGGTGAACGCGGCATCAAGCTGTCCGGCGGACAGCGCCAGCGCATCGCCATTGCGCGCGCCCTCCTGAAGAACGCGCCGATCCTGATCCTGGACGAGGCTACTTCGGCGCTGGACAGCGAATCCGAACGCCATGTGCAGGCCGCGCTGGAAACCCTGATGCAGGGGCGCACTACGCTGGTCATTGCGCACCGCCTGTCCACCATCGAAAAGGCGGATCGCATCGTCGTCCTGCAAAAAGGCAGGATCGTCGAGATCGGCACACATGCGGAATTGCTGGGCAAGGATGGTGTGTATGCGCAACTGCATCGCATCCAATTCGCCGCCGTCACCGGGGCGTAAGACCTTATGCCGTGGAAGGTTGACGCGGCAATGGCAAATAGCCTAAATTGCGCTACTCGAATACAACCAATCATCAGGAGATCAACATGGCAGTTCTTGTCGGCAAGTCCGCACCCGATTTCAATGCTGTTGCCGTGATGGGCAACAACGAGATCAACGAGACCTTCAATCTGAAAAAGCACATCTCCGGCAAATATGCCGTGGTGTATTTCTATCCACTGGACTTCACTTTCGTCTGTCCTTCCGAGATCATCGCCTTCGACCACCGTCTGGACGAGTTCAAGAAGCGCAATGTCGAAGTGATCGGCGTGTCCATCGATTCGCACTTCACCCACCTTGCGTGGAAGAACACCGCGATCGACAAGGGCGGGATCGGCCAGGTGAAATATCCGCTGGTTGCCGATATCAAGCACGAGATCTGCAAGGCTTACGATGTGGAAGCCGAAGGCGGCGTTGCCTACCGCGGCTCGTTCCTGATCGACCGCGCCGGCGTGGTGCGCCACCAGGTGGTGAACGACCTGCCGCTGGGCCGCAACATCGACGAGATGCTGCGCATGATTGACGCGTTGCAGTTCACCGAAGAGCACGGCGAGGTTTGCCCGGCAGGCTGGAGCAAAGGCAAGGCCGGCATGAATGCTTCGCCGGACGGCGTGGCGAAGTACCTGGCCAATCACGCCAAGGAACTGTAGGCGCATCGTAAAACACGACGGGGACGGCCATGCACGAGTTTCTGGTTGAGCTGGTCGCCCTGATCGTTCCCTGGACCGAAGCGCTCGGCATCGCCATCGTGATGTGGGGCGTGGTCGAAGGGGTGGTCAAGCTGCTGGCGCGATTCCGGTCGTTGCTGGACAAGGCGTCCGAGCCCGTTCCGATCAGCCACATCCGCCTCGCCATCGGCGAGAAGATTGCGCTGGGTCTCGATTTTTTCCTGGCTGGCGACATCATCCAGACCATCATCATCCCCAGTTGGGAATCGCTTGCCATTCTCGGCGGGATCGTCATCATCCGTACCGTCATTGCCTTCTTCCTGAACAAGGATCTTAAAGAGTTCGCCGAACAAAAGTAGCGTGATATCGGCAGGTGTCTGTCAAGCGCGTTTTCACGCAAATCCTGCAAGACTGTTAAAATCCGTGCCGTTCTGATTTCGAGCGGGTGTCCATCATGCTGGTTGGTTTTGTCTTCCTGTATCTGGTTCTTTCTATCGGTATCGGCATGTATGCCGCGACCCGTGTGCACAACGCGCGTGACTACATCACCGCCGGGCGTTCCCTGCCGATGTACATCGTATTGGCCATGGTGTTCGCCACCTGGTTCGGCGCCGAGACCGTACTCGGTATTCCGGCTACTTTCATGGAGGAGGATCTGGGAGGTCTGATCTCCGACCCGTTCGGTGCATCGCTGTGTCTGATCCTGTTCGGTCTGTTCTTCGCGCGCAAGCTGTACCGCATGAACCTGCTCACCATCGGCGATTTCTATCGCCAGCGTTTCGGGCACAAGGTCGAGGTCATCACCGGTATCGCAATTGCGTTGTCCTATCTGGGCTGGGTGTCGGCGCAGGTCACCGCGCTGGGGCTGGTGTTCAACGTGCTGTCCGACGGCCAGATCACCCAGGCGCAGGGCATCCTCATCGGCGCTGCCGTGGTGTTGATGTACACCCTGTACGGCGGCATGTGGTCGGTCGCACTCACTACCTTCGTGCAGATGATCGTCATCGTCATCGGTCTGGTCTACATCTCGGTGTTGCTGGCCGGCATGACCGGCGGGGTCACACCGGTGATCGAGCATGCGGTGGCGAACAACAAGTTCCACTTCTGGCCCGAGATGAACGCGGTGGCCATGGTTGCCTTCATTTCGGGGCTGCTGACCATGGGTTTCGGCTCTATCCCGCAGCAGGACGTGTTCCAGCGTGCCAATACAGCAAAGAACGAGAACGTCGCGGTGTGGGGCACGGTGCTGGGCGGCGTGGCCTATTTTCTGTTCGCCGCAGTGCCTTTGTTCATGGCCTACTCGGCCAACCTGATCGACCCGGCTCTGGTCGCGCAGTGGCTCGCCGAGGACAGCCAGAAGCTGTTGCCGGAACTGGTCAAGGCACACCTGCCGCTATTTGCCCAAGTGATCTTCTACGGCGCGCTGCTGTCGGTCATCATGTCCACCGCGTCGGGTACGCTGCTGGCGCCCTCGGTCATGCTGTCCGAGAACGTGCTCAAGGGCTGGCTCACGCGCAAGAACCTGTCCGACCACAAGATGCTGGTGATGACACGCTGGGTGGTCGGTATCTTCTCGGTGTGCGTGACGCTGTACGCCCTGTGGGCGCTGGATCAGGAGACCGGCATCCACCAGATGGTGGAGAATGCCTACAAGGTGACACTGGTGCTCGCCTTCACGCCGCTGGTGGCAGGGCTGTACTGGAAGCGCGCCACCAGGATGGGCGCATACTGGGCGATCGGGCTGGGGCTGGCGACCTGGCTGCCGCTGGAGTTCATCGCGCCGGAGGCCGATCTTCCGCCGCAGTTCGCCGGCTTTCTGATGAGCGTCGTCGGCATGGTGGCGGGTTCGTTGCTGCCTGATCTGTTGCGCGGGAAACCTTCCCCGGATTCCGGGTCCTGACGGATGTCATCTTCCCGTCATAAATACTTCATACCATTGCAATCCTGATTGATGACCAAGGATTACAGATGAGCGCGAAGATTTTGATCGTGGAAGATGAGCCGGCGATCCAGGAGTTGCTGGCGTTCAACGTAAAGCAGGCTGGATTCCATGCGTTGCGCGCCGAAGATGCCGAAAGCGCGTGGCGGCAGATCCACAACGGAATGCCGGACCTGATCCTGCTGGACTGGATGCTGCCGAATACCAGTGGCATCCTGTTGGCCAAGCAGTTGCGCGCCGAGGCACGTACCCGGGACATCCCGATCATCATGCTGACTGCGCGCGGGGATGAACGGGACAAGATAATGGGGCTGGAAGCGGGGGCGGACGATTACATCACCAAGCCGTTCTCGCCGCGAGAACTGATGGCGCGGATCCGCGCCGTGTTGCGTCGCCATGTTCCGCAGATGCCGGACGAGACGGTCGCGGTCGGCGGGTTGGAACTGTCGCCCGCTTCGCATCGAGTGACGGCGCGTGAGGCAACCATCGATCTGGGACCGACGGAATTCCGGTTGCTGCATTTCTTCATGACCCATACCGAGCGCGTGTATAGTCGTGCACAGTTGCTGGATCAGGTGTGGGGCACGCAGGTCTTCGTCGAGGAACGCACGGTGGATGTGCATATCCGCCGCTTGCGTGCGGCACTGGAACCGGCCGGCATGGACGGTCTGGTTCAGACCGTGCGCGGAAGCGGCTACCGTTTTTCTACAACTTGAGGGGGCTGGTTTGCGGGATTATTGGCTGCGGGTGACTTTGCCGGTATGGGGCGGCGGGCTGGTGGCGCTGCCGATCTGGGGCGTATTCTCGGCTGTTTCCGCCTTGTGGTTCATGCTGGCCGTATTGCTGGCCGTGATGCTCTACCGTGCGCGCCAGTTGTACAAGCTGGGCGTCTGGCTGAGCGACGCGCGACTGGAAAACATTCCGGAAGCGGATGGCGGGATATGGGACGAGATATTTTCGCGGCTCTACAAGATGGTCAAGCGGCACAATCAGACCAAGCAGGAACTGGCTTACGAATTGCAGCACATCGAGCAGGCGACCTCCGCGCTGCCGGAGGGTGTGGCGATCCTCAACGACCAGAACCGTATCGAGTGGTGCAATCCGCTTGCCGAGCAGCATTTCGGGCTGGATGCGGAACACGATTACATGCAGGACATCACCTACCTGGTGCGCCAGCCGGAATTCGTCGACTATCTCCATGAAGCGAATTTCAGCGAGCCGCTGGTGATGGAGCCGGCTCGCCACCAGGGGCTGGTGCTGTCCATCAAGCTGGTTCCGTACGGCGGGAACAAGCACCTGTTGATCAGCAGCGACATCACGCAACTGGAGCGCATCGAGAACATGCGCCGCGATTTTGTCGCCAACGTCTCGCACGAATTACGCACGCCGCTGACGGTGGTGAACGGTTTCATCGAAAACCTGCAGGATATGCGCGACCTCGGTCAGGACGAGGCGAAGATGGCGCTGCAACTGATGTCCGAGCAGACGCGCCGCATGTACAGTTTGGTGGATGACCTGCTTGCCCTGTCGCGGCTCGAGAACGAGCAGAATCCGCTGCACGAAGATGATATCGATATGGCCGTCCTGCTTGACGAGGTGTGCCGCGACGGCCAATTGCTCAGCAACGGACGACATCAGATCGGATTGGAAATGCCGGGTCAGGCGAAGTTGCACGGCAGCCGCAACGATTTGCGCTGCGCGTTCGGCAACCTGCTCAGCAACGCGATCCGCTATACACCGGACGGTGGCACGATCCTGCTGCGCTGGCATATGCGCTCCGGCCAGCCGGTGTTTTCGGTGCAGGACAGCGGCATCGGGATCGCGTCCCAGCACATCCCGCGCCTGACGGAGCGCTTCTACCGGGTGGATCGCAGCCGTTCCCGCGAAACTGGCGGGACGGGACTGGGCCTTGCAATCGTCAAGCATACTGCGATGCGGCACCAGGCCAGACTGGAAATCCTCAGCGAGGAGGGCAAGGGCAGCCTGTTCTCGCTGGTTTTTCCGGGGAAACGCATCGTCCGGTAGTCGAATCGACTGGCATGCCGCGAACGGTTAGCCACCCGGTGCCGCAGGCGCGGGAAGATCGACGGGGTCCTATACCAGCGTGAAACTGACGCGTTCGTAGTCCATTCCGCGCTCGACGCTGAAACCCATCTTGACGTTCTGCTTTTCCCCGTTCAGGTGCAGTACCTCGACCACGCGATTGGGCTGGAACCATTCGCGCGGGACGACCAGGCTGGACGGGATGCCCAGCGCGGTAATGGCGGGCAACAGGAAGGCCGGAACATACTTGTCGGAGACGGTGAGATTGATCCCGGTTGCCCGGATGCTGACCGCAGCCACCACTCCGGGCAGATAACGCACACCAATCTTCAGTTGGCCGGTGAGTACGACATTCACCCATGCCGTTACGCCGAGCATGAAGGCGTCGGCATCGTCCGGGCGTAGCGCGACCAACTGGCTGTAATTCAGTCTGCCGCCCAAATGGTCTTCCCGGACCAGCCGTGCACCCAGGATACTTTCGTTCTCTATATGCCAGTTCTCCAGCGGGAAGCCCAGTTCCTGCAAGCCCTTGCTTGCGCTCTTGTCTTCCAGCACCCGGCCATAGGTCTCGATCTGGCGCCGCGCCGCCTCGCTGACCGTATTGTCACGCTTGGGCTGCCCGAACGGCTTCCCGGACAGATGCGCGTAGATCCCTTCCGGCTTGTAGCACAGCAGCGCATGTTGTGCGACGGGATGCCGTTCGCCGAAGCGGGTATTGTGATCCTCGCACCAGCACTGGTGCAGGAAGGTCAGGAACTCGATGCAATCGCTGCTGTTGCAATGATTGCCCAGGCCGACCTTCTGCGGAGTCTCGCCCTGCTGCAGCAGGATGGTCTTGACGCGCAGCAGCTTGCTCAATGGCACCATCGCCAGATAACGCATACTGCCGCTGTGCGTGACATATTTAAGCGGCTGCAAGCCCTGTACGCTGTCCAGATCCACCGCAAGCGGTTGGGCGTCATTCTTGCTGGCTGTATAGCTGATCTCAACGGTGACGATGTCGCTCCACAGGGAAAGCCAATGGTCGAGCGATTGCAGTTGCGCGCGGGTCAGTTCGGCGGGTCGCGCATAGCAGGCGAGCAGCGTCTTGACGTAGACGCTGCGGCAGCTGCTGCGCGGCTGGACGGTGTTCAGCGGGTCTTCCACCGCAGTCAGGTGCAATCCCTGCTGTTCGGCAAAGGCATACAGGTCATGCAGCTGATGCCACAGCTTGGTGTTGAATTCGTAACCGGTGCGCAGGTGTTCGAAGATCTCCAGACCGCTGTAGAGCAGACAACGCTGGCCGAGCAGCGCGCCATGCTCCTCGAGTTGCCTGTCCCCGGCGATATAGGCCTGCAGGCAGCGCTGGTAGCCGAGCACCAAGGCCTGCCAGAGCTGCACGATACCGACGAACACCATCAACTCGCTGTCGCTCAACGGCAACGGCTTGGCAATCAGTTTCTTGGCATAGTCGGCCTGTACGTAGCCGACCGTCTCGCGCAGCAGCTCCAGGGAATTGAGCCGTTCCAGCCCGCGCGTCGGGTAGCGGTTGAACTCGTTGATCTGGGTGAGCAACTGGCTGTGCGCCAGTTGCAGATTGGTCAGTTGCAGTTGTCCCAGCCATCGTTCGCAACCGGCCGCATCCTTGAAAACAGGATTGGCGCGGTCATCGGTCGGTTCGAGCGGCAACGTCAGCATGGTTCGTCATTCATTGGTATGGGTGGATACTTTCCATGAGACGCGCTCCGCAGTCAAGCGGCAACGCGCCTGCGGCACTGTCAGAGCAGGATGCGTTCGATCCCGCCGTGGTTGGCCTTGCCGACATAATCTTCCAGCCAGTCCTTGCCGAGCAGGTGGCGCGCCATCTCCACCACGATGTAGTCCGGCGCGGCGCCGGTATCGTCGACATAGCGGCTCAATCCCTGCTGGCACGCCGGACACGATGTCAGCACCTTAACCTCGCCGTCGTAGCCGTCCGCCCTGAGGGCAGCAACACCCTTGCGCATCTCCTCTTCCTTGCGGAAGCGCACCTGGGTCGCGATATGCGGCAGCGAGACGCCAAAGGATCCGGCCTCGCCGCAACAGCGGTCGTTCAGCGCGACCTTGCTGCTGCCCATCAGCTCGTTCACCACCTTGAGCGGCTGGTACGTTTTCATCGGCGAGTGACAGGGATCGTGATACATGTATCTTGCATCAGTGGGTGTGTCCAGCTTGATGCCTTTCTCTAACAGGTACTCATGGATATCGAGCAGCCGGCAGCCGGGGAAGATCTTGTCGAACTGGTATTGCAACAACTGGTCCATGCAGGTGCCGCAGGAGACGACCACCGTCTTGATGTCCAGATAGTTCAGCGTGTTCGCCACGCGGTGGAACAGTACGCGGTTCTGCGTGGTGATGGCTTCGCCCCGCACCTGATCGCCAGAGGCGTTCTGCGGATAGCCGCAGCACAGGTAGCCGGGCGGCAGTACGGTGATCGCGCCGGTGTGATACAGCATCGCCTGCGTCGCCAGGCCGACCTCCGAGAACAGGCGTTCCGAGCCACAGCCGGGGAAATAGAACACCGCTTCGGCCTCTTCGCTGGCGCGCCGGGGATCGCGGATCACCGGCACGATGGTCTGATCCTCGATGTCCAGCAGCGCGCGTGAGGTTCTTTTCGGCAAACCGCCGGGCATCGGCTTGTTCACGAAGTGGATCACCTGCGCCTTGAGCGGCGGCTTGCCGACGGTGGCGGGCGGGCGCTTCAGTTGCGCGCCCAGCAGGCCGAACCGTTTGGCGACGCCATGTGCTATCCGCTGCCCCTTGTATGCCCATTCGATCATCACCTTGCGGATCAGCTTGATGGTGGTCGGGTCGGTCGCGTTGAGGAACCGCATCGAGGTCGCAGTGATTGGGCTGAAGCGCTTCTGGTTATGCTTGCGCAGGAAATTGCGCATGGCGATGGAGACATCGCCGAAGTCGATGTCCACCGGGCACGGCTTCTCGCAGCGGTGGCACACCGTGCAATGGTCCGCCACGTCGTTGAACTCGTCGAAATGCTGGATGGAAACGCCGCGCCGGGTTTGCTCCTCGTACAGGAATGCCTCGATCAGCAGCGAGGTGGCAAGAATCTTGTTGCGCGGCGAATAGAGCAGGCTGGCGCGCGGCACATGGGTGGAGCACACCGGTTTGCACTTGCCGCAGCGCAGACAGTCCTTGATCGAGTCGGAGATCTCCCCCAGCGCGCTCTGTTCCAGGATCAGGCTCTCCAGTTCCATCAGGCTGAAGCTGGGGGTGTAGGCGCGCTCCAGGTTGCTGCCCGGCAGCAGCTTGCCCTTGTTGAAACGGCCTTCCGGATCGACCCGCTGCTTGTAGGCGATGAACGGCGCGATCTCCTGCGCGTCGAGATAGTCGAACTTGGTGATGCCGATGCCGTGCTCGCCCGAGATCACGCCGCCGAGGTCCTTCGCCAGTTGCATGATGCGATCCACCGCGCCGTTCGCCTGCTGCAGCATGGCATAGTCGTCTGAGTTGACCGGGATGTTGGTGTGCACGTTGCCGTCTCCGGCGTGCATGTGCAGCGCCACGAACACGCGGCTCTTCAGCACGCGCTGGTGGATGGCAATGCACTGTTCGAGGACGGGTTGATAGGTGTTGCCGCTGAAGATCTGGCGCAGCGGGTCGCGCAACTCGCGCTTCCATGAGGCGCGCAACAGGTGGCGTTGCACCGCGTCGAAAACGGTGACCGCATCCTGCCGTTCTTCTGGGGCATACAGGCTCTCGCTGAGCGGGACGTCCAGATTATCCTGCAGCCACTGCCAGCGCTGGCGCACATCTGCGAGCAGTTGTTGCGCTCCCTGACGGCGGTTGCCGAGCAATTCGTCGTCGCCCAGTTGTTCGTCATCCTGATAATGCAGCGGCAGTTCGCCGGCAAACAGTTCATCCAGCGCATCGAGCAGCTTGAGTTTGTTGGCGAGCGACAACTCGATGTTGATGCGTTCCACCCCGTCACAGTAGTCGCCCATGCGCGGCAGCGGGATCACCACGTCCTCGTTCACCTTGAATGCGTTCGTGTGCTTGGCGATGGCGGCGGTGCGCGCGCGGTCCAACCAGAACTTCTTGCGCGCCTCGGCCGAGACCGCGATGAAGCCTTCGCCATGGCGCAGGTTGGCCAGACGAACGATCTCCGAGGCGGCTTCGCCGGCCGCGCGCTCGTCGTCGCTGACCACATCGGCGATCAGCACCATCTTCGGACGCGTGCCGCGCTTGGCCTTGGTGGCATAGCCGACCGCCTTCAGATAGCGCTCATCCAGATGTTCCAGCCCGGCGAGGAATACGCCGCGCTTGCTGCTGCGCGGATCGAGCATCGAGGTGATCTCGACGATGGCCGGCACGGCTTCGCGCACCTGACCGAAGAATTCCAGACAGACGGTACGGGTGTGGGCATGGGCGCGGTGCAGGATGAAGGTCGCCGAGGTGATGATGCCGTCGCAACCTTCCTTCTGGATGCCGGGCAAGCCCGACAGGAACTTGTCGGTCACGTCCTTGCCCAGCCCGGTCTTGCGGAAGGCGCTGCCGGGGATAGTGAGGATCTCGGCCTCAGCGGTGAGCGGCTTGTCCTGTGCATCGAAGCGCGTGATGCGGAAGCGCGCTTCGGGCGCGTCGTGGATCTTGCCTAGATTGTGGTCGAGACGCTCGACCAGCATCCAGCGACCGTCCGGCGTCACCATCTTCCACGACGCCAGGTTGTCCAGTGCGGTACCCCACAGCACGGCCTTCTTGCCGCCCGCGTTCATCGCCACGTTGCCGCCTATGCAGGATGCGTCGGCCGAGGTCGGATCGACCGCGAACACCAGATCTTCTGCTTCGGCCGCTTCCATCACGCGCCGTGTGACCACGCCCGCACCGCAATGGATGGTGGCGTAGGGGGTGGACAATCCGGGCAGGACGCGCCGTTCGATGGCAGCGAGCGTATCCAGCTTCTCGGTATTGATGACGGCGGAATGCCGGTCCAGCGGCACCGCCCCCCCGGTATAGCCGGTACCGCCGCCGCGCGGGATCAACGTCAGGCCGAGCTCGATGCAGGCACGCACCAGCGGCGCGATCTCCTCCTCGCTGTCCGGCGTCAGCACAACGAAGGGATATTCCACGCGCCAGTCGGTCGCATCCGTCACATGGGTGACACGCGCCAGTCCGTCGAACTGGATGTTGTCGCGTCGCGTGTACCGGCTCAGGCTGCGCAGCGTCTTTTTGCGCAGTTGCAGGGTATGTTCGAAATCGGCCGCAAAACGCTCGACCGCCGCCGTGGTCAGTTCCAGCAATCGTTTCACCACCTCGTTATCCTGGCGGCGCGCCTCGATCGCGTGCAGCCGGTGGTAGAGCGCGCCGACCAGCGCCTCGCGCCGCTTGCGGTTGGCGAGCATGTCGTCTTCGAGGTAGGGGTTGCGCGTCAGCACCCAGATGTCGCCCAGCACTTCGTAAAGCATCTGGGCCGAGCGCCCGGTGCGACGCTCCGCGCGCAACGTGTTGATGATGTCCCAAGCCTCGGGTCCGAGCAGGCGCAGCACGATCTCGCGGTCGGAGAACGAGGTGTAGTTATAGGGGATCTCTCTTAAACGGGCGGTCATGGTGCAGCCTTGATTGCAAGGCGCGCATTCTACCGCATCGCGCATCATCGCTCGACCCCGACAGGGTTGCGGATAAAATGCGACCATGGAACCTGAACTCGAAACCGCGCGGGTCTTCTTCGCGCTCTGGCCGGATCGCAAGGTGCGTGTGGCATTGTCCGCGTGGCAGCCGTGCCTGCACGAGCTGTGCGGCGGCAGGGCCATGCGCGCCGTCACGCTGCATACCACGCTGGTGTTCCTCGGCGAGGTTGCAACGCACCGGCTGGAAGCGTTGCAGTTGGCTGCCCGCGAAGTGGAGGCCGGATCGTTCGGGTTGTGCATGGACACCGCGCGTTACTGGGGGCACAACCACATCGTGTATGCCGCGCCGTCCTCGCTGCCGCCGGAACTGTCCGGACTGGTTGCCGGGTTGGAGGACAGCCTGCGCAGGCATCACTTCCGGTTCGACCGGCGCGCATACAAGCCGCATGTCACGCTGGCGCGCAATGCAAAGTGGACGGATGCGCCGCTGCCAGCGATGCCGCCGGTGCATTGGCCGGTCGGTGATTTCGCGCTGGTGCAATCCGTGCCTGACGGCGGGCGGGCGGATTATCGCGTGCTGGCGCGTTTCCCTTTGCGCGCATCTGGCGGATAATCACATCCGCAAAACCCGTCCCCCTCACCATGAAAAAACCGAGCCATTCCGCCCCGCCGGGCAACTTCCTGCTGCTAGCCGTGCTGTGCGCGCTGTCTGTGCCGACGGTTCAAGCTGGCGAAGAAGACTTCGCGCGGTGTGCGAAACAGTACCCGGACGACAATGCCGCGCGCCTGAAATGTTACGACAGTGCAGTATCTTCCGCTTCCGCGACCGTCCTGCCGCAACCCGTGGCAGATGTACCGGTCGGTGAGAAGGGTGATGGCAAGGCCGATGATGAAGAGAATGGCGCGCCGGCAGATGCGACACAACCGTCAGACGAGCGCTCTTATCTGACGCGCGCCTGGAATCTGGATGACAGGAACGCCCGCGGCGAAAGCAAGGTGGGTCGCCTCAGGCCGCACCGGCAAAGTTATCTGCTGGTCAGGAAGAGTGGCAACGCCAACAGCCAGCCGACTTCGCCGGCCATCGGCCACAGCGCGCTCACCCCGCGCGACATCGATGCGCTGGAGGCCAAGTTCCAGTTGAGTTTCAAGGCGGACATCGGCAGCCAGCAGGACATCGATCTGCTGGGCATGAAAACCTTGCGACTGTGGGGAGCCTATACGCAGCAATCAAGCTGGCAGGTATTCAACATGCGCAACTCGTCGCCGTTCCGCGAAACCGATTACGAGCCCGAGCTGATCGCCACGTTCGGTACGGGTGCGGCGGAGGGCCTCAAACTGGTCAATCTTGCCTGGGTGCACCAGTCGAACGGACGTCCCCTGCCGGAATCGCGCAGCTGGAACCGCCTCTACCTGCAGGGCGGTTGGGAATGGAACAACAGCACATCCATCCTGGCGCGCGGCTGGTATCGCATCCCGGAAAAGCTGGCGAAGGACGACAATCCGGACATCGTCGACTACGTCGGGCGTGCCGACCTGGTGGCGCGCTGGGAACCGGCAGACAAAAGACAGGCCGTATCCATCTTGTTGCGCAACAACCTCAACATGGCGGCCAATCGCGGCTTCGTCCAGATCGACTGGTCGATGCCGTTCGCGCTCGGCAATGCGGCGCGCGTGCATGCGCAGTTCACCTCGGGCTTCGGCGAGAGCCTGATCGACTACAACCATAGCCAGAATACCTTTGGGCTGGGTTTTTCGTTCCGCGAGTGGTGACATGCAGGGCGCACAGGGACTGACGCATTACCAGCGCATCGGCGGCGCGGACAAGGTGCGCGCGCTGGTGCAGCGCTTCTACCAACTGATGGATGAGTTGCCGGAAGCGCATGGCATCCGCAAAATGCATGCGGCCGACCTGCAGAGCGCCTCGGACAAGCTGTTCAAGTTCCTGTCCGGCTGGATGGGCGGGCCGCAGTTGTTCGTCGAGGAATACGGCCACCCGATGCTGCGCCGCCGCCACATGCCTTTTTCCATCGGTGAGGCCGAGCGCGACCAGTGGCTGCTGTGCATGGATCGGGCGCTGGACGAGGTGGTGAAGGACGAAGGGCTGCGCCGGGAGCTTTCCGCCGCTTTCGCCAAGGTGGCGGACCACATGCGCAACCGTGATGATTAAGCATGGTTGGCGCACTTGGTTCTTTCGGAACTAGAATGGCGCTGTATATTTCCCGGGATACGTCATGCTGCATGCATTCACACTGAAGAACGGCCGCCTCAACCGCCTGCATATCGAGCCTGGCGCCGATCTGGGCAGCGAAGCGCCGGTGTGGGTGGACATGGTCGCCGCGACGCCGGAAGAGGGCGAGTGGGTCGAGGCGGCATACGGTTTCCACCTGCCGCGCCCCGAACACCTGCGCGACATCGAGGCCAGCGCGCGTTTCTTCGAACATGACGGCAACCTGCACCTGCGTTCCGATTTCCTGTCCGGTACCGAAAGCCACTCGCGCAGCGTGGCGGTGGCGTTCGTGCTGTCCGGCGAGACGCTGATCAGCATCCACGAGGAAGATCTGCCGATCTTCCGCCTGCTGCGCATCCGGCTGCGTTCGGAGTCCGGCGAGATCAGGAACAACAGCGATGTGCTGGTCGACCTGTATGGCATGGACGTCGAATTCTCCGCCGATGCGCTGGAAGAGGTGTACGCCGACCTCGGGCGCGTCAGCCAGAGCGTGCTGAACGAGAACATCAGCGACCGGCAGGCGCGCGAGGCGCTGGCCGAGATCGCGCATGCCGAGCATGTCAACGGGCGCATCCGGCGCAACGTGATGGACACGCAGCGCGCGCTGTCCTTTCTGGTCCGGGTCAAGGCGCTCGGCGCGGAACAGATCGAGGAGGTGAAACAGATCCAGCAGGACATCGAGTCGCTGGACGGCCACACCTCGTTCCTGTTCGACAAGATCAACTTCCTGATGGATGCCGTGATCGGCTTCATCAACATCAACCAGAACAAGATCGTGCGTTTGTTCTCGGTGGTGTCGGTGGCCCTGCTGCCGCCCACGCTGATCGCGTCCATCTACGGCATGAACTTCGCCATGATGCCGGAGTTGCAGTGGAAGCTGGGCTATCCGTTCGCGCTGCTGCTGATGACGCTGTCGGTCGGCGTGCCGTTCTGGGTGTTCTGGCGCAAGGGCTGGCTGAAGTAACCATGCGCCTCTGGTCGCTGCACCCCAAGCATCTCGATGCCAAGGGCCTGGTCGCGCTGTGGCGCGAGGCCCTGCTGGCGCAGAAAGTGTTGCGCGGCGAGACCCGGGGTTATCGCCATCACCCGCAGTTGCAGCGCTTCCGCACGCATCCCGAGCCGCTGGCGGCGATCGCCAGCTACTTGCGGGCGGTGCAGCAGGAAGCATCCTGTCGCGGGTATCGCTTCGATGCGGACAAGATCGGGCCCGAAACGACGCGCCGCAGGATCGCGGTCACGCAAGGCCAGGTCGAATACGAACTCCGGCATCTTCGAAGCAAGCTGGCCGTGCGGGATGTCGCCGCGCTGGGGCGGCTGCAACAGTGTGGACCGGCACAGCTGCATCCTCTGTTCAGGGGAGTGGCGGGAGAGGTGGAGCCCTGGGAAGTGGTCTAACCCCTATTGGCAAGCAGCTTGTCGATACACCAACCCGCCGCAGCGAACCCCATGCCGGCGGTCACCGTGACCACCGAGCCATAGCCGGCGCAGCTCAGGTCGCCGGTCGTGCAGCTTGTGCTGCGCTGTGAGGGTTCTTCCGAATAGATGCAGGCCACGCCGAACTTGCCGTTCTTGCGCGGAGGGATGTTGAAATCCTTCTTCAGCGTCGTGCGGATGCGTGCCAGCAAGGCATCGTGCGTCACCTTGCCGAGATCGTCCCGCTTCAACCGGAGCGGATCGGCCTTGCCGCCCGCCGCGCCGCACACCACCAGCGGGATCCTGTTGTAGCGCGCATGAACGATCAGCGCCGCCTTCACTCTCGCCTCGTCGCAGGCGTCGAGCACCGCGTCGAAACTGTCCGGCACGATCAGTTGCGCCATGTTCGCCTCGGTCAGGAAATCATCCACGATCGTCACCCGGCAAGCGGGGTTGATGTCCGCGATGCGGGCCTTGAGTGCTTCCGTCTTGGCCTTGCCCAGCGTGCTGTCCAGCGCCTGGATCTGCCGGTTCACGTTAGATACCGCCACATGGTCGAAGTCGATCAGCGTCAGGTTGCCGATGCCGCTGCGCGCCAGCGCCTCCACCGCCCAGGAACCGACACCGCCCACGCCGATCACTACCACGCGCGCCCGGTGCAGCGCGATGCGCGACCCGTCGCCGTAGAGGCGGTCGAGGCCGCCGAAGCGGCGTTCGTGATGGTCGTCGAGCGGATGAAGGTGTCCCATGTTCAGTTTGTCGCGGCGAGTCGCGGAAGAATGGACGATACATTCGCTGTCGTGGCGCGTGCAACTTCCTCGATGCTTATGCCGCGCAACTGTGCCAGCGTCTGCGCGATGCGCGGCACATATTCCGGCTTGTTCGGTTGGCCGCGTTCGAGGAAGTCGGGCGGGATGTCCGGCGCGTCGGTCTCCAGCACGATGGTTTCCAGCGGCAGCGTCGCGGCAAGCTCGCGCAGGCGGGTGGCGCGGTCGTGGGTCATCGCGCCGCCGAAGCCGAGCTTGAAGCCCAGTTTGATGAACTCGTCGGCCTGCTGGCGGCTGCCGCTGAACGCGTGCGCAATGCCGCCGCGCACCCGGTGCTGGCGCAGCAGCTTGAGGATGGCGTCCTGCGCGCGGCGGATGTGCAGCAGCACCGGCAGGCCGAATTCGCGCGCCAGCTTCAGTTGCTCGACGAAGAAATATTCCTGCCGCGCACGGTCGTAGTGGTTGATGAAGAAGTCCATGCCGATCTCGCCGACCGCGACGGGTTTGTGTTGTTCCAGATAGCCGCGCAGCACAAGCAGGTCATCCGGCATCGCGTCATCGGTATACATCGGGTGGATGCCGTAAGCTGGCGCGCACGACGGGAAGCGTACACACAGCTCGCGCACCACCTCGAAGTTGGCGCGCGCCACCGAGGGCACGACGATGCGATCCACGCCCGCATCGCGTGCTGTCTGTACCAGTTCGGCCTGCGTGTCGCCGAATTCGTCGGCGTCGAGATGGCAGTGGGTGTCGATGAATCGCATTGCCCTCTCCCTAACCCTCTCCCGCAAGCGGGAGAGGGAACAATTCCCCTCTCCCGCTTGCGGGAGAGGGGGCTGGGGAGAGGGTGAGCTTTTTCATTTCATCATCAGCACGATCTTGCCGATCATGCCGCCCGCCTCAATCAGGCGATGCGCCTCGGCGGCCTGATCCAGCGGCAGCCGGTGCGTGACCAGCACGCCGAGCTGTCCCGCCTCGACCAGCTTGGCGCCTTCTTCCAGTATCCTGCGCTGGCGCACGCGCTCGTCGTGCAGGGCCAGCACCTGCGGCGTGAGCATCAGTTCGTAGCACAGCGACAGGTTGCGCAGCCGCGCCAGTTGCGTGTCGGCCAGCGACAGCGGCGTGGAGAGCAGGCTGACCAGTTTGCCACCGATGCGCACGGCATTCATCGAGCGCAGGTAAGTCTCGCCACCCACCGTGTCGAACACCACATCCGCGCCGCGTCCGCCCGTCCAGTCCAGCGTCTGCTGCACGAAGTCCTGCGTCTTGTAGTTGATGATCTTCTCCGCGTACAGGCCTTGTGCCAGCCCGGCCTTGCGGTCGTTGCTGACCGTCACCGCGACGCGCGCGCCGAGGTGGTGCGCCAGTTGCAATGCGACGTGGCCGACGCCTCCGGCCGCGGCATGGATCAGCACCGTCTGTCCGGCCTGCAGCCCGGCGCGCTCGACCAGCGCCTCCCATGCGGTGAGCAGCACCAGCGGCAGCGCGGCGCTATCCTGCAGCGACAGGTTGGCGGGTTTCGCCGCGCAATATTCCTCGTGCAGCGTGGTGTATTCGGCATAGTTGCCCGGCTCGTCGCCCAGCCCGCCGTTGCAGAAGAACACCTCATCGCCGGCCTTGACGCGCGTGACTGCTTCGCCTGCTGTTTCCACCACGCCCGCGCCGTCGCAACCGAGGATCGCGGGCAGCTTGTCGGGATGGTAGGCGGGCTTGGCGCGCAGCTTGGCGTCCACCGGGTTCACGCCGGCGGCGGCAAGCTTCACGCGGATGTGGTGCGGCGAAGGCAGCGCGGGTTTTTCGATCTCGCGCAGTTGCAGCACATCGGCGCTGCCTGCGGCGGTCATCAGTATAGCTTTCATCAATGATCCATTTCTGTAGGAGCCCGATTTATCGGGCGATTGTTTGCATCGCTATCGCGCAATGAATTGCGCTCCTACGGCGGTAATGTGTGGGTGTGGGCATATGTTAAACTTCGCGCACTCTTTTTGCGAGACACCACCATGTCCGGAAATACCTTTGGCACCCTGTTCACCGTCACCTCCTTCGGCGAATCTCACGGCAAGGCGATCGGCTGCATCGTGGATGGTTGCCCGCCGGGCATGGCACTGAGCGAAGCCGACATCCAGCCCGACCTCGACCGCCGCAAGCCCGGCACCTCGCGCCACGTCACGCAGCGCCGCGAATCGGATACGGTGGAGATCCTGTCCGGCGTGTTCGAAGGCAAGACCACCGGCACGCCCATCATGCTGCTGATCCGCAACGAAGACCAGCGCAGCAAAGACTACGGGAACATCGCCGAGACCTTCCGCCCTGGCCATGCCGACTACACCTACTGGCAGAAATACGGCATCCGCGACCATCGTGGCGGCGGCCGCGCCTCTGCGCGCGAGACTGCGGGACGTGTGGCGGCAGGTGCCATCGCGAAAAAATGGCTGGGCGAGAAATATGGCGTGGAAGTGCGCGGCTACCTGGAACAGCTCGGCGAGATCGTCGTGCCGTTCAAAAGCTGGGACGACGTGAGTGCCGAAGGCAACACCTTCTTCGTGGCCGACGCGAGCTATGTCGCGCAATTGGAAGACTACATGGATGCGCTGCGCAAATCCGGCGACTCCATCGGCGCCAAGCTCGCCGTCGTCGCGCACAACGTGCCGGTCGGCTGGGGCGAACCGGTGTTCGACCGTATCGACGCCGACATCGCGCATGCCTTGATGGGCATCAATGCAGTGAAGGGCGTGGAGATCGGCGCGGGCTTCGGTTGCGTCACGCAGAAAGGCAGCGAGCATGGTGACGAACTCACGCCGAATGGTTTCGCATCCAATCACGCGGGCGGCATCCTCGGCGGCATCACCACCGGGCAGGACATCGTCGCACGTTACGCCATCAAACCGACATCGAGCATCCGCATCGAGCGCGATTCGATCAACAAGGCGGGGGAGGCGGTGAAGGTCTCGACCGAGGGGCGGCATGATCCCTGTGTGGGCATCCGTGCCACGCCGATCGCGGAGGCGATGGTGGCGTTGGTGTTGATGGATCATGCGTTGAGGAATAGGGGGCAGTGTGGGGATGTGGTTTGTGAGACTCCTCAGATTCGTTAGGCAAGCAGAAGCAATATGAAGTTTGAATTGGAAGAAAGTCTTAGGGGCGCCTCCGACGAGGAGTTGTTGGAAGATATGCGTTGCAGTGCTAAAGCACTTGGCAAAGAGACGATTACTATTGCCGAATACGAGGAAAGAGGGAAAGCCCATCCAAGTACTATTCAACGAAGATTTGGGTCGTGGGTTAAGGCATTAAAACTGGCGGGCTTGCAACCAAGCCGGTCAAAAATTGGAATTACTGATGATGAACTCTTCGAGAACATCAAGGCGCTATGGATAAGTCTAGGGCGCCAACCCAGATACAACGAGGTAAGAGCGCCCAACTCTCGGTTCTCCGCTCGTACATATGAAAACCGTTTTGGTTCATGGTCAAAGGCGCTTGGCAGATTTGTAGCATGGGTCAACTCTGACTCACCAGAACAACCCCAGCAAGAAGAAGATCAAGGCGCAGTGGACTTAACCTTGAAAATTGCTTCTACAAAGCGTCGCGCTCGCCGTGAAATATCAGATCGACAAAGATTTAGAATTCTCGTAAGGGATGGTTTTCGGTGCAAATCTTGCGGTCGGAGCCCATTGTCTGAGGCGGGTGTTGAATTGCACGTTGATCATATTTTGCCTTGGTCAAAAGGCGGTGAGACGAACGACGATAACCTTGAAATCAAGTGCAAACGATGCAACCTTGGCAAGGGAAACGCGTTCAATGTTTGAACTCGCGTAGGATGGGGCGAGCGCAACGATACCCATCGAAAACCGCCGGGGGTTGCCCGGCAGCAAGTTACTTTTCTTGTCTTGCCAAGAAAAGTAACCAAAAGAAATCGCCCCCGGTTTGCCGCCCCTTCGGGGTTCCCTCGATCAGCCGCAAACGAGCGGGGCTGCGCAACTCGCACGATCCGCTACGCGGCCACGTGCTCAAACAGTGCTCGCCTAACCCCACCGCCCGTTCGCGCCTGATCGAGGCGGCGCACAGGGGAAAGAAAGTCAAAGGCGGTGAGGCGGTTTTGTGTGCGCTGCGCGCACGGTTGTTTTTGATTTGAGTGAGGCGGGCAATGCCCGCCTCACTGGTGTTGAGGTTTGGCTTTTAGGTTTTGATTTTCATCCCCTGTGCGTCCGCCGAGTAGCGGAGACCAGACAGGGGTAGTCCGACGAATATGTTTGAGCACGTGACTGCGTAGCAGGTCGTACGAGTTTATGAGGAGGCCTGTCTGGTTGAGCAACGCAGGGAACCCACGAAGTGGGCGGTGAACCGGGTGCGACTTCTTTGGCTTACCTTTCTTGGCAAGACAAGAAAGGTAACTAGCTGTCGGGCTACCCCCGACGGTGTTGATTTTGGTTTTGTCGTTCATGCTTCGACAGGCTCAGCACGAACGGCTCATAGACAAGGAGATCATCATGCAGCGCCAAACTGCCCTCATTACCGCCGCTGCGCTGCTGATCCTCATCCTGCTGGTCTCCGCCATCCGTCCCTACGACTACCCCACCTGGTTCATGGAGGTGCTGCCGGTGATGATCGCGTTGCCGGTGATGGCGGCGACGTACAAACGCTTCCCGCTGACGACGCTGCTATACACGCTGATCTTCGTGCACGCGCTGATCCTGATCGGCGGCGGGCACTACACCTATGCGCGGGTGCCGCTGGGGTTCTGGCTGCAGGATGTGCTGGGGACGGTGCGCAACCCGTACGACAAGATCGGCCATTTCGCGCAGGGTCTCGTGCCGTTCATGGTCGCGCGCGAGATCCTGTGGCGCGGCGGTTATGTGACCGGCAGGCGGATGACGGCGTTCTTGTCGGTGTGCGCGGTGATGTTCGTCAGTTCGTGCTACGAGCTGGTCGAGTGGTGGGCGGCGCTGTTCATGGGGCAGGGTGCGGACGAGTTCCTCGGCACGCAGGGCGACGAATGGGATACGCAGTCGGACATGTTCTTCGCGTTGCTTGGCGCGCTTGCGGCGATGCTGGCACTGTCGCGCCTGCATGACCGTCAAATGGATGAATTGAAGCGGGCGTCGTAGGCCGTTCGGGATGTATTCAGATGCGCCGGTACAGCCGGTAATGCTCGCTCTTGTCGCCCTTGCGGCTGCCTTCCCAGATCTTTTCCCAGCGCGTTTCGTCGAGCAGCGGCTTGGATAGCCGGTCGCCCTGGATCAGGCGCAGGTCGCACCGTTCCCTGCGGTCTTCGCGGGTGAGGATGTCGCCGAAGTAGTGCAGCATCGCGCGCTGGCCGTCGCCGAGGTAGTCATAACCGACGCAGCGGTATTGTTGCGGCATGGCCTGTTTCAGCGAGGCGACCATGCTGCGGTAGCTCTTGCCGCTGTCCAGCCACGGCAGCCACAGCGTCATCGCCAGCACCCAGACCAGCGTGATACCGGCCGCCCAGTTGGTGACGGCGCGGCGCATCGAGCGGCCGACGCGCCATACCAGCACCAGCCACAGCACGGTGGCGGTGACGGCGATCCAGAACGGCACGGCATCGAAGGACGGTTCGAAGCCGGGCTGGTAGTCCTTCAGCCACAGCGTGATCTTGGCGTGGTTGTTCAGCAGCAGGCCGGCCCAGCCCCACCACATCGCGATGGCGACCAGCGCGAAGGTCATCAGGCCGAACCAGTCCAGCGCGTTGGCCGCGCCGCGCTTGAGCGCGGACAGTGAGGCGGTGGCGAGCAGGGTGAGCGGCAGCAGCATCGGCAGCGCGAAAACTTCCTTGATATTGGGTACGAAGCTGAGCGTGACCAGCATCACGCCGAAGGCGACCAGCGGCAGTTGCAGGTCGTCGCGTTGCGCCAGGCGGCGGCGCGATTGCCACACGACCCACGCCGCCAGCGGCAGCGCCGGCCAGGCCAGCCACGGCAGGTTCTTCAGGTAGTAGAACGATTCCCTGCCCGGGCCGTGCGACGCGTAGCCCAGCCAGTTGCCGATGTTGTGCGTCCACGCCCAGTCGGCGAACAGTTGCGGCGAATGCAGGTACAGCAGCAGCGGCCAGACGGTGAGCCACGGCAGTGCGCCGAGCGCGGCGACGGCCAGGCTGGAGTAGTACCTGCGCCCGCGCCATCTGTCGGACAACAGCGGCAGGCAGGCCGCGATCAGCACGAACAGGACGGGCGCGATGAAGCCCTTGGACAGGAAGCCGATACCGATGCCGGTGCCGATCCAGATGCCGGCGCGCACGGCGCGTTCCTGGCTGTGTGCGAAGCCGTACAACATCATCGCGCAACCGGCGAGCAGGGCGAGGTCGGTGATCATCTGGTGCGCGCGCACCAGCATGCCGAGGCAGCCGATCAGGATGACGGCCGCGGCCCAGCCGCGATTCTCGCCGTACAGCTTGCGGCCGGCGAGTCCGGTGAACAGTAGCGCCAGCGCGACGTACAGGCCGCTGGCGAGGCGTGCGCCGTCGTGCAGCGGCAGCAACGGCGCGAACAGTTGGGCGGACAGGGCGGCGGTCCAGTAGTACAGCGGCGGCTTGTCCAGATAAGGTTCGCCGACCAACGTGGGCACCAGCCAGTCGCCGCTTTGCAGCATCGAATAGACGATGCCGAATCCCTGTGCCTCGTCCGGCTTCCACGGATCGTGGCCGACCAGTCCGGTGGCCGCCCAGACCAGGATCAGCAAGCCGAGCAGCACGGCCTTGGCGGGCGTGATCGGGTGGGGGTCGGTCGGCTTGATGAAATACATCAGAACATGCCGCGCGATTCGCTATGGTTCCGGTCGTGTGACATGCCGTTACTTCACGATCTTGAGTGGCTGGCCGACCCTGGGTTCGCCGTCCGGGTATTGCGCGTTGATCAGGCGCAGATAGGTTTCCGCCGATTTGCCCAGCGGTGAGCCTTTCGACAGTGCGGCATAGGTCTCGCCCGGGCGCACGGAGATGACATGGATGCCGAGTGGTTTGACCCATTTGCGTTCTTCGGTGCTGAGCGTATGGAAGCTGCGCACGGTGTCGAAGATGTCGTTGCGGTGTGCCGCGAGGCCGCCGCGCGACTTGGCTTGTGCCTGCAGGACGTAGGCATATTTGTCCTGGTAGATCACGCCGCCCATCACGTTCGGCAGTTCGAACGTCGCCGCGGACAGGCCGTTGAGGTCGAGTTGCCGTACATCCGCTCCGGAGCCGATCATGCGGCGTGCATATTCGGCCGGGGTGCCGCGCGGCTGCTGGTCCATCTTCATCTGTAGCGTCGCTTCGCCGCCGGGACTGACCGCGACCAGCGCGGTGGGCAGGTTATGCACCTGCCAGGTTGCCGGGAAGGCGACCACGATGCCGAGGTCACCGTGATAGAAAGTGTTGTTGCGTACCACGCCCTGATCGCTGTTGTCGCCGAACTGCATGCCATCGGTGGCGGCAAGGAAGGCTTCGCGACCTTCGGCATGGGCATGGGCCGAGGCGTTCTTGCCTGCTTCGCCCACCGCCTGTTGCAATCGCGTGTCGTTGTCCGGGTGCGAGGCGAACAGGCCGTGGTAGCGGCGCGGTTCGCGGCCTTCCTGCTTGGCCAGTTCGGCGTCCTTCAGTTCCTGGTTCTTCAGTACGCCGATGACTTTGATGATGGCTTGCGGGTCGTACTCGGTGCGTGCCAGGTATTCGGCGCCGAGCCGGTCGGCCTCCAGTTCGTGGTCGCGCCCGTACCCGGACAGCAGCGCGCCGCCGATGATGTTGCTCAGGTTTTGCCCGACCGCCGAGCCGATCTCGGGCACAAAGATGGAGGCGATGGTCAGGCCGATGTTGGCCGCCTGCGCCGCGCTCTGCTGGCGCACGCCGTGGCGTGCCGTGACGTGGCCGATCTCGTGCCCCAGCACGGCAGCCAGTTCCGCCTCGCTGTTGAGATAGGCGAGGATGCCGCGCGTGATGTAGACATAGCCGCCGGGCAGCGCGAACGCGTTGATGTCGGGCGTGTCCAGCACGGTGAAGTGGTATTGCAGGCCGGGGCGATGGCTCTGCTTGGCGATCTTCTGACCGACGCTGTTGACGTAGTCCTGCAGCGCTTTCGATCCGTAGACCTTGTATTGTTTCTTGATCAGCGCGTCGTTCTGGCGGCCGACCGCGACCTCCTGGTTTTCCGACATCATCACGAAGTCGTTGCCGCCGGTGACCGGGTTCTGGGCGCAGCCGGACAGCAGGGCGAGGGCAAGGGCAATAATCAGTAGACGCATGGCACACCTGTTCAACGGGGTTGGAGGGGAGGATTGTCGCCTAAAACAAAAAGGCAGCAAACGCTGCCTTTTGATTATATTGCTGCGGTAAGTTCCGCAAATGGCGGACGGGACGGTCGGCCATCAGGCAATCGGGAACAATTACCCGAAGGTTACGCCGCAGCCTTGGTGCCGTATTTCTGGCGGAACTTGTCGATACGACCGGCAGTGTCGACGATCTTCTGCGTGCCGGTATAGAACGGATGGCATTCCGAGCAGACTTCGACATGCATCGCGGGCTTACCGAGCGCGGATTTGGTCTTGAAACTGTTGCCGCAACTGCAGGTCACGGTCAGTTCCTGATAATTCGGGTGGATGTTCTCTTTCATTTTCTTTCCTTCAGTAATTTAGTGCGGCGGGTGTACGCACTCCCATGAGTAGAGCAACGGGGGGCGCGCATTATCCATAAATACACGTGGTTACGCAAATATTTTTGGGGCTCTAGCAGCAGCGCTTGATGCCGTTCCACTTGCGTTCCTGTTCGCGGGCGAACCACGCGTTGCGCGTCATGGCCGGGGTGTCCGGATGGGCGGCGGCGTGATGCGCCAGATAGCGCTCGTAACCGTCGTCGCCGCTGAGACGGCGTAAGGCCTGCCAACCCCGGTCATGCCAGCGGAGGATCGTGGCGAGCGGATCGCGCAGCAGGCTGCTCAGTCTCTGGCCCATGCGACCTCCAGTTGCGTCGGGTAATGCGGCTCCTCGGACAGTGGCGGGACCGGCTTGCCGCGCAGGTGGCGTGCGCAGACGCGCAGCGTGTCGGCGACGATCAGCCACAGCAGGGCCACGAAGAACAGGGCCAGCGCCGCATCCAGATGCAGGTTGAAGATCAGTTGCGGCGCGACGGCCGCTTTTTCCGGCGGCAGCAGGCCCACGGCGAGCTTGTCGGACAGGCTGTCGGCGGCGGCCAGGAAACCGATGCGCGGGTCGTCGCTGGTCAGCTTCTGCCAGGTCGCGGTGCTGGTGATGACCACCAGCCAGGTGAGCGGCAATGCGGTCACCCAGGCATATTTCAGCTTGCCGGATTTCACCAGGATGCCGCTGGCGACGCATAACGCGATCGCCGCGAGGATCTGGTTGGAGATGCCGAACAGCGGCCACAGGATGTTGACCCCGCCGTTCGGGTCGATCACGCCGATGTACAGGAAATAGCCCCAGGCTGCGACCACCACGGCGCTGGTGAACAGCACCGACGGATACCATGAGGTCCGCCCCATCGGTTTCCATACGTTGCCGAGCAGGTCCTGCAGCATGAAGCGGCCGACGCGGGTGCCGGCGTCGAGCGTGGTCAGGATGAACACCGCCTCGAACATGATCGCAAAGTGGTACCACAATGCCAGCATCCCCTGGCCGAACGCGCTGCTGAAGATGCTGGCCATGCCTACCGCCAGCGACGGCGCGCCGCCGGTTCGCGCGAACAGCGTGGCCTCGCCCATCTGCCGCGCCAGCTGGTTCATCTGCTCGACGGTGACCGGGAAGCCCCATGCGGAGATGGTGGCGACCGCGTCAGCCGCCTCCTTGCCGACGATGCCGGCTGGGGAGTTGATGGCGAAGAATACGCCGGGATCGAGCACCGTCGCGGCGATCATCGCCATCATGGCGACCAGCGATTCCAGCACCATGCCACCGTAACCGATCATACGGATGTCGCGCTCGTTGGACAGCAGCTTGGGCGTGGTGCCGGACGAGATCAGCGCATGGAAGCCGGAGATCGCGCCGCAGGCGATGGTGATGAACACGAACGGGAACAGCGTGCCGCCGAAGATCGGGCCGCTGCCGTCGATGAACCGGGTCAGCGCGGGCATCCTGATCTCAGGTCGCAGCCACACGATGGCCAGCGCCAGCAGGATGATCGTGCCCAACTTCATGAAGGTAGACAGATAGTCGCGCGGCGCGAGCAGCAGCCACACCGGCAGGATCGCGGCGGCGAAGCCGTAGCCGATCACGGCGAATGCCAGCGGCAGTCCGGGGTGATCGAACAGTTCGCGCAACCCCGGTTGCTGGTCGATCCAGCCGCCGCCCGCCACCGCCAGCAGCAGCAGGATCACACCGAGCGCCGAGCCTTCCAGCACGCGCCCCGGGCGCAGCTTGTACATATAGAGTCCGACCAGCATCGCGATCGGTATCGTCGCGGCCACGGTGGAGGTGGCCCACGGGCTGTTCTTCATCGCGTTGACCACGACCAGTCCGAGCACCGCGATCAGGATGATCATGATCAGGAAGGTGGCGACCAGCGCGGCGATGCCGCCGATGTTGCCCAATTCGTCGCGCGCCATCTGGCCGAGGCTGCGCCCGTTGCGCCGCGTCGAGAAGAACAGCGTCACCATGTCCTGTACGCAGCCGCCCAGTACCGCGCCGAACAGGATCCACAAGGTGCCGGGCAGGTAGCCGAACTGCGCGGCCAGCGTCGGGCCGATCAGCGGGCCGGGGCCGGCGATGGCGGCGAAGTGGTGTCCGAACACGACCCAGCGGTGGGTCGGCATGAAGTCGCGCCCGTTGTTCAGCCGTTCGGCCGGGGTGGCGCGCGTTTCGTCGATGCTCAACACGGTCGCGGCGATCCATGCCGCATAGAAGCGGTAGGCGATGGCATAGACGCACAGCGCGGCGGTGATGAACCACAGCGCGTTGATGGATTCGCCGCGGTTCAGCGCGATGCCGCCGACGGCGGCTGCGCCCAGCAGGGCGACGGTTACCCAGCCGGCGATGGTTGCGTAGGGTTTCATAATGGGCTCTCCGAGAAGCGGGGATTTTATGCGACAATGGCGCCCCACGAGAATAGCGCGTTAACGCGCAGCATGGACACATAATCAACGGGAAGCATTTTGGAGAACCTCAAGCAATTGCTGGCGGCCGACATGGCGGCGGTGGATGCAGTGATACGCGCGCGTCTGCGTTCCGAAGTGGCACTGGTCAACCAGGTCGGCGAGTACATCATCAACAGCGGCGGCAAGCGGCTGCGCCCGGCGCTGGTGGTACTGTCCGCCGAAGCGTTCGGCTATCGCGGCAAGCACCAGCATGACCTGGCGGCGGTGGTGGAATTCATCCACACCGCGACGCTGCTGCACGACGATGTGGTGGACGAGTCCGAGTTGCGACGCGGGCGCGAGACCGCCAGCGCGTTGTTCGGCAATGCGGCCAGTGTGCTGGTCGGTGATTTCCTGTATTCGCGGGCGTTCCAGATGATGGTCGAAGTGGGCGAGATGCGTGTGATGCAGACGCTGGCCGATGCCACCAACATCATCGCCGAGGGCGAGGTGTTGCAGTTGCTCAACTGTCACGATGCGGATGTCGACATTCCCAACTATATGCGTGTCATCCATTACAAGACTGCCAAGCTGTTCGAGGCGGCGATGCGTCTGGGGGCGATCCTCGGCAAGGCTTCGGCGGCGGATGAGGACGCGGCGGCGAGGTACGGCATGCATCTCGGCACGGCGTTCCAATTGGTGGACGATGTGCTGGATTATTCCGCCGAGGAGGCGCAGACCGGCAAGCATCTCGGCGACGACCTCGCCGAAGGCAAGCCGACATTGCCGCTGATCTATGCGATGCAGCACGGTACGCCTGAACAGGCCGCCGTGGTGCGCGGCGCGATCGAGCAGGGCGATGTGGACAGGTTCGCCGAGGTGCTGGAGATCATCCATGCCACCGGCGCGCTGGATTTCACGCGCCAGCGGCATGCGCGAGGCTGAAGCGGCATGCGCCGAGATCGCTTCGTTTGCCGATACAAAATACAAGCAGTGTCTGTTAGAATTGGCGCACTTTGCCGCGTCGCGGCAATTTTAGTTTGACGGGCCATTCCGGCCGACATTGCCGCTGATCTATGCGATGCAGCACGGTACGCCTGAACAGGCCGCCGTGGTGCGCAGCGCGATCGAGCAGGGCGATGTGGACAGGTTTGCCGAGGTGCTGGAGATCATCCATGCCACCGGCGCGCTGGATTTCACGCGCCAGCAGGCGATGCGCGAGGCTGAAGCGGCATGCGCCGAGATCGCTTCGTTTGCCGATACAAAATACAAGCAGTGTCTGTTAGAATTGGCGCACTTTGCCGCGTCGCGGCAATTTTAGTTTGACGGGCCATTCCGGCCCGCATGAGCGGGGTGTAGCTCAGCCTGGTAGAGTACTGCGTTCGGGACGCAGGAGTCGGAGGTTCGAATCCTCTCACCCCGACCAACACGAGCCGCCCACCCGGGGCGGACGGTCTTCAGATACTGTCGGCGGCAAAAGCGTCCGGAACGATCCGGGCGTTGTGCGACGAAATGCCGTCCGGGGACAGGTCGCTTTCGCAAACTGGGACTCGGCATGAACGATCAACAACTGTTGCGCTATAGCCGTCATATCCTGTTGGCGGAGCTCGGTATCGAGGGGCAGCAGCGCCTGCTCGAATCTCGGGTGCTGATCGTCGGCCTCGGCGGCCTGGGTTCTCCCGCCGCCATGTATCTCGCGGCCAGCGGGGTCGGTCGGTTGACGCTGTGCGATCACGACACGGTGGATTTCAGCAACCTGCAGCGCCAGATCATCCATCGCACCGCCTCGGTGAGCCAGCCCAAGGTGCTGTCCGCACAGGCCGCGCTGCACGACCTCAATCCCGAGGTGGAGTGCGTTCCTCTGGCGATTCGCGCCGGGGCGGAGCAACTCGAGGAACTGGTCGGCAACGCGGACGCAGTGCTCGATTGCAGTGACAATTTCGCCACACGCTATGCCGTCAATCGCGCCTGTCTGGCGCAGCGCAAGCCGCTGGTGTCGGGTGCGGCGATCCAGTTCGACGGGCAGGTGGCGGTGTTCGATTTCCGCCGAGCGGACGCGCCTTGCTACAACTGCCTGTTCCCGGAGGACAGCCTGGCGGCAGAGCTGCGTTGCGCGACCACCGGGGTGTTCGCGCCGCTGGTCGGTGTGGTCGGCGCGCTGCAGGCGGCAGAGGCGCTCAAGTTGCTGGCCGGGATTGAGCGCGGCTTGAGCGGCAGGCTGCTGACGGTCGATGCATTGGACATGAAAGTCATGCGCAGCACATTGAACAGGGATGCCGATTGCCGGGCGTGTGGTACGCAGCGCGCGGAAATGCGCTCCTGACTGGCTGTGCGTCCGGCGCGCCGGGTGTTGCCGCCGGGCGTGGGTCGGGTATAGTTCCACCTGATATCGCGTGGCATGGAGTATGTTCCAATGAGTCGTCTACTGTTGCTGATCGCCATTGCGGCGGCGGTCTATCTGCTGATCCGGTCTTATCGCAAGGGGGCTTCCGTTCGCGACGAGGCGGTCGTCGAGGATATGGTGCGCTGCGCGCATTGCGGGGTGCATCTGCCCAAGGGGGAGAGCATCCGGTCCGATGGCCGGTTCTTCTGCAGTGCGGCGCACCGCGACGCGTTCCGGGAATGACATTCTGGCGGACCGTCCTTGAGTGAATTGACCGACAATTCCGTTCCCGCCACAGCGACCGTCGATTTCTGGCGTTCCCTGCGCTATTTCAATCTCTACCGGCTGGCATTGGCCAGCCTCCTTGTTTTTATCGCCGGTTCCTTCGGTTCGGCATTGCCGCTGGACACCCGGAGTTGGACGCTGTTCTTCTTTGCGAGTCTCGCCTATGCCGCGCTGACGATCGCCTCCCTCGTCCTGCTCCGGTTGCGCTGGCCGCGATTCAATGTGCAACTGGCCATGCAGGTTGGCGGGGATGTGGCCGGATTGACGGTGCTTTCCTATGCCAGCGGCGGGATACAGAGCAGCATCGGGATGTTGCTGTTGATTTCGCTGGCCTCGGCCGGATTGATCAGTCGCGGCAGGGTCACGCTGTTTTTTGCTTCGCTGGCCAGCATTGCCGCGCTGCTCGAACATTCGTTCTCGGTGCTGTATGCCAATGCCGAGCCCGCGCAGTATGTCCAGGTCGGCCTGCTGTGCATCTCCTATTTTGCGGTGGCCTGGCTGGCGCATACACTGGCGAAGTATGCGATAGACAGCCAGTTGCTGGCGCAGCGCCGCGGCCAGGATCTGGCCAGCATGTCCGAGGCGAATCGTCTGGTGATGCGCGACATGCAGGACGGGGTGCTGGTGGTGGACGAGCAGGGTGTGATCGTGCAGATGAATCCCGGCGCGGCGCGGCTGTTGCGGCACAATGCGCTGTCGGGAAGTTCGCTGTCGGAAAGTTTTCCGCTGTTGTTCGGGCAATACGCGATGTGGAAAAGGAGCGGTCTGGCCAGCCGCGATACCCTGCAGCTGGATGTCGGCGTGCAGGCGAGACTGCGTTTCGTCGCTGTGGAGCGCCAGTCCGCCCATGGCACGGTGATCTTTCTGGAGGACATGCAGCGTGTGCAGGCCGAGGCACAGCAGATCAAGCTGGCAGCGCTGGGGCGCCTGACGGCGAACATCGCGCACGAGGTGCGCAATCCGTTGTCGGCAATCAGTTATGCCACGGAATTGATGCAGGAGGACCCGGCCGACGCCAGACAGAAGCGCCTGTTGCAGATCGTGCTGGACAACACGCAACGCATCAACCAGATTGTGCAGGATGTGATGCAGTTGAACCGGCGCGATCGTGCGCAGTCCGAGATGTTCGACCTGGTGCCGCTGTTGCGTGGTTTTGTCGAGGAGTTTTCCCAGGTTGAGCATCTGGAACCGGGGGTGCTGGTGCTGCAGGATGTGCAGGCGGGGAAAGTGCTCTTCGATCGTGGTCACCTGCGCCAGGTATTGTGGAACCTGTGCGGCAACGGCCTGCGGTACAGCCGCAATCAGTCCGGCAGCATCGTGCTGGCGACGGGCAACGAGGCGGGGCGGGTGACGCTGGAGGTGCAGGATGACGGGCCGGGCATCCCGGCGGCATCCCGGTCGCGGCTGTTCGAGCCGTTCTTTACCACGGCGGCAGAGGGATCCGGGCTGGGTTTGTATATCGCCAAGGAATTGTGTGAGGCGAACGGTGCGCGGCTGGAATATCATGACCGGGGAGATGTGCCGGGCGCGGAGCCGGCGGGTGCCTGCTTCCGGATCGTATTTGGAGAATTGCATGAATAGGGCGGATAACTATCAGGCAAAGATGCCGCGCGTGTTGCTGGTGGACGATGAACCGGACATCCTCGAGTTGCTGGAGATGGCGTTGCTCAAGATGGGGCTGACGGTGGATCGGGCCGCTAACGTGCGTGAGGCGCTGGCGGAACTGGCGGCGCATCGTTACGACCTGTGCCTGACGGACATGCGCATGCCGGACGGGGACGGGCTGCAGGTGGTGCGTCACATTGCGCAGCAGAATCTGGACGTGCCGGTGGCGGTGATCACCGCGCACGGCAACATGGAAAATGCCATTACCGCGCTCAAGTCCGGCGCATTCGATTATCTGGCCAAGCCGGTCTCGCTCGACCAGTTGCGCGCGCTGGTTAAATCGGCGCTGAACCTGCCGCAGCCGGTTGTGCCGGGAGACAAGGCGCTGCTCGGTCGTTCGCCGGCCATGCAAAAGGTGCGCGAGCTGATCGAAAAGGTGGCGCGCAGCCAGGCGCCGGTGCATATCAGCGGCGAATCCGGCAGTGGCAAGGAACTGGCGGCGCGGCTCATCGTGCAGAGCGGTGCGCGCCGCGACCAGCCGGTGATCGCGGTGAACTGCGGCGCGATACCGGAAAACCTGATGGAGAGCGAATTCTTCGGTTACAGGAAGGGTGCGTTCACCGGCGCGGACAAGGACAGGGACGGCTTTTTCCAGGCGGCGCACGGCGGGACGCTGTTCCTGGACGAGGTCGCCGACCTGCCATTGTCCATGCAGGTCAAGCTGTTGCGCGCGATACAGGAAAAGAGCGTGCGCAAGGTGGGTGCGACGGGCGAGGAGACGGTGGATGTGCGCATCATCAGCGCGACGCACAATGAGCTGGCCGAGCGGGTGCGGCAAGGCAATTTCCGCCAGGATCTGTATTACCGGTTGAACGTGATCCAGATCCACATGCCGGCGCTGCGCGAATCGCGCGAGGATATCCCGGAGATCGCGCAGCGGATACTGGAGCGCTTGCGTCCGAATGCTTCGACCGTGCATTTTTCGGAGGAGGCGTTACGCGAATTGCAGACTTACGATTTTCCCGGCAACGTGCGCGAACTGGAGAATATCGTCGAGCGCGCGCTGGCCATGTGTTCCGATGAGGAAATCACTGTGGCCGACCTGCATCTTGTTCCAGTTGAGGAGTGTCATGCCGGACCGCCGGAGCCGGGCGGCAAGTGTCCTTTGCCGGAATACCTGGATCGGGTCGAGCGGCAGGCCTTGCTGGAAGCTCTGGAGCAGACTGGCTTCAATCGAACGGCTGCCGCCAGGCTGTTGGGACTGACGTTCCGCACCATGCGCTACCGGATGGAGCGGCTGGGCATCAAGCCCCCGCAGGGTATGGGCGATGCGGATTGACGCGCAGGGCTGGCTGGCTGGTGCAGAACGCCAGCCGTCGCCGAATTGCGATGAGCGGCCCGGCGGCGAGATCGAGCTGCTGGTGATCCATAACATCAGCCTGCCGCCCGGCGAGTTCGGCGGGGATGGTGTGCCGCAATTGTTCTCCAACACGCTGGATCCGGACGGGCATCCCTATTTCCGGACCATCGCCGGACTCAAGGTATCGTCCCACTTCTTTATCCGCCGCAACGGTGGCATCGTTCAGTTCGTGCCCTGTACGCGCCGCGCCTGGCATGCGGGGACATCCTGCTGGCAGGGCAGAGCCGGCTGCAACGATTTTTCCATCGGCATCGAGATCGAGGGCAGCGATTTCGTGCCGTTTACCGACGCTCAATATGTCGTGCTGCATGACCTGACGCTGGCGTTGCGGGCGTCCTATCCGATACGCGGTATCGCCGGGCACAGCGATATCGCCCCGCAACGCAAGACCGATCCCGGCCCGTATTTCGACTGGATGCGTTATCTGTGCGCATTGTCCGGTTCACCCCCCTGAAAAATCAGCATTTGCTCATCAACTGGCCAGAAATATATAGGCCGTTTTTTTGCTTGCAATATTTTCATCACCTACTACAATTAGGTCCAACACCACAAAAAAATACTAGATATAGTGGTTTTATGATTTTCACCAAATCAGACAAATTTCAGGGAGACGTACATGCTGCATGCCGTTACCGATAACGTTTCAAGCCCTCCGATGCTTGCCGACAAAGTTTCCGATCCCGTTTCCCCTTCCTTCAGTCCCTTCGATCAATATAGAGTCATCCGCCGCAATGGGTCAGTGGTGGCTTTCGAGCCCGGCAAGATCTCGATCGCGATGACCAAGGCGTTCATCGCGGTGAACGGCGGACAGGGGGCTGCTTCGGCGCGCGTGCGAGAGATGGTCGAGCAACTGACGGACGGCGTGGTCAATGCGTTGCTGCGCCGCCAGCCGCATGGCGGGACGATGCATATCGAAGATATCCAGGATCAGGTGGAGCTGGCCCTGATGCGTTCCGGCGAGCACGATGTCGCCCGTTCCTATGTGCTGTACCGTGAGGAGCGTTCCCGTTCCCGCGCCAAAAACAAAAGCAGGGAGCCGGTGCATGTCATCAATGTCACCGGTACCGACGGGGTGGCGCGACCGCTTGATCTGGATCGCCTTTCCGCGCTGGTGCATTCCGCCTGTGCGGGCTTGGGCGAGGCGGTTGATACGGATGCGGTCATCAAACTGACGCTCAAGGATCTGTATGACGGCGTGTCGCTGCACGAGGTACGCAAATGTCTGGTTCTCTCCGCGCGATCCCTGATCGAGAAAGAGCCGGCTTATAACTTCGTCACCGCGCGCCTGTTGCTCAACAATATCTGTGGCGAGATATTGGGCGAGGAGATCGCACCGGCGGACATGGTGGCGCGTTATGCGGAGTATTTCCCGCAGTTCATCAAGCGGGGCATCGCGGCAGAGTTGTTGGATCCGGCGCTGGCGCAGTTCGACCTGCAGCGTCTGGCCGGTGAACTGGACGCGCAACGCGACCTGCAGTTCGGTTATCTGGGGTTGCAAACCCTGTACGACCGCTATTTCCTGCATGTGCAGGGCAAACGCATCGAATTGCCGCAGGCTTTCTTCATGCGTGTGGCGATGGGGCTGGCGCTGAACGAGATCGACCGCGAGGCTCGCGCCATCGAGTTCTACCGCCTGCTGTCGAGCTTCGATTTCATGAGTTCCACGCCGACGCTGTTCAATTCCGGTACATTGCGCTCGCAGCTTTCATCCTGCTATCTGACCACGGTGGCCGACGATCTGGACGGCATCTACGAGGCGATCAAGGAGAACGCGCTGCTGGCAAAGTTTGCCGGCGGCCTGGGCAACGACTGGACGCCGGTGCGCGCACTGGGTGCGCACATCAAGGGGACCAACGGCCAGTCGCAAGGCGTGGTGCCGTTCCTCAAGGTGGTCAACGATACCGCCGTGGCGGTCAACCAGGGTGGCAAGCGCAAGGGCGCGGTGTGTGCCTACCTGGAAACCTGGCACCTGGACATCGAGGAATTCCTCGATCTGCGCAAGAACACCGGTGACGACCGCCGCCGCACGCACGACATGAATACGGCGAACTGGATTCCCGACCTGTTCATGAAGCGCGTGATGGAAGGTGGCGAGTGGACGCTGTTCTCGCCTTCCAATGTGCCTGACCTGCACGACAAGTTCGGCGCCGAATTTGAGAAGGCCTATACGGCTTATGAGGCAAAGGCGGCCAGCGGCGAACTCAAGCTGTTCAAGAAGGTTCCGGCGCAGAGTCTGTGGCGCAAGATGCTGACCATGTTGTTCGAGACCGGGCATCCGTGGATCACCTTCAAGGATCCGTGCAATATCCGTTCGCCGCAGCAGCATGTCGGCGTGGTACACAGCTCCAACCTGTGCACCGAGATCACGCTGAACACCAGCGACACCGAGATCGCCGTGTGCAATCTCGGTTCGGTCAACCTGGCCGCCCACCTGCATCCAAAGGGTCACGAGCGGGCCGGGCAGATCGACCACGACAAGCTGCGCCGTACCATCGGTACCGCGATGCGCATGCTGGATAACGTGATCGACATCAATTACTACGCGGTGGGCAAGGCGCGCAATGCCAACCTGAAGCACCGGCCGGTCGGCCTAGGCATCATGGGTTTCCAGGATTGCCTGCACGATCTGCGTATCGCCTATGCTTCCGAGGCGGCGGTCGAGTTCGCCGACCGTTCGATGGAGGCGGTGTGCTACTACGCCTATTGGGCTTCCACCGAGTTGGCCGAGGAACGCGGCCGTTATGCCAGCTATCGCGGCAGCCTGTGGGATCGCGGCATCCTGCCTCAGGACTCGCTGGAATTGCTGCGCCGGGAACGCGGCGGCTACGTCGAAGTGGATATGTCATCCGCGATGGACTGGGATGCGTTGCGCGCGCGCATCGGCCAGCACGGGATGCGCAACTCCAATTGTGTGGCGATCGCGCCGACCGCGACCATCTCCAACATCATCGGCGTGTCCGCCTGCATCGAGCCGACCTACCAGAACATCTTCGTGAAGTCGAACCTGTCGGGTGAATTCACGGTGATCAACGAGCATCTGGTCGCCGACCTGAAGCAACTCGGCCTGTGGGACGAAGTGATGATCGCCGACCTGAAATATTTCGACGGCAGTCTGGCCAAGATCGACCGCATCCCCGTGGAGCTCCGCAACCAGTATGCGACGGCGTTCGAGGTGGAGCCGGCCTGGCTGATCGAGGCGGCTTCGCGCCGGCAGAAATGGATAGACCAGGCACAATCGCTGAACATCTATATGGCCGGTGTATCGGGGCGCAAGCTGGACGAGACCTACAAGCTGGCATGGCTGCGCGGCCTGAAGACGACCTATTACCTGCGCGCGCTGGGCGCCACGTCAGCCGAAAAATCGACCGGTCGCGCCGGCGCGTTGAACGCGGTGCCGTCGCATGGCGGAATGGCCGAGGAGAACAAGTTCTGCTCGATTGATAATCCTGAATGTGAAGCATGTCAGTGACATGCTTTCATCCATGATTACGGCGAAGACTAACCTTCAGGTTATGTCGGAGCCACAATCCTGACGACGAAAGTGACGTGGCGACGCATTAAAGAATTAAGGGAGACAACATGCTGACATTCGAAGAAGACATTAATCCATCCGCGACGTTTCCGGGAGCGATGCGTACTCCCGCTTTCGGGAGACCGGGAGCATCGATGCCCGATCCGGATGCGACGATCCAGGCAAAGCCTGCGCCCGTTTCGACCGGGCGTATCCGTGTCGAAGACAAGCGCATCATCAATTGCAATGCCGACGTGAACCAGTTGGTCCCGTTCAAGTACAAGTGGGCGTGGGAAAAATATCTGGCCGCTTGCGCCAACCACTGGATGCCGCAGGAAGTGAACATGACTGCGGATATCGCGCTGTGGAAGAGCAATGCGCTCACGGAAGACGAGCGGCGGCTGGTCAAGCGCAATCTCGGTTTTTTCAGCACGGCGGACAGCCTTGCGGCCAACAACATCGTGCTGGGCACGTATCGCCACATCAGCAACCCGGAATGCCGCCAATACCTGCTGCGCCAGGCCTTTGAAGAAGCGATCCATACGCACGCCTATCAATACATCGTGGAAAGCCTGGGGCTGGATGAGGGCGAGATATTCAACATGTATCACGAGGTGCCAAGTATCCGTGACAAGGATGAATTCCTGCTGCCGTTCATCGATACACTGACCAACCCTGCATTCAAGACCGGCACGCCGGAAGCGGATCGCCAGCTGTTGCGCAGCCTGATCGTGTTCGCCTGCATCATGGAAGGATTGTTCTTCTATGTCGGTTTCGTGCAGATCCTGGCTTTGGGGCGCCAGAACAAGATGACCGGCGCGGCTGAGCAGTATCAGTACATCCTGCGCGATGAATCCATGCACCTGAATTTCGGCGTGGACGTGATCAACCAGATCAAGATGGAGAACCCGCATCTGTGGACGCCGGAATTCCGCGACGAGATCCGCGGACTGATCCTGAAGGGTGTGGAACTCGAATATGCCTACGCGGAAGACACCATGCCGCGCGGCGTGCTGGGCCTGAATGCCGCCATGTTCAAGGAATATCTGCGTTTCATCGCCAATCGGCGTTGCCAGCAGATCGGTGTCGATGTGCTGTTCCAGGGCGCAAGCAATCCGTTCCCGTGGATGGCGGAGATGATTGATCTCAAGAAGGAAAAGAACTTTTTTGAAACCCGTGTCACCGAATATCAGACCGGTGGCGCGTTGTCCTGGGATTAACCGTAAACGGCGTATGCCGATGCGGTGGGTGGCCGGGCTTAAGGGAAGGGCTTTGGGGCGAGCCTTGAATGGGCGCGATCCGGAGGTGCAGTAGTCGCAAATGTTGTATTTCGTTAACTTTCATTATCGTAAGGAGGTTGAAATGGTAGCAGCAAAGAAAGCCAAACCAGCAGCAAAGAAGGCTACGGCAGCTAAGAAACCGGCAGCCAAAAAACCAGTCGTCAAAAAAGTAGCGGCCAAACCGGCAGCCAAAAAAGCGGTAGCCAAGAAGCCAGTCGCGAAAAAGGCAGCAGCCAAACCGGCAGCCAAAAAAGCGGTAGCCAAGAAGCCAGTCGCGAAAAAGGCAGCAGCCAAACCGGCAGCCAAAAAAGCGGTAGCCAAGAAGCCAGTCGCGAAAAAGGCAGCAGCCAAACCGGTAGCCAAAAAAGCGGTAGCCAAGAAGCCAGTCGCGAAAAAGGCAGCAGTCAAACCGGTAGCCAAGAAGCCCGTCGCGAAAAAGGCAGCAGCCAAACCGGTAGCCAAGAAGCCAGTCGCGAAAAAGGCAGCAGCCAAACCGGCAGCCAAGAAGCCAGTCGCGAAAAAGGCAGCAGCCAAACCGGCAGCCAAGAAGCCGGCTGTCAAGAAGGTCGCCGCCAAGAAGCCCGTCGTGAAGAAAGTGGCCGCCAAGCCGGCAGCACCTGCTCCTGCGGCGGCACCGGCTCCTTCCGCACCAGCACCCGTGCGTCCGGCTGCGACATGGCCTTTCCCCACACCGGGAATCGGCAAGCCGAACTGATGAGGTAGGCTGTGGTGGCGCTGCACTGGAATAGTGGTGCAGTTTTGGTGCGGGAGGTGATGCTGCTTGTCAGCTCCCGCAATCGATTGGCCGGCAAAGTGTAGTCTGATTCGGCGGTCAGGAGTTTGCCACAGCAGGCTTGATTGGGGGCGCACTTGTCGGTGCGTGCGCCTTTTTGTTTCGCCAATCCAGTATTGGCGGGATGTTGTACCTCCGTTGCAAACTACCCTGTTTGCGACAGTATTTCTGCCCCCTGAATTTCCCGATCCTTTATTTCGTGGCGCACGACAGCAGATCAGTCCTGTATCGCCATACTGTACTGCGTGATCGGTGCGCCGCTGTTCTTGTCCAGTGCGATACCGGTCTCTGCGGCGACGCGCGCAATGTCCTCCGCATTGCCGTAGCGAGGATAGGCATGATGCAGTGCGCCGAGCGCAAACTCGTGGCCTGAGCCGATTGCCCAATACTGTGTGTATTCGAACACCTCGCGCATCGAGTAGATGCCGAAAATACCGTTGGCGTTGATGATTAGCGCGGTAATCTGACTTGATTCATAGGGGTCTTCCTCGTCTTCCTTGGGGTTCAGGAAGCATTCCTCCTTAAGAATCGGGTGCAACCTGCGAAATGTTTCAAAAATCTCCGCCTTGCTGTTAAGCTTCACGTCGGTCGAACGGGTAAGCAGGTTCGCCAGCACCAGATGATGCGCGGCGCTGCCGCATACGCCCACGTGGCTGTTTCCGATATGCAGGATCTTGTCGTGTGATGCGTCCAGATGCGACGGTAGTCGGGTATTGCCGAAGGTCGTCAGGGTGTCGGCTGCGATGGCGGCGATCCCGTTCTTTCTGACTGCGACGATAGTGGTCATGGTTCCGTCCTGAAAATATTGATGCCCATATTATCCCCGAATCCCCGATGAGCTTCTATTCAGTCGAGCTTCCCTATCGTAGTGATGCCAGCGGCTACTTCGCCGCGATTGCCGAACTACCTTGGGCTGTATGGCTGGACAGCGGTGGCATGGCACGCTACGACATCCTGACCGCTGCGCCGCAACGCACGTTGCTGATCGGTAGCGATTCGCCATCGTGCGATCCATTTGCACTGATACGCAATGAACTGGGGCTGCATGCCGACCCGGTAGACGATGTACCGTTTGCCGGCGGCGCGCTGGGCTACTGGAGCTACGATCTGGCGCGGCGCCTGATGGGTCTGCCGGATCTGGCGCAGGATGCCGAGCGATTGCCGGACATGGCGATCGGCATCTACGACTGGGCGCTGGTGCTGGATCACCAACTGCGGACGGCCAGGGTGGTGTCGCACCGGCACTATGCCGAAACGGAGGTGCTGCTGCCGCAGATATTGCGGCGCTTGCAGCTTGGCAGCGCGCTTCCCGATGACGATTTTCACGTGCAAGGGGAGCCCGTTTCAAATTTCACGCCCGACAGTTATGCGTCAGCTTTCGCCGCCGTGCAGGATTACCTGCAAGCAGGCGACTGCTACCAGATCAATCTCGCGCAACGCTTCAGCGCGCAGGCCACGGGCGATGCGTTGGGCGCATACCTGGAACTGCGCCGTCTCAGTCCGGCGCCGTATGCCGCCTTTCTCGACCTGCCGCAGGTACAGATCCTGTGCGCCTCGCCGGAACAGTTTATCCAGATACGCAACGGCAGGGTGTCGACCCGGCCGATCAAGGGCACGCGACCGCGCGATGTCGAGCCGTTGCGCGACGCGCAACTGGCAGAAGAGCTGCGGCATCACCCCAAAGACAGGGCCGAGAACCTGATGATCGTCGACCTGCTGCGCAACGATCTGGGCAAGGGCTGTGCGCCCGGCTCCGTGCGCGTGCCGGCGCTGTTCGAAGTGGAGAGTTACGCCAATGTGCATCATCTGGTCAGTACCGTGGAAGGCGATCTCGCACCCGGGCGCGATGCGCTCGATGTGTTGCGTGATTGTTTCCCGGGGGGCTCGGTGACCGGCGCGCCCAAGCTGCGCGCCATGCAGATCATCGAGCGGCTGGAGCCGCACCGGCGTGGCATCTATTGCGGCGTGATCGGCTATGTCGGTTTTGATGGCAACATGGACAGCAACATCGCCATACGCACGCTGGTCTATTCGGGGGGGCAGGTGCGCTGCTGGGCGGGCGGCGGCATCGTTGCCGACTCGCAGTGCACTTCGGAATACCAGGAGACGCTGGATAAGGCATCGGCAATGCTCGACCTGCTGCGACGCCATGGCGGGGAAATGTGATCACGCTGCGCGAGGTGACTGAGCGCGCACGCCGGATGGGAACGGGCGTCTCTCGATGTACGATGCGCGAATGATCGGGCGGCGCAGAACCGGCAGCCCTGTCAGGGAGCAAGCGGCCCGTTGAATTCGCGAAGCCGGGCCACGACAAAGGCGACGATGTCCCCGGGTACTTCCGGTGACAGGGAAAGGAACAGGTCGAGGACGCGGTCACGCCTGAACAAGCCATTGGCATGAAGGAACGGCGTGTCGTTCACGCCAGCCATCGGCTCCCCGTCGTCGACGACATAGTGGGAAAAGCCGCGATCCCTGCGCCAGGAGATCGAATGTTCGTTCCTGTGCTTGTCGTAGGCAAGCTGGAAACCCAGAATCGAGCCGTCTTCGTCTTCCCACACGACCAAGTCGAGGTCCTGGCAAAAGAACCAGCGCCGCCGGGGCTCGCCGGGTACTTGCTGGACATTGCGTAGCTCCCTGAGCATACCGTTCTCCAAAGCGCAGCAGATGGCGGGAATGCCGGGCTGCTGGATCTATCCCGGGTTCTTCACGCGGATGATGCGCACCACTTCCTGTATCTTGCGCAGACCGCGCATGATGCCGGCAAGATGCAGGCGGTTGTTCACTTCCAGCGTGAAGTGCAGTGCGGTGTATTCGCCTTCGTTGGCAAAGCTGACGTTCTCGATGTTGGATTCCGCTTCGGCGATGGCGGCGGCGACCTTGGCCAGTACGCCGCGCTGGTTGGCAACCAGCAGCTTGATGCTGACATCGAAGGGACGCGAGATGTTCTTGTCCCATGTCACATCCAGCCATTGCTCGCTGCTGCTGTGTCCCCTGCGCAGCGTGGGGCAATCGTGGGTATGCACCACCAGCCCCTGTCCGCTCTTGATCACGCCGATGATCGGATCGCCGGGAATCGGGCAGCAGCATTTGGCGAATTGCACAGCCATGCCTTCCGTGCCCTGTATCGTCACCACGGCATTGGCGGGTATCTCGCCCACGGTGTCGCCGACACGCGCCAGTTGCCGCGCGACCACCATGTTGAGGCGGCGACCCAGGCCGATGTCGGCAAGGATGTCTTCGCGC
Organism: Nitrosomonadales bacterium; assembly: GCA_016716325.1. Classification (NCBI taxonomy): domain Bacteria; kingdom Pseudomonadati; phylum Pseudomonadota; class Betaproteobacteria; order Nitrosomonadales; species Nitrosomonadales bacterium. Next base: position 1,937,468 of record JADJWO010000001.1, read on the forward strand.
GTCTTGGCGCTGGTTTCCCTGATCAGCTTGTTCCAGTGCGCCTCGTCCATGTCCTTCGGGCTGACCCCCAGCGAGTTCAGCGCCTGGTTGAGCAGCCGTTCGCCGAGTTTTGCCGCCTCACCGGATTGCATGGTCTTGAGGAAATGGCGTATGTGGCTGCGCGCCTTGCTGGTTGCCACATAACCCAGCCAGGCCGGATTCGGTTTGGCATGCGCCGCAGTGATGATTTCCACGCGGTCGCCGTTCCTGAGCTCGGTGCGCAATGGAACCACCTCGTGATTAACCTTGGCGGCGATGCAGCGGTTGCCGATGTCGGTATGCACGCTGTAGGCGAAGTCCACCGTGGTTGCGCCGCGCGGCAGCGAAAGGATCTTGCCTTTCGGCGTGAATACGTACACTTCGTCGGGGAACAGGTCGACTTTGAGGTGCTCGAGGAATTCGGAGGAATCGCTGCTCTGGCTGAGACTGTCCAGCAGTTCCTGCAACCACTGGTGGGTCTTTTTGTGCAGGTCGTTGATCGAGCCGTGGCCGCTCTTGTACAGCCAGTGCGAGGCAACGCCGACGTCGGCGATCTTGTGCATCTCATGGGTGCGTATCTGGATTTCGATGGGGATACCGAACGGGCCGAACAGCGTGGTGTGCAACGACTGGTAGCCGTTCACCTTGGGGATCGCGATGTAATCCTTGAATTTCCCGGGGATGGGTTTGTACAGGCCGTGCAGTGCGCCAAGTGCGACATAGCAGCAGGAGAAATCCTGTACCAGTACGCGAAAGCCATAGATGTCCAGCACCTCGGAAAAAGCCAGCGCCTTGCTTTGCATCTTCCGGTAGATGCTGTAGATGTTCTTTTCGCGGCCGCTCACTTCCGCCTTGATGTTGAATTCGGCGAGCCGCTGGCGGATCGTTTCGAGGATCTTCTCCAGCACTTCGCGGCGGTTGCCGCGTGCCACCTGGAGTGCCTTGGCCAGCACCGCATAGCGATGGGGATGCAGATGCTTGAGGCTGAGGTCCTGCAATTCGTGGTGGATGTCGTTCAGCCCGAGCCGGTTCGCGATCGGCGCATAGATCTCCATGGTTTCGCGCGCGATGCGCTCGCACTTTTCGCGCGACATGACATCCAGCGTGCGCATGTTGTGCAGCCGGTCGGCCAGCTTGATCAGGATGACGCGCACATCGCGCGCCATCGCCAGCAGCATCTTGCGGAAATTCTCCGCCTGCGCGTCTTCGCGGGTTTCGAACTGGATCTTGTCCAGCTTGCTCAAGCCGTCCACCAGGTCCGCGACAGGCTTGCCGAACTTTTCAGAAACCTGCTCGAGCGTCACTTCGGTGTCTTCCACCACGTCGTGCAGCAATGCGGCGATGACCGCTTGCACGTCGAGGTGCAGGGTGGTCAGGATGCGCGCGACGGCGATCGGATGGGAGATATAGGGATCGCCGGAATGGCGCACCTGTCCATGGTGCGCGGCGCGGCTGAATTCGATGGACGCGCGGATGTGTTCGACATCCTGCGGCTTAAGATAGGCGGATGCTTCCTCCAGCAGAAGATCTGCGTTGGCCATGGATCATCACTGGATCAGGCCTGTCCCCGGTTGAGGATCTCGAGGCCGACCTTGCCTTCGCTGATCTCGCGCAAGGCGATCACGGTGGGCTTGTCCTTGCTTTCCTCCACCAGGTTATTAGCGCCATTCGACAGCTGACGCGCGCGATAGGCGGCGGCCAGGGTCAGCTCGAAACGGTTGGGGATTTTTTCCAGACATTCTTCGACGGTAATACGTGCCATGATTTATTCCGATCTTTCCAGTTGGTTGATCAATTCGTGCTGGCGTGCCAGCTGGTTCCTGCATCTCAGACGTGCGGTGAGTACGACTGCATTGAGCTCGCGCAACGCCTCGTTCAGGTTGTCGTTGATAATAACATAATCGAATTCAGCGACATGCGAGATGTCCTCGCGTGCGGCCGCAAGGCGTTTTGCGATGATCTCCGCACTGTCCTTGCCGCGGCCGTGCAGGCGCTGCTCCAGTGCCTGCATCGAGGGCGGCAGGATGAAGATGCTGATGCATCCCGGGAACAGGCGGCGCACCTGCGCGGCGCCCTGCCAGTCTATTTCCAGCAGGACATCCCGGTCTTTGGCGTTGACTTGCGCGATCCAGGTCTGCGAGGTGCCGTACAGGTTTCCATAGACCTCCGCGCTTTCCAGGAATTCGCCGCGTTTTGCCATGTCGAGGAAGGTTTCGCGACCGATGAAGTGATAGTCCCTGCCATCCTGTTCACCCGGACGCGGTGAGCGCGTGGTGTAGGAGACCGACAGGTCGATCTGCGGATTGATGTTGAGCAGCGCCTGTACCAGGCTGGTCTTGCCCGCACCGGACGGCGCGCTGATAACGAATAGGTTGCCGGACATGTTTACTCCAGGTTTTGAATTTGTTCACGCATCTGTTCGATAAGGATCTTCATTTCCATTGCGCTGCGCGACACTTCAGCATCGACCGATTTCGAGCCCAGCGTATTGGCTTCGCGGTTCAGTTCCTGCATCAGGAAATCCAGGCGTTTGCCCACCGCGCCGCCGTGCGACAGGATACGGCGCATCTCGGTCAGGTGGCTGTTCAGCCGCGACAACTCCTCGTCCACGTCGATCTTGCTGGCAAACAGCGTGATTTCCTGGCGGACGCGCTCGTCGTCCGCGCCATTCATCGCCTCCTGCAGGCGTGCGACCAGTTTCTGCTCGTAGGCGGAGATTGCGGCGGGTACGTGCGGCATCACGCCGGTGCGCAACGCCTCGATTTTTTCCACGCGCTGCAACAGGAAATCTTTCAGTTTTTCGCCCTCGCGCGCGCGCGAAGCGGAGAATTCCTGCAGCGTCTCCTGCAACAGGCCGAGCAGCGTGGCGCGCAGTTCGTCGGCGGCGACAGCGGGCGTTTCCAGCATCCCGTTCCAGCGCAATACGTCGGCGACACCCAGCGGACGCGCATCGGGCAGTTCCGCCTGCACTTCCCGGTTCCATGCGGCCAGTTGCAGCAGCAGTTCGCGGTTCAGCGCCGCGCCGGCCTGTGCACCGTGGACGGCAAGATTGATGCGGCATTCCACCTTGCCGCGTTGCAACTGGGCGGTGATCGCCTCGCGCAGGGCTGTCTCGAAACCGCGCAACTCGTCGGGCATACGCAACTGGACATCAAGGTAGCGATGATTGACGGCACGCAATTCCATGGTCAGCGAACCGTTGTCGGTTTCCGCGCTGGCGGAGGCATAGCCGGTCATGCTGAGGATCATGCGGAAACTCCCGAAAAAAGACTGTGCTGGAGCGGCGCATTATATTACGATTGTGCCCGTGAATTTTTCCCCCAGACCATGAACTTCTCGATCCATCAGGTCACCAGCATCGGCAACCGGAAATACAATCAGGACCGTGTTGCCTACGCCTATAACAACGACGCCTTGCTGATGGTGCTGGCGGACGGTATGGGCGGTCACCTGCACGGTGAACTGGCGGCGGAACTTGCCGTCGGGACCTTCGTCGAATCGTTCGGCCGTTTCGTGGAGTCGCCGCAGGCCGAACCGCAGAAATTCCTGGAAGAGACCATGCTCCACGCCAACCAGCGCATCCTGCAGTTGCCGCATGACAAGCGGCATGGCGGTTCGCCGGGCACGACCTGCGTGGCCGCGATGATCCGGGGTGGCAAGGTGTACTGGGGGCATGCCGGGGATTCGCGTCTTTATGTGTTGCGCAACGGACGCGTACTGACCAGGACGCACGACCACTCGATGGTCTATCAGTGGCTGCAATGGGGGCTGATCTCCGCCGAGGAAGCGCGCATCCATCCGCAGCGCAACCAGATCACCAATTGTCTCGGCGGGGTCGAGAACATGTTTTATATCGAGCCGGGCGAGCCGGTTGAACTTCAGAACGACGATGTACTGCTGCTCGGCAGCGACGGGCTGTGGGGCCCGTTCACCGATGCCGAACTGGCCTCCGTATTCGTGTCGAACCCGGTCGATGTGGTGTTGGAGAACCTGGTCGTGCTGGCGGTCCGGCGCGAAAAGGGGCGTTCTGATAACGTCACCGGCATTGCGATGCGTTGGGGCGGCAGCGAGACCGCGCACGATACGGCCGAGCCAGTCAGCCATGTCCTTGAACCGCATTGACCCGGTAACTTTTCCTTCGACCAACAACATTTAACGAGTATTTGCCATGCGCCACGATTCCAGACAGCCCGCCCAGTTGCGCTCCATCCGTATTACCCGCCGGTACACCAGGCATGCCGAAGGCTCCGTGCTGATCGAATGCGGCGACACCAAGGTCATCTGCACCGCCAGCGTGGAAGAACGCGTGCCGCCGCACAAGAAGGGCAGCGGCGAGGGCTGGGTGACGGCCGAATACGGCATGCTGCCGCGTTCCACCGGCGAGCGCATGCCGCGCGAAGCGGCCAGGGGCAAGCAGTCCGGGCGCACGCAGGAGATCCAGCGCCTGATCGGACGCAGCCTGCGCGCGGTGGTCGACCTGGCAAAGCTGGGGGAGCGCACGATCACGCTGGACTGCGACGTGATCCAGGCCGACGGCGGTACGCGCACCGCCAGTATCACCGGCGCCTATGTCGCGCTGAATGATGCGGTTGCAGCGCTGATGCAGAAGGGGCGGGTGAAGGAAAACCCGTTGCGCGATTCCGTTGCCGCCATTTCGGTCGGTATCTACGAAGGCACGCCGGTACTCGATCTGGATTATGTCGAGGACTCGGCCTGCGATACCGACATGAATGTGGTGATGCTGGGCAGCGGCCACTTCGTCGAAGTGCAGGGCACCGCCGAAGGGCACCCGTTCTCGCGCGAGGAGATGGATGAGCTGCTGGAGCTGGCGAAAGCCGGCATCGCCGAATTGACCACACTGCAGAAAACGGCCCTGGCAGACTAGCTTCCTGTTTTGCCCGACGTCATAGGGAAAGGAAAGTATCCGGTCATGAAAAAACTCGTCATCGCATCGAACAATCCCGGCAAGCTGCGCGAATTCCAGTTCCTGCTGCAGCCGCTCGGGATCGAGGTCGTCACCCAGTCCGAACTCGGCATCTCCGAGGCCGAGGAGCCGCACCATACCTTTGTCGAGAACGCCATCGCCAAGGCGCGGCATGTCAGCAGCGAGAGCGGGCTGCCCGCGCTGGCCGACGATTCCGGCCTGTGCGTCGATGCGCTCAAGGGCATGCCTGGAGTGCTTTCCGCGCGTTTCTCAGGATTCCCCAAATCGGACGAGCGCAACAACCGTGCCCTGCTCGAAGCGATGAAGGCGCATGACGACCGGCGCGCGCATTACTACTGCGTGCTGGTGCTGATGCGCTGGGCAGGCGATTCGCAGCCGCTCATCGTGGAAGGCGAATGGCACGGCGAGATCGCGCACGAGGAGCGCGGCGAAGGCGGTTTCGGTTACGACCCGCTGTTCTGGCTGCCCGAACTGGGCAGGATGAGCGCGGAACTGACTCGCGACGAGAAGCATGCGATCAGCCATCGCGGCAAGGCGATGAAGATCCTGCTTGAAAGACTGCGCGCGAACGACGGTGCATGAGCAGTCCCGTTTCGAGCAACATCATCCTGCAATACAAGCGGTCGGTGAATTTCCGGGCGATGCCACCGCTGTCGCTGTACATCCACATCCCCTGGTGTGTGCGTAAATGTCCTTACTGCGACTTCAATTCGCATGAGGCGCGCGGTGTGTTTCCGGAGAAGGAGTACGTCGCCGCGCTGGTGCGCGACCTGGAGATGGCACTGCCGCTGATCTGGGGCCGCAAGGTCTATACGGTATTCTTCGGCGGCGGCACGCCCAGTCTGCTTTCCGGCGAGGGCGTTGCCGAGATAATGCGTCAGTTGCGCACGTTGTTGCCGCTGGCGCACGATGCCGAGATCACGCTGGAGGCGAATCCCGGCACGGTCGAGGCGGACAGGTTCGCCGTGTACCGCGATGCGGGCGTGAACCGGTTATCGCTGGGCATCCAGAGTTTCAGCGACGCGCATCTTCGGGCGCTGGGCCGCATCCATTCCGCCGACGAGGCGAAGCGCGCCATCGCGGTCGCCCAGCGGCATTTCGACAACATCAACCTCGACCTGATGTATGCGTTGCCGAACCAGTCATTGGCCGAGGCATTGCAGGACGTGCAGGGCGCGTTGTCGTTCGCACCGCAACATCTGTCCTGTTACCACCTGACGCTGGAGCCGAACACCCTGTTCGCGCACCAGCCGCCGCCGTTGCCGGACGACGATACGGGCAGCGAGATGCAGCAGCGCATCGAGGAATTGCTTGCCGGGCACGGCTATGAACACTACGAGACTTCGGCCTTCGCGCAGCCGCAACGGCGCGCGCGGCACAACCTCAACTACTGGCAGTTCGGCGATTATCTCGGCATCGGCGCGGGCGCACACAGCAAGCTGAGTTTCCACGACAGGGTGATGCGCCAGATGCGCCACAAACAGCCGCAGGCGTATCTCGATGCGGTGACGCGCGGAGAGCCGGTGCAGGAAGAGCATGAAGTGGCTGCGGACGACCTCGGTTTCGAGTTCATGATGAACGCGCTGCGTCTGAACGGGGGATTCGACAGCGCGTTGTTCCAGGAACGCGCCGGTCTGCCGTTGCTATCCTTGCGCCACGAACTGGAACAGGCGGAACAGCGCGGGCTGCTGGTGCGCGATCAGAGCCGTATCGCGCCCACCGAACTGGGGCAGCGCTTCCTTAATGACCTGTTGGAGATATTCCTGCGGAATCCTGCTTAGCTCCCCTCGCCCGCAGGCGGGAGAGGGGCTGGGGGAGAGGGAATTGGTTACTTCCGGCGAAACACCAGGTCCCACACGCCGTGCCCCAGACGCAGGCCGCGCTGTTCGAACTTGGTGAGCGGGCGGTATTCAGGGCGCGGCGCATAGTCTGCCGCAGTATTCTCCAGTAACGGCTCCTCGCTGAATACGTGCAATATCTGCTCGGCATAGTCCTGCCAGTCGGTCGCCGCATGGATATAGCCGCCGGGCTTGAGCTTTTGCGCCAGCCCGGCGACGAACGGCGCCTGGATCAGGCGGCGCTTGTTGTGGCGTGCCTTGTGCCACGGGTCGGGGAAGAAAATATGCACGCCGTTCAGCGAACCGTCGGCGATCATGTCGCGTAGCACCTCCACCGCGTCGTGCTGGATGATGCGGATATTGCCGATCTGCTGCGCGTCGATCAGCTTGAGCAGGTTGCCCACGCCCGGCGTATGCACCTCCAGCGCGAGGTAGTCGTTCTCCGGATGCGCCTGTGCGATGGTCGCGGTGCTGTCGCCCATGCCGAAACCGATCTCCAGAATCTTCGGCGCGCTGCGCCCGAATGCGCGGTCGAGTTCCAGCGGTTTTACTTCATATGGGACGCCAAAGCGCGGCATCAGCGCGTCCACCGCACGGCGCTGCCCCGGCGTCAGATGACCCTGGCGCAGCACGTAACTGCGGATGTGGCGATTGCGGAGGTCGGTGTTTTCGGTCACGGTATCGATTAGACTCAAGACCCTCTCCCCATCCCTCTCCCGCTTGCGGGAGAGGGTGGCCATATGGCCGGGAGAGGGCGGGTTTAACTGCGCACCGAACTGATGATGCCCGCCGTCGGCGAACTCGGGCTGGCGCTATACAGTTTCTTCGGCATGCGTCCGGCGAGGTAGGCTTCGCGTCCGGCCTCGGTGGCCTTCTTCATCGCCGACGCCATCAGTACCGGGTTCTGCGCGGCGGCGATCGCGGTGTTCATCAGCACGCCGTCGCAGCCCAGCTCCATCGCGATGGCCGCATCCGATGCGGTGCCCACGCCTGCATCCACGATCACCGGCACCTGCACGCGTTCCATGATGAGTTGCAGGTTCCACGGGTTGAGGATGCCCATGCCGGAACCGATCAGTGAAGCCAGCGGCATGATCGCTGCGCAGCCGACGTCTTCCAGTTGTTTGGCGATGATGGGGTCGTCCGAGGTGTACACCATTACCTGGAAACCTTCCGCCACCAGCGTCTTGGCCGCCGCGAGGGTCTCGATCACGTTGGGATACAGCGATTGCGGGTCGCCCAGTACCTCCAGCTTCACCAGCGAATGGCCGTCGAGCAATTCTCGCGCGAGGCGCAGCGTGCGCACCGCATCGTCGGCGCTATAACAGCCGGCGGTGTTCGGCAGATAGGTGAATTTCGACGGGGGCACGGCGTCGAGCAGGTTGGGCTCGTTGGCATTCTGGCCCAGATTGGTGCGGCGGATCGCCACCGTCACGATCTCCGCGCCGCTCGCGTCCAGCGCTGCGCGCGTCTCGGTGAAATCCTTGTACTTGCCGGTGCCGACCAGCAGCCGGGACGAATAGCTCTTGCCTGCGATGATTAAATTGTCGTTCATTTCGTTTCCTTGAATCAATATGTCGGTGAGGGCCATGTAGGAGCGCAATTCATTGCGCGATAGCCGTTCTTCGATATCCAATCGCCCGATGAATCGGGCTCCTACAAAATGGAATGACGGGTCCGTGTGTCAGCCGCCACCCACCGCGACTACGATCTCCATCCTGTCGCCGTCGGCCAGTTGCTGCGTGGCGAAGGCGCTGCGCGGCACAATCCCGCCATTGCGTTCCAGCGCGATGCGCTTGCCGGCCAGCCCCATCTCCTCGATGAGCGCGGCGATGCTGATGGCTTGCGTGAACTGGCGGGATTCGCCATTGATGCTGATAGTTATCACTTTGGGATGCCTCTTGAATTGCCCATGGCCGTGTTAGAATGCGCCCGCATTTTACACCAAGCGGGTGTAGTTCAATGGTAGAACGGCAGCTTCCCAAGCTGCATACGACGGTTCGATCCCGTTCACCCGCTCCACATTCTGCCGATTCATTTCGTAACTCTCCCTGCCATATCCGATTATCGCTACGGCCTGATCCGATACAACCGCTTCTCCAGCGTCTTGCCTTTCACGCCATCGAAGCGGTCGTCCATCGCGCCGCCCAGTTTGCCGAGGCGGTCATCGGGGTGCGGGTGGGTCTTGAACAGCAGTGCGACGTCTCCGTCGTCCTTGGCGAAGTGGCCGATCTGTTGCAGTACGGCGGGCAGGCCGAACGCGTCGTAACCGGCGCGCGTGGCGAGCACCACGGCGATGCGGTCGGCTTCGAATTCGGCGTTCTTGTCCAGCGAGCGCGACACGATCTCCGCGCCGCTGCCGATCAGGCCTTGCACCTTGTCGTTGCCGCCGATATTTTGCGCGAGCGCCTGGCTGCCGAGGTCGAGCAGCCTGCTCTGCTGCAATATCTTCAGGTGGTGCTGGCGGATCACGTGGCCGACTTCGTGCGCCAGCACACCGGCCAGTTCGGCTTCGCTTTGCAGCAGCTTGTACAGCCCCTTGGTGATGAAGATGTAGCCGCCGGGCGCGGCGAAGGCGTTCACGTCGTTCGATTCGATCACGCCGAAGTGCCAGACGAGGTCGGGGCGTTCACTCTGGTCGGCGATCCAGCGGCCGACGTTATTGACGTATTTCTGCAGCTTGGTGTCCCTGACCAGCGGCGCGGCGCCGAGCAGGTTGCCGGCGATCTGGCGGCCGATCGCGACCTCCTCTTCGACCGGGGTGGCGGATTTGCCGGTCACCTTTTCCTGCACGCCCTGCTTGAGCACGTTGAGGAACTGCTGCTCGAACGGATTGGCTGCGTATGCGCTGCCGGAGAGCAATGCCAGCGCGAGGATCCACAATGTCTTGTTGTTCATCTTGTGCTCCCTCACTTTGGTGTCGGCAGGTAGTCGAACGTCCGCGCGACCAGCTTGCCTGCGGCGGCGAATTTCGCGGCTGATTTCTTGTCAGTGGCGTACGACTCGGCACGCTTCAGTTCGGCCTCGTCGAATCTGGCCGCCTTCAATTCTTCCTCGTTCAGTCCGCGGATGCCGGTGGTGGATACCACCTTGCCGGTGCCGGCGCGGCCGGAACTCAGCGCGAGCAGGCCGGAGGCGCTGCCGCCCTTCTTGCTTGCGTCGCCCCTGCGGATGCTGAGCATGCGCACCCAGCCCTTGCCTTTTGCGGTTTTCACCTGATACCAGCCGCCGTCCTTCCTGAGGATGTCCATCTTGTCGCCGGCCGCCATCGTGGCAACCGTCTTCGCATCGCGGAACGGTTCCGCCTTGATGTCGTCGTTCTTCAGCGCGGTGCCGCTTTCGGCGGCATGCAATGCGCCGCTCAGCAGCAGCGCGCCCAGCGTCAATCCGAGTTTCGTTGCGTTCATCCCGATCCCTTCATTTGTTTGTCCCATTCCAGCAATGCTTCCGCAAACATCACGCGCCAGCCGGCAGTCGCCCCCGCGCCTCCGGCAATGTGTCCCGAGTGGACGAAGTGGCTGGCTGCATTATCCGGCTGGGCGAGATGTCGGTGCAACACCTCCGGCAGGGTGCGCAGCAGCGCGTCGGCGTCGCGCCGGATCGCCGCCTGCGCCTGATCGTCCTGCGACGCGGCGACCCACGAGATCGCCAGCGTGTTTTCGAACAGGTCCCACAGCCCCTTCTGGTCTCCGGTCAGCGTTTCGACGCTCTTGTCGGTCTGGCCGATCTTTTCCAGCGCGTGGCGGATCTTTTCCAGTGTCGCCGGGCGGACCACGTTGCGCTCGCTGTCCAGCCGGATCAGCAGCAGGGTCGCGTGCAGTTCGCCGCTGCGCGTCGTGGCGGTGCGCACCATGTTCTGCTCCAGCGCCTTGCCGGTCGCCATCGCATACAGGCGTGCCAGCGTGAAGAATGCCAGTCCCACCGTCACCGGGCCGGTGAGATTGATATAGACATTGGTGAGGTTGATGCTGGCGTAGGTGATGCCGATCAGGATGACTTGCGAAAGGCCGAACAGGCGGTCGATCTTGTCGCGCCCGGCATCGCGGTAGAAGCCCCATGCGGTCAGCCACACGATGGCCAGCGTGATCAGCAGGTACCATACGCGCCCTTCCGGAAAGCGCAATGCATCGCCGTGCTTGAAGTTGTCTATCGCCGTTGCGAGGATCTCGACGCCGGGGAACATGCGGTCCATCGGTGTGGCCTTGATGTCGAACAGGCTGGGCGCGGTCGAGCCGATGATGACGATCTTGTCCCTGAATTCGTCCTGTGGGCGTTTTTTCTCCCTGTTGCCCATGTCGGCATACACGTCGCTGAAGCTGACATGAGGATAGGTGAAGGGTTTGCCGCGCCAGTTGAGCAGCACTTGTTGCGCATCCGGCTCGTTCCAGCCGAGTTCGCGCGCGATGCGTGCCGGCAGGGTCGGCAGTTTCCAGCCGTAGTCTTCACGATAGACGTTGTAGCGCCGCGCGACGCCGTCGATGTCAGGATAGATGTTGTGCAGGCCGAGGCGACCGCCGTCGAGCGCGGACTGGAAGTGCGGCAGCACCATTGCCACGGTCGCGTCCGGGTCAGCCTGCGCGCCCGGCAGCGGGGCGACACCGGGAATCATTGCGGGTTTGATCTGGCTCAGTGAGTCGCTGGAGGGATCGAGGCGCAGCATCGGGAAATAGGTGTTGCTCGTGCCCGCGATGGCGGCATCGAAATAGGCATCGCTGTCCGGGTTGTATACGTCCGCGTCGCTGAACAGGATGTCGAATACCACGGCCCTGGGCTGCTGCTTCTCCAGTTGTTCGAGGAATTCGCCCAGTACCTGGCGCGGCCAGGGCCAGCGCCCGTAATCCGGCGCCATCGCCGCAAGGCTGGCCTCGTCGATGTCCACGATGACGATGTCCGGATCGGGTTCGGGTACGACCAGGCGGTAGCGCACCATCGTGTCGAATGCGGTCTGGCGCATCTCGGCGGTGGCATGGAATACCGTGGCGTCGAGTACCGCGAACACGCTGAACAGACCGGCGAGGTAGAGATAGAAGCTGTATCTCAATAGTGTCGCGATGCGTTCGGCGAAGTGCGCCCGCGCTTGTTGCAGGCGACCGATGAGGGATTTAAGTTTCATGCCGGCTCCGTGATCCAGGGTGTCATTCTACAGGCGGTGGACAGCTTGAAGGGCTTACTTCGGTGCGACATCAGGGGCGACTGCGTGCTGGTCGTGCATCGTGATGCGCGAGACGAACCAGATCGCCAGCAGGTTCGCGGTGATGGCCACATAACCCACCGTGCCGTAAGCGACGATGCTGCCGCTCGCATCCTGGCTGATGATGTAGCCGGCCAGCGTGGTCGCCAGCCCCATCGCGAGCGACTGGGTGGTGGCATTGAGCGACATGAAGGTGCCGCGCAGACGGGGCTGTGCAGCCGAGGTGATGATCGCCATCGCCGGAATCATGCGCCCGGATACCAGCACGAAGAAGGTGGTGGTGCAGACCAGCCACAACCACAGCGGCGCGGCGCCGATGTGTGTGACCACCAGCAGCGGCAGCAACGCGCAGAAGGCGATCAGCCGATAGATCCTTATCTTGCCGCGCAGGTCGGCCCAGTGGCCGATCAGACGCGCGGTGATCAGCGTTGCCATTCCGCCGTACAGGTAGATGTACATGATGTCCGCCTGAAGGATGCCGACGTTGTGTACTGCGTATACCGTGATGTAGGGGATCACGGTGAAGCCGGAGAAGATGATCAGTGCGGAGAACAGCAATGCGCGCAGGTGGTTGGCGTCCTGCAGCACGGCGAACATCGCGGCGAACGGATGCGCTTGTTTTTCGGCGCTGATGTGATGGCGCAGTTCGGGCAGGCCGCGCAGGCCGACGAGGATGAACAGTACGACCAGTACAGAGATGAATATGAACGGCGCGCGCCACTGGAAATGGTTGGCCAGCCACAGCGATAACGGCACGCCGGCGACGGTGGATACTGAAAAGGCCGCCGATACGGTGCCGCTCGCCTTGGCGCGGCGCGCGAACGGGATCACGTCGCCAATCATGGTCTGCACCAGCGCGCCCATTACGCCGCCGAACGCGCCGGCCAGTCCGCGCATGGCCAGCAGGGTGGCATAACCCGGTGCGAGACCGCAGGCCAGCGTTGCCAGACCGAACAGGGCGAACATCGTCAGCAGCATGCGTCGGCGTTCAAAGCGGTCGACAAAGGTTGCGGCGAGCAGGCCGGATAGCGCGGCGCTGAAACTGTAGGAGGCGACCAGCAGGCCGAATTCATGGGTGGTGATGCCGAACGCGGCGATCAGGATCGGGCCGAGCGGCATCATGATCATGAAATCGAGCACATGGCTGAACTGGATGCCGGCAAGCGTGAGCAGTAAATGCCTTTCGCGCTGCGGAGTGAGGGGGGGGTGCACGTAAGACCTGATGCCGTGAAACGGTCAGCGCAAGGCAGGATGCGTCATTTGAGCTGTCCGCGCTCGATGCTGATCCCTACCATCTTGCAGTTGCGTATCGCCTGTAGCTTGGCGACGCTGACCTTGACCCAGGGGGCATTGAAATCCTTGAGGATGATCTGCGCGATGTGTTCCGCCAGCGTTTCCAGCAGCGAGAAGTGTCCTTCGCCCAGCACAGTCTGGATGTGCTGCGCGACATCGGCGTAATCCAGCGCGTCGTCGATATCGTCGCTGAGGCAGGCGCGGCTGTTGGGTAATGCGATATCGAGGTCGATTTGCAAGGTCTGCGGCACGACCTTCTCGCGCTCATAGATGCCGATCAGCGTGGTGACCTTGAGTTCGCGCAAAAAAATGATGTCCATCGTGTTTCCGGGTTGGTGACTGAATGACGATTCACTGTAGAATTCGTTCCCGTTTGGATTCTAAGGCATTCCCGATGTTGACCCTAATTTTTGTAGTGGCGGCCTATCTGCTGGGCTCGGTTTCCTTTGCGGTTGTCAGCAGTAAATTGTTCGGTCTTGCCGATCCGCGTACCTACGGTTCGGGCAATCCCGGCGCGACCAACGTGCTGCGTAGCGGCAAGAAGGCGGCTGCGGTGCTGACGCTGTTCGGCGATGCGGCGAAGGGCTGGCTGGCGGTGTTCCTGGCGATCCGCTTTGCCTTGCCGGATGCGCAAGTCGCGCTGGTCGCATTGGCGGTGTTTTTGGGTCATGTGTTTCCGGTCTTTCTCGGCTTCAAGGGTGGCAAGGGCGTTGCCACGGCGCTGGGCGTGCTGCTGGCACTGAATGTCTGGGTGGGGCTGGGCGCGCTATTAACCTGGTTACTGATGGCGGTGGTGTTTCGTTATTCGTCATTGTCGGCTTTGGTTGCCGCCGCCGGGGCGCCGGTATATGCCTATTTATTGAGCGTGCCGCATGAGTGGGCGCTCGCATGTGGTGTTATGTCGCTGTTCCTGATCTGGCGGCACAAGAGCAACATCCAGAACCTGCTGGCCGGGAAAGAATCGAAGATCGGCAAGAGCAACAAAGGTCAATGATCTTCGTTTCCAGTAAATGTGCAGGCTGAGGCAGGGGTAAAAAAATGCCCCTGAGCCTAAGGGGATAAGGTCAGGGGCAAAAAGTCTTAACCAATTAGGGAGGGGTTAAGACACCCGCTCAGGGAGGAGAAACGGGTGATGGCTTGCGCCATCTGTAGCCGTAGAGGGATAAATTTCAAAATAGTTCCCCGGCTGGATTCCGTGATCTGAATTTTCCCGGATTTATGCGATCCCTGCCAGGTCCCAACGTGGCTTGACATCGAAGCGGTAATCCTTGAGCCCTTTCCGTTGTGCAAGACGCAAGGCCCCAGCAAAAGCAATCATCGCGCCGTTATCGGTGCAGAATTCCAGATCGGGATAGAACACTTTTCCGCCGCGTTTGCCGATGTCTTCGCTCAGGCGTTCGCGCAACAGCCGGTTTGCGCCTACTCCGCCCGCGACAACCAGTTGATCCAGCCCGGTCTGCGCGAGCGCAGCGCGTGCCTTGAATGCCAGCACATCGACTATGGCTTCCTGCGTTGCGTACGCGATATCGGCTTTTGTCTGCTCGTTGTCATTGCTTTGTCTGACGAGTGTAAGCACCGCTGTCTTTAGTCCGCTGAAACTGAATTCCAGATTGCCGCTGTGCAGCATCGGGCGCGGCAGTTTATACAGGCCGGGTCGGCCTTGTGCGGCGAGTCTGGCTAGCTCCGGGCCGCCCGGATAACCCAGACCCAGCAGCTTGGCGCTTTTGTCGAAGGCTTCCCCTGCGGCATCGTCCAGTGTCTCGCCTAGTAAGACATAGTGTCCGATAGCATCCACGCGCATCAGTTGAGTGTGTCCGCCCGATACCAGCAGGGCGACGAACGGGAATTCGGGCGCGGGGTCGGACAGCAGCGGGGAGAGCAGGTGGCCTTCCAGATGGTGGATGCCGATGGTGGGGATGTCGAGCGCATAGGCCAGCGCATTCGCAACGCTGGCGCCAACCAGCAGTGCACCACCCAGCCCGGGCCCCTGTGTGTAGGCGACAGCGTCGACCTGTTCCAGCGAGATGCCGGCAGACTGTAATACCTGTCTTGCCAGCGGAATGACGCGATGCGCGTGGTCGCGCGAGGCGAGTTCTGGAACGACGCCGCCATATTCGCCATGCATGGCGACTTGGGTATGCAGCGCGTGCGCAAGCAAACCTCGCTCTGTCTGGTAGAGCGCGACGCCTGTTTCGTCGCAGGATGATTCGATTCCGAGTGTGATGAGTGACATTGGTTTTAGCCTTCCAGTCGGTGTGTCATTGTAGTAAATATCGAGACCGGACTGCCGGATTGCAGTCGATTGCAAAAATATTTCAAAAAAGTGTTGACGGGATTTTTTCTGTCCCTATAATGCGCACCTCTTCGCTGCCCGGTCATTGATTTTGGCAGCCGCTCTTTAACAGAACAGATGAACAATCGACGAGTGTAGGCACTTGGTTTTTGGGGGTTCCCGAGTTTTTTGGACGAGGGGGCTACTTTAAAAAAACAGTAGTAGAAGTGCTTACGCGAAGTTGAAAAGAATCATGTCAATGATTCACTTTGAGTAAGACCGGTCCGGAGACGGACCAAAAAGCAGAGATTGAACTGAAGAGTTTGATCCTGGCTCAGATTGAACGCTGGCGGTATGCTTTACACATGCAAGTCGAACGGCAGCATGGGTGCTTGCACCTGATGGCGAGTGGCGAACGGGTGAGTAATATATCGGAACGTGTCCGGAAGTGGGGGATAGCTCGGCGAAAGCCGGATTAATACCGCATATGCCCTGAGGGGGAAAGGTGGGGATCGCAAGACCTATCGCTTTCGGAGTGGCCGATATCGGATTAGCTAGATGGTGAGGTAAAGGCTCACCATGGCGACGATCCGTAGCTGGTCTGAGAGGACGACCAGCCACACTGGAACTGAGACACGGTCCAGACTCCTACGGGAGGCAGCAGTGGGGAATTTTGGACAATGGGGAAACCCTGATCCAGCCATACCGCGTGAGTGAAGAAGGCCTTCGGGTTGTAAAGCTCTTTCAGCCGGAAAGAAATCGTGCAGGCTAATACCCTGTATGGATGACGGTACCGGAAGAAGAAGCACCGGCTAACTACGTGCCAGCAGCCGCGGTAATACGTAGGGTGCGAGCGTTAATCGGAATTACTGGGCGTAAAGCGTGCGCAGGCGGCTTTTTAAGCCAGATGTGAAATCCCCGGGCTTAACCTGGGAACTGCATTTGGAACTGGAAGGCTAGAGTGTAGCAGAGGGGGGTAGAATTCCACGTGTAGCAGTGAAATGCGTAGATATGTGGAGGAATACCGATGGCGAAGGCAGCCCCCTGGGTTAACACTGACGCTCATGCACGAAAGCGTGGGGAGCAAACAGGATTAGATACCCTGGTAGTCCACGCCCTAAACGATGTCAACTAGGTGTTGGGGAAGGAGACTTCTTTAGTACCGCAGCTAACGCGTGAAGTTGACCGCCTGGGGAGTACGGTCGCAAGATTAAAACTCAAAGGAATTGACGGGGACCCGCACAAGCGGTGGATTATGTGGATTAATTCGATGCAACGCGAAAAACCTTACCTACCCTTGACATGCCAGGAAGATCGCAGAGATGTGATTGTGCCCGAAAGGGAACCTGGACACAGGTGCTGCATGGCTGTCGTCAGCTCGTGTCGTGAGATGTTGGGTTAAGTCCCGCAACGAGCGCAACCCTTGCCATTAATTGCCATCATTCAGTTGGGCACTTTAATGGGACTGCCGGTGATAAACCGGAGGAAGGTGGGGATGACGTCAAGTCCTCATGGCCCTTATGGGTAGGGCTTCACACGTAATACAATGGTCGGTACAGAGGGTAGCCAACCCGCGAGGGGGAGCCAATCCCAGAAAGCCGATCGTAGTCCGGATTGGAGTCTGCAACTCGACTCCATGAAGTCGGAATCGCTAGTAATCGCGGATCAGCATGTCGCGGTGAATACGTTCCCGGGTCTTGTACACACCGCCCGTCACACCATGGGAGTGGAATCTGGCAGAAGTAGGTAGCCTAACCGCAAGGGGGCGCTTACCACGCTGGGTTTCATGACTGGGGTGAAGTCGTAACAAGGTAGCCGTATCGGAAGGTGCGGCTGGATCACCTCCTTTCTAGAGTATCCAGAGGCTGAGTGTCTACACTCATCGGTTGTTCAACAAGGTAACGGGCTGGCAAGGGCTTAGGCTCGAAGCGGGCTCGATGAAAGTTCGGGTCTGTAGCTCAGCTGGTTAGAGCACCGTGTTGATAACGCGGGGGTCGTTGGTTCGAGTCCAACCAGACCCACCAGAGTACAAATGGGGGTTTAGCTCAGCTGGGAGAGCACCTGCTTTGCAAGCAGGGGGTCGTCGGTTCGATCCCGTCAACCTCCACCAATTACCTTGTGGTGAGCGAGTGAGAATCGATATCCAAGCTGCTGGGCTTTGATATCGGCTTTTGCCGATGTAGTTCTTTAAAAATTTGGAAGAAGTAAAGAAAGTGATTCACGCGGAAGTGGAAGCGGGGGCGACCTGCGGAAGCGGAAGCATGAAAAACATGGGTTTTGATTGTATCAAGCTGATTTGCGATTAGTCGTCGTGAATCGGTCACAAACCTTTGCTAAGACCGGATCCTTAAATCAGTCCGGTGGAAGTAAAAGTTTAAAATGCGAAGCACCGATAACGCCTTGGCTGCAAAGCTGAGGGCTTAACGTTATAGGGTCAAGCGAATAAGTGCATGTGGTGGATGCCTTGGCGATTACAGGCGATGAAAGACGTGTTAGCCTGCGAAAAGCTACGGGGAGCTGGCAAAAAGCTTTGATCCGTAGATATCTGAATGGGGAAACCCGGCCCGCAAGGGTCACTCCCTGCTGAATACATAGGCAGGGTAGAGCGAACCCGGAGAACTGAAACATCTAAGTACCCGGAGGAAAAGAAATCAACCGAGATTCCGTAAGTAGTGGCGAGCGAACGCGGAAGAGCCTGCAAACTTTAGCTTCTGAATTAAGAGAACAGTCTGGAAAGTCTGGCCATAGTGGGTGATAGCCCCGTATTTGAAAATTCAGGAGTGGAAATAGGTTTGGAACAAGTAGGGCGGGGCACGAGAAACCCTGTCTGAACATGGGGGACCATCCTCCAAGGCTAAATACTCGTAATCGACCGATAGTGAACCAGTACCGTGAGGGAAAGGCGAAAAGAACCCCGGAAGGGGAGTGAAATAGAACCTGAAACCGCATGCATACAAACAGTGGGAGCCCGCAAGGGTGACTGCGTACCTTTTGTATAATGGGTCAGCGACTTACGTTCAGTAGCGAGCTTAACCGAATAGGGGAGGCGTAGGGAAACCGAGTCTGATAAGGGCGATAGTTGCTGGGCGTAGACCCGAAACCAAGTGATCTATCCATGGCCAGGATGAAGGTGCTGTAACAGGTACTGGAGGTCCGAACCCACTAACGTTGAAAAGTTAGGGGATGAGCTGTGGATAGGGGTGAAAGGCTAAACAAACTTGGAAATAGCTGGTTCTCTCCGAAAACTATTTAGGTAGTACCTCATGTATCACTCTCGGGGGTAGAGCACTGTCATGGCTAGGGGTCTATTGCTGATTACCAAACCATTGCAAACTCCGAATACCGAGAAGTGCGAGCATGGGAGACAGACATCGGGTGCTAACGTCCGGTGTCAAGAGGGAAACAACCCAGACCGCCAGCTAAGGTCCCCAAGACACAGTTAAGTGGAAAACGAAGTGGGAAGGCTAAAACAGTCAGGATGTTGGCTTAGAAGCAGCCATCATTTAAAGAAAGCGTAATAGCTCACTGATCGAGTCGTCCTGCGCGGAAGATGTAACGGGGCTCAAACTGTGCACCGAAGCTGCGGATATGTACACTTCACTTTAAACAATTCCTCGATGGCAGACGCTTATGCGAACGGCGAAGCCGTGAGCAAGCGAAGCTTTGGCGTAGACTGACCTTCAGGTTATGTCGGAGCCAAAGCGGCTGCCCTCCCTGATCCGGTGGATGGGGGATGAGTTGCTTAAAGGAAGTGTACATATGGTAGGAGAGCGTTCTGTAGGCCTGCGAAGGTGTGGTGTGAACCATGCTGGAGGTATCAGAAGTGCGAATGCTGACATGAGTAGCGATAAAGGGAGTGAAAGGCTCCCTCGCCGAAAGCCCAAGGTTTCCTGCGCAACGTTCATCGGCGCAGGGTGAGTCGGCCCCTAAGGCGAGGCTGAAAAGCGTAGTCGATGGGAAACAGGTTAATATTCCTGTACCTCAATGCAATGCGATGTGGGGACGGAGAAGGTTAGGCAATCCGGGTGTTGGACGTCCCGGTTCAAGCGTGTAGGCAGATCTCTTAGGCAAATCCGGGAGGTCAATGTCGAGGCGTGATAACGAGGCACTTAGGTGCTGAAGTTGCTGATACCAAGCTTCCAAGAAAAGCCACTAAGCTTCAGTTGCATTGGGACCGTACCGCAAACCGACACAGGTGGGCAGGATGAGAATTCTAAGGCGCTTGAGAGAACTCGGGTGAAGGAACTCGGCAAATTAGCACCGTAACTTCGGGAGAAGGTGCGCCCCGGTAGAGTGTAGCGGCTTGCCCGTGAAGCTCGATGGGGTTGCAGTGAAATGGTGGCTGCGACTGTTTAATAAAAACACAGCACTCTGCAAACACGAAAGTGGACGTATAGAGTGTGACGCCTGCCCGGTGCTGGAAGATTAAATGATGGGGTGCAAGCTCTTGATTGAAGTCCCAGTAAACGGCGGCCGTAACTATAACGGTCCTAAGGTAGCGAAATTCCTTGTCGGGTAAGTTCCGACCTGCACGAATGGCGTAACGATGGCCACACTGTCTCCACCCGAGACTCAGCGAAGTTGAAATGTTTGTGAAGATGCAATCTACCCGCGGCTAGACGGAAAGACCCCATGAACCTTTACTGTAGCTTTGCATTGGATTTTGAATAGACTTGTGTAGGATAGCTGGGAGGCTTTGAAGCGGGGACGCCAGTTCTCGTGGAGCCAACCTTGAAATACCAGCCTGGTGTGTTTGAGATTCTAACCTAGGCCCCTGATCGGGGCTGGGGACCGTGCATGGTAGGCAGTTTGACTGGGGCGGTCTCCTCCCAAATTGTAACGGAGGAGTACGAAGGTATCCTAGGTACGGTCGGACATCGTACTGATAGTGCAATGGCAAAAGGATGCTTAACTGCGAGACTGACAAGTCGAGCAGATACGAAAGTAGGTCATAGTGATCCGGTGGTTCTGTATGGAAGGGCCATCGCTCAACGGATAAAAGGTACTCTGGGGATAACAGGCTGATTCCTCCCAAGAGTTCATATCGACGGGGGAGTTTGGCACCTCGATGTCGGCTCATCACATCCTGGGGCTGTAGCCGGTCCCAAGGGTATGGCTGTTCGCCATTTAAAGTGGTACGTGAGCTGGGTTTAAAACGTCGTGAGACAGTTTGGTCCCTATCTGCCGTGGGCGTTGGAAATTTGAAGGGACCTGCTCCTAGTACGAGAGGACCGGAGTGGACGAATCTCTGGTGTACCGGTTATGACGCCAGTCGTATTGCCGGGTAGCTAAATTCGGAAGAGATAACCGCTGAAAGCATCTAAGCGGGAAACTCGCCTTAAGATAAGATTTCCCTCAGGCCTTGAGCCTGCTGAAGGGTCGTTCGAGACCAGGACGTTGATAGGCTGGATGTGGAAGCGCAGTAATGCGTTAAGCTAACCAGTACTAATTGCCCGTGAGGCTTGATCCTATAACGTTAAGTAACAAAGGCGTTTCGCAACACGCAATCAAGACACAGAAAACTTTACTTCTTCCAGATAACGGCGAGTTGCTCCGGCCTCAAAACCGGATCGGCGAGCCACAAACAGGGTAGGCGACAGAACACCGTCGAATACCGAACAGTTTGTCTGACGACCATAGCGAGTTGGTCCCACTCCTTCCCATCCCGAACAGGACAGTGAAACGACTTAGCGCCGATGATAGTGTGGATTCCCATGTGAAAGTAGGTCATCGTCAGACTCCCATAAAGCAAAAAGCCCAACCATGTGTTGGGCTTTTTGCTTTATACAACGAGGACTTTTCTGCAGAAGGTTATTTGTACTCCCGTAATTCCGGCGGGGTGTAGTCGTGATCGCCATGTAGCTCATTGTCATAGGCTTTTACGAATACATCGCGTTCGTTCTTTTTGGTGGGATGCACGGGAATATCCAGATTGTGACAAGTGGTATCCTCGCAGTAGTAGATCACTTTACGCCCGATGCTGTGCAACACACTGTGATCCAGATGGAAGCCTTCTTTTTCCAATCCGCTTTCCAAGCCTTCAAGCGTGTAATTATGCAAGTTGTAGAAGACGCGCAATGAATTCGGCACGCTGCCATATTCCACTTTGAAATCCGGGAGGCCGGACAATAGTTGATAGGCGCGCCCAATCTGATCAGACGAGCCAGCGTCAAATACAATGTCGCGCACTTTGTGCAGTTCGAATGGATTGATCATGGATTCATCCTGTAAATGTTACCTGCCTTGCAGTATCTGCATTCCTTTCAGTAGGTTCAATGCCTGGGTAAGTTGATAATCATCCCTGGAACCAAACTCGACTGGAGCCGATTTCGTATCATTTTCATTGGTGACGGGTTTGGGAGAAGGGGGGGGGCTCATACTGTCCAAGTCTTTTCCTTCTGCGGGAGACTTGTCGTTAATCAGGTGTTTGTCCAGATCTGCTTCACGTAAACGGAACGCATTATCAACTCCGGATCGGCCGGGATCATCTACAAGGATATCGGGCACGATGCCCTTGGCCTGGATGGAGCGCCCGCCAGGTGTGTAATAACGTGCAGTCGTGAGTTTGATGGCGGTGTTGTTGCCCAAGGGCAGAACAGTCTGCACGGAACCTTTTCCGAAGGTCTGTGTGCCCATGATGACTGCGCGCTTATGGTCTTGCAATGCACCTGCCACGATCTCCGAAGCTGATGCGGAGCCGCCGTTTACCAAGACGACCAGCGGTACACTTTTCATGGAGTCCGGCACATTTTTGAGATAATCAGCCTTGCCATTGCCGCGCAGATAATTATCCGGGCTGGCGGTTAAACGCATTTTTGCGTCGTCGGTGCGACCTTCGGTGTAGACCACCAGCGCATCTCTGGCCAGAAAAGCGGCAGAAACACCAACTGCACCGGTTAATAATCCACCGGGGTCGTTACGAAGGTCGAGTACCAGGCCTTTGAGCGGGCCTTGGTTCTGTTTGACCAAGGCCTCCAGTGCGGCGGCAAGGTTTTCCCCGGTGTGCTCCTGAAACTGTGTGATGCGCACGAAACCATACCCTGATTCGATCAGTTTGGATTTCACGCTCTGCACCTTGATAATGGCGCGCACCAGAGTGATGGTGAGCGGTTTGGGTTCTTCTTTGCGGATAATGGTCAGGACGATCTTGCTTCCAGGTTTGCCGCGCATGCGTTTGACGGCCTCGCTCAATGTCATGCCTTTGACCAGCGTGTCGTCCAGTTTGACAATCAGATCGCCGCTCTTGATGCCAGCCTGAAATGCGGGTGTGTCTTCAATTGGGGAAACAACCTTGACCAGGCCGTCCTCCATCCCGACTTCGATGCCGAGCCCGCCGAACTCGCCCTGAGTGCCGACCTGCAACTCTTTGAAAGCATCTGCGTCGAGGTAAGACGAGTGCGGATCAAGGCCACTCACCATGCCGTTGATGGCTTCGGTAATCAACTTCTTGTCGGTAACGGGTTCAACGTAGTCGCTCTTGATGCGGCCGAATACTTCGGAGAAGGCTCGTAATTCCTCAATCGGAAGCGGGGTGGCAAGCGTGTCCTTGTCTGCTATTGCGGCGAAATGCAAGCTGGCGGAGATGCCCGCCACCAACCCCAGACCAACCAAGCCAGCTTTTTCCAGAAAACGCATAAAACTCCTCAATGTTATTTAGTTGCCAGCCAATCTATCGGATCGAGCGGTTTACTTTTATGGCGCAGTTCAAAGTATAAACCGTAATTTTCGTTCCCGCCGCTGTTCCCGACTGCGGCAACGGTATCACCGCCGTGTAACATATCGCCAACCTGTTTGTAGAGCGTTTCATTGTTGGCATACAGGCTCATATATCCCTTGCCATGATCGACGATGAGCAGGTTACCAAAGCCGCGCAGCCAATCGGCAAAAACAACCCGACCGGAAGCAATTGCCTTGACAGCTTGTCCGCTGGAAGTTCTCAGGAACAAACCTTTCCAGAGTATCGTGCTATCGGGGCGCGGTGTGCCGAACCGGTTGGTGACTTCGCCCCTGACCGGCAGTGCCAGTTTGCCCTTTAGTTGTTCGAATGGTTTGCCATCAAAGCGGTTGTCCGGGAGATTGTCATTGCGGAACAGTGTGCCTGATTTGGGCTGCGCAAGCATTTCCGTGATCTTCTCGACCAAGGATGCCAGCCGGTTTTCGTTACGTTGCAGGCGACCGATCTCGCGACGTTGCGCTCGCAGTTGCAGTGAAATCTTGTGCAACATGACTTTTCGTGTGCGCTGCTCTTTCTCGAGGATTTTTTTCTGCGCAGATTGTTCCGTGCGCAACGATGCCAGCTGTTCGCGCTGTTCGCGTGTGGCAGCCCTGACCGCGTCCAGGGCCGTGAAATCGTCGCGCAAGGCGACAAGCCAGTCTGCACGGCCATGGGCAATGTATCGGTAATACTGCATGTCGCGCGCAACCTGGCTGGGATTCTGGTCGCTCAGGATCATCCGGAGATATTCCTGCCGGCCGCCAAGATATTGCTGATAGAGCAATTTACCTAGCTGAGAGCGTTGTTCTGTCATGCGGTCGTTTAATTGCCGCAGACGTGCCTGCAATTCGCCAAGCCTGTTGTCGGCATCGTGCTGTTGTGCTGCGATTTCGGCAAGTTTTCGGTTGCTGTTGCTGATTGCGCGTTCCGATTCCCGTAGCGCATCGGCAGCCTCCGATTTTGACTCGCTGGTCTTGTCCATTTCGCGTTGCACGGCGGCGATGCGGTTACGCAGGTTGGCCAGTTCCTCCTGCTGGCCAGCATATGCCGTACCGGTCAGGGTCAGGCAGTACAGGATCAGCGGCAGGAGGCGTGTATCGAAGGTCACTATAGATGGATCAGGCTGTGTCCAGTCATCTCTGCAGGTTGTGGCAAACCCATGATGGTCAGCATACTCGGTGCGATATCGCGCAGAGCCCCGTTTCCCACGAGGGATGCCTTGCGCCCGACATATAGGAAGGGAACAGGATTCAGGGTGTGTGCGGTATGCGCCTGATGGGTAGTGCGATCTATCATCTGTTCGGCATTGCCGTGGTCTGCGGTGATGATGACCTCGCCACCGATGGATCGCATTGCCTCCACCGCGCGGCCAATGCAGACATCCAGCGCTTCGATGGCTTTGGTGGCGGCCTCCATGTTGCCGCTGTGTCCCACCATGTCGCCGTTGGCATAGTTGCAGATGATGGCGTGGTATTGACGGCTCATGATCGCAGCTTCGAGTTTATCGGTCACTTCGAGCGCGCTCATTTCCGGTTGAAGATCGTAGGTGGCAACTTTGGGTGATGGTACCAATATACGGTCTTCGCCTGGATAGGGCTGTTCATTGCCGCCGCTGAAGAAGTAAGTGACGTGCGCATATTTTTCCGTCTCGGAAATGCGCAGCTGCTTTAAGCCCATGTTCGAAATATATTCGCCAAAACCGTTGTGAATCTCTTCGGGCGGATATGCGCAGGGCAATTGGAAATCTTCACCATAATTGCTGAGCGAAACGAAGCTGGCAAGCTTTGGGAAGTGGTTACGCTGGAATCCCGTAAACGATTCGTCAGTGAGCGCGCGCGCGATCTCGCGTGCGCGGTCGGCACGGAAATTCATGAATATCACTACGTCACCATCCTGCATTTCGGTTGGCGCAGCATTATCCGGAACGATGACGGTCGGCTTGACAAATTCGTCCGATTCGCCGCGCGCATAAGCCTGAGTCAATCCGTTTAATGCATCTGATGCCGTAAATTCGGCGCGCCCCTGGGTGAGTAATTCATAGGCGGGCTGCACCCGCTCCCAGCGGTTGTCTCGATCCATCGCATAAAAGCGCCCGCAGATGCTGACAATCCGGCCGACACCCAGGGCTGTACATCGCTGCTGCAAAAGGAGCAGCGATTGCTCGGCGCTTTTCGGCGGGGTGTCGCGCCCGTCCAGAAAGGCGTGCAGGCAGATTTTTTGCAGGCCGGCGCGTGCCGCCATTTCAAGCATGGCAAGGATATGGTTCTCATGGCTATGCACGCCGCCCGGCGAAAGCAGGCCCATGATATGCAGCACGCTGTTGTGCTGCTTGGCTTGTGCAATTGCCCCGTTTAGGGCTGGGTTGGTGAAAAAACTGCCATCTTCGATGGCAACGTCGACGCGACTCAGGTCCTGGAATACCACGCGACCTGCGCCGATATTTAGATGCCCCACTTCGGAGTTACCCATTTGGCGGGAAGGCAGGCCAACGGATTTTTCCGAGGCATGGATCAGTGTATGGGGATAATCGCGCCAAAGCGCATCCAGATTGGGTTTGCGGGCTGCCAGAATAGCATTGTAGTCGGACTCGACGCGGTGGCCGAAACCATCCAGAATGATCAGCAATACGGGGGTAATGTTCATTAATGTAGAATATAAGCGGTTAGTAATTTTTGAGACCGCGCATTTTACTACGAATTCATTGCCTTTCTGGCACAGCCCGGCAGGCAACAGGGAGAAAAGCATGGAAAACGAGTTGATGGATAGGGATGAGGACATTCAGCAGGCCGCTCATGCCATCAAGGCGATTGCGCATCCGCTACGCCTCAAAATATTGTGTGTGCTCGGCAATCAGGAGGTCAATGTGCAGGACATTGTGGAGCGTGTCGGCACATCGCAAAGCAATATTTCCCAGCATCTTGCGATCTTGCGGGAGAAGGGTGTATTGGCCACGCGCAAGGATGCGAATCGGGTGTTTTATCGGATCGGGGACCTGCGCACCCTGAAGTTGGTCGGCATGATGCGGGATGTGTTCTGCACTACATAATTGGGTTGCTGTACGCATTGAATATTAGTATAATCTAATATTCTTGCAGTCAGGCGGCCATTGGGGGTTGGGTGAACCAAGTGAAAAAGTCATGGATATTTTGTTTGCTGTTGCTGACCGGTTCGACTGTTGCACAGGCGTCTGAACCGCTTGCCGTCGCGCCCGTGCAGTACCGCGAAGTGGTGCAGACCTATAGCGCGGATGGCCTGGTAGAGGCAGTGCGCCAGACCACTGTGTCTGCGCAAATAGGCGGACGAGTCAAAGAAGTAAGCTTCGATATTGGCGATCATGTCAGGAAAGGCCAGGTGATTCTGCGCATTGATGAGCGCGAAGCGGCGCAAGCGCTGATTGGCAGTCAGGCGCAGGTATTGCAGGCGCAAGCCAACATGCAGAATGCCAAAGCGACCTATGAGCGTTCCAGGCAGTTGTTCGCGCAGAAATTCATCAGCCAGGCGGCGCTCGATAAAGCGCAGGCGGACTACAAAATAGCGCTTGCGCAGGCTGCCGCCAGTGAGGCGGGAGCCGGGCAGGCCAGTCTCGCGCATGGTTATACCGCAGTGATGGCTCCCTACAGTGGGGTGGTGGCTGCAAGGTTGGTGGAACTCGGGGAAATGGTGATGCCAGGGAAGCCGCTGATGACCGGTTTCGATCCGTCCGGGATGCGCGTGCTGGTCAATGTGCCGCAGTACAAACTGGCCGAAATTGGTGCGCAGCCCGTAGCGACGGTGGAAGTTCCTTCGCTGAATCGCCGAATCAAGGCGGAATCCGTAACGGTTCAACCGGTGGCTGACGCCCGGACTCACAGTACGCTGCTACGCGTGAATCTGCCTGCCAACGAACCCGGCATCTATCCGGGCATGTTCGTGCGCACCCATTTTGTGATTGGCAAAGCCAGCAAGCTGGTAATGCCGGCAAGCGCCGTATTGCGCCGTAGCGAGGTGGTTGCGGTGTATGTGGCGGACGACAAGGGCGTTATGAAGTTACGCCAGATACGTCTCGGCGAAACAGTCTCCGACGGGATGGTGGAGGTGCTGGCTGGCTTGAATCCGGGCGAGAAAGTGGCTCTGGATCCGGTCAGGGCGGGCATGACAAGAATGCAACAGCGTTAGACACCGGTTGTTTTTGATGGTGCGTTATTGACAAATCGGGCCACCACAAGCCGGCGGCTTTTTTATCAGGATGGGTAATCATTGATGGGCATCTCCGGGCGTATCGCCAAATTGTTCCTGCATTCGCAGATGACCCCGCTGCTGGCGCTGGTTGCCGTGTTGCTGGGCGCTTTCGCGGTGCTGGTGACGCCGCGCGAAGAAGAGCCGCAGATCAATGTGACCATGGCGAACGTGATGATCGCCTACCCCGGCGCATCGGCGCGGGACGTCGCGCAAACCGTGTCGACTCCTGCCGAGCAGGTGTTGGCGCAGATCGCCGGCGTGGATCATGTGTATTCGGTGGCGCAGCCAGGAATGGCGGTCATTACCGTGCAGTTCAAGGTAGGCGAAGAACATATTTCCTCGCTGGTGAAGCTCTACGATGTCGTAAATTCCAATGCCGACTGGCTGCCGGTTACGCAGGGAGTCGCGCAACCCATCATCAAGGCCAAAGGCATCGATGACGTACCTGTGGTCGCCCTGACCTTGTGGCGCGAGCAACTGGTCGGGGGAGGGATCGAACTGACACAGGTGGCGCATGCCATCGAGGCCGAACTGAAACGGGTGCCCGGCACACGCGAGGTGAGTACGCTGGGCGGAACGCAACGCATGGTACGCGTGTTGCTCAGCCCGGAGAGCCTGAATGCCCATCAGCTCACCCTGCAGGATGTGCGTGCTGCGCTGCGCTCCGCCAATGTCTCGCAGAATGCCGGGAATATGGTGCAGGACAATCGTGAAGTGCTGGTACAGACCGGCAGTTTCCTGAGCGATGCCAATGAAGTGCGCGAACTGGTGGTCGGCGTGACTAATGGCAAGCCGGTATTTCTGCGCGATGTCGCTGACGTCAGGGACGGAGCTGACCAGCCGGACAGTTATGTATGGCTGGGCACTGGATTGGCTGCTACGGACAAACAGATCAAAGCCGAAGGGGAGTTCGCTGCGGTCACGCTGGCGATCACCAAAAAGCCCGGTGAAAACGCCGTAGAGATTGCCGACAAACTGATGAAGCGGGTGAATGAGCTCAAGGGTAGCGTGATTCCCGGGGATGTGCAGGTCAGCATTACTCGCAACTACGGTGAAACAGCGAATGACAAGGCGATGAAGCTGATCAAGAAGCTGTTATTCGCGACCTTCGCGGTAGTTGCGCTGGTATGGTTTGCGATGGGCCGGCGCGAGGCGCTGGTGGTTGGAATCGCAGTGCTGCTGACTCTGGCAGTGACGCTGTTTGCTTCCTGGGCCTACGGTTTTACGCTCAATCGCGTATCACTGTTTGCGCTGATCTTTTCCATCGGTATCCTGGTGGATGACGCAATCGTCGTGGTGGAGAACATCCATCGCCGCCGTGCGATGGCCGAGCACCAACCGCTCTCCGAAATCATACCGGAAGCTGTGGACGAGGTAGGTAGCCCGACCATACTTGCCACCTTTACGGTAATTGCGGCATTGCTGCCGATGGCTTTCGTCAGCGGGCTGATGGGGCCGTACATGAGCCCGATCCCGATCAATGCCAGCATGGGCATGCTGATCTCGCTGGCAGTGGCATTCGTCATCACTCCTTGGCTGGTATATCGTTTTGCCGGCGCGCAGCATGAGACGCTCAAGGACGAGCGCGACACTGCCGTCAGCCGTTTCTTCCGCGAACAGCTGAGTCCGTTCCTCAATCGGGAGCACGGCAAGCCGGCACGGCGCAAGCTGTGGCTGGCCATTTTCGGCGGCTTGTTGCTGGCGGTGTCGCTGGGCGCGGTGAAATTGGTGATTCTGAAAATGTTGCCGTTCGATAACAAATCGGAATTCCAAATCATAGTGGACATGCCCACCGGTACTGCGCTGGAGCAGACCAGCGCAGTGTTGCATGAGATCAGCGGCTATCTGGCAACAGTGCCTGAAGTGACGGATTATCAGGCTTACGCAGGCACGGCTTCGCCGATCAATTTCAATGGTCTGGTCCGCCAGTATTATCTTCGCAGTGCGGCCGAGCAGGGCGATATCCAGGTCAACCTGCAAGACAAGCATCAGCGCAGCCGCAGCAGCCACGAGATCGCGACTGCCGCACTGGGACCGATCCAGGAGATCGCGCAACGCTGGGGTGCGAAGGTGAAGATCGTAGAGGTGCCGCCCGGGCCGCCAGTCATGTCTCCCATCGTCGCGGAGATCTATGGGCCGGATTACGATGGCGCGCGTGCGGTGGCCGGCAAGGTGCGTGATCAATTCGCAAAGACCGAAGATATCGTTGCCATCGACGACAGTGTTACGGAAGCCGCGCCAAAATTGCTGTTGCAAGTGATGCAAAGCAAGGCTGCCCTGCTTGGCGTTGCTCCGCATGACATCGTGGACATGATCGGCATGGCGCTGTCTGGCCAGGATGTCGCCTCGCTACATGACGAGAACGCCAAATATGCGCCACCGTTGCGCATCGGTCTGCCGCCGGAGCGGCGCAGTCGCATCGACGAGGTGCTCAAACTCAAGGTGCGCGCGCGCGACGGCGTATTGATTCCGCTTTCCGAGGTGGTGCAAGTGGTTCCGGTGCCGCGCGATTATCCGATCTACCACAAGGATCTGTTGCCGGTAGTGTATGTGTTCGGTGATATGGCGGGCAAACTGGACAGTCCGCTGTATGGCATGTTCGGCATCAACGGCAAGACCGGCGGCATGGCACTCGAACAGGGCGGTGTGCTCGAGCCCTACTTCTTCCGGCAACCCGGTGATCCCTATGCCAGTTATGCGATGAAGTGGGACGGCGAATGGCAAGTGACTTTCGAGACATTCCGCGACATGGGCATTGCCTATGGCGTGGGATTGATCCTGATCTACCTGCTGGTGGTGGCGCAGTTCAAGTCCTACCTTGTGCCGCTGGTGATCATGGCGCCGATCCCGCTTACCATCATCGGTGTGATGCCGGGTCATGCCCTGTTCGGTGCGCAGTTCACTGCCACGTCGATGATCGGCATGATCGCACTGGCGGGCATCATCGTGCGCAATTCCATCCTGCTGGTTGACTTTGTCAACCTGCAATTACGCGATGGCATGGATCCGCAACATGCGGTGATCGCCGCCGCCGGCGCGCGCGCCAAGCCGATCATTCTGACCGGCCTGGCTGCGATGCTGGGGGCGCTGTTCATTCTCGACGACCCGATCTTCAATGGGCTGGCGCTGTCCTTGATTTTCGGCATCCTTGTCTCCACATTGCTGACGCTGGTGGTGATACCCGTGTTGTACTACTCGGTGCTGTACAAGAAATTCCCGTAGAATCCATTCCAATCAAATATCAAGGAGCTTCAGAACCATGAATGCAGAGCGTATCGTACGCATCGTTGCGGGCAGTTTTATCTTGTTGTCGCTGGCGCTGGGAGTGGACGCCAGTCCATTGTTCGTGAGCAAATACTTCCTTTTGTTCACCGCATTCGTCGGATTGAATCTGTTCCAGAGCGGCTTCACCCAGTTCTGCCCGCTGAATAACATCCTTGCCAAGTTCGGCATTAAAAACGGTACGTGCTGAAAGATACGTTGCGGTCGATCCGTCCGGCCCACTTCAGTCTGGCCATGGTCGGGTTGATGTGGGTTTTCCCTTTTCTGCATTACCGGCACCAATATCCGCTGACCTCGTTTGACCAGGAATGGTGGAGCGCCTTGCTGGGCATTTTCGCGCTCACCTTGCTGGTCGCGCGCGAGTTCTGGCAACAGCCCGAAATCCCGCGCATTGCGCAATTGCCGATAGCGCTGATCGCCGTAGTGCTGTTGCAAATGGTCTTGGGCATGATCGCTTATTTCGACCAGGGGTTGCTGTATCTGTTGTATCTGCTGTTTGCAGCAATGTTGATGTTGCTCGGCGCGAGACTGCGCGCCAGTTTTGGCATCGATACATTGGCTGTCGGACTGGCTGTCTTTTTGTTGGTGGGCGCAGAGTTGAGTGCCCTGCTCGGCGTATTGCAGCATTATCGCTGGCATACGCCGCTGGATTTCATCGTGGTGATGAAGGTTTCATCCAGCGTGTACGGAAACCTTGCGCAGCCTAATCATTTTGCAAATTACATTGCGTTGGGTCTGGCTTCGCTCGGTTTGCTGTTGCAGTTGCGCAGGCTGAAACCAGCCCACGCGGTGGTTCTGGCCATACCGCTACTGTTCGTGATGACTCTGAGCGGGTCGCGCAGCTCATGGTTGTATCTTCTGTTGATGGCTGGCATGGCATGGTGGAGTGCGTACCGCGACGCCGGTTTTCGCCTGTTGCTGCGCTACAGCCTGTTGCTGCTGGCGGGCTTCGGCTTGACGCACTTGGTCGTGCAATTACCGTTTCTGGCCGGAGCGGACAGCGGCGTCAATACCGTGCAACGCCTGTTCGGTGACGCGGCATCCGGCGCTATAAGGCTGTACCTGTGGCAGGAAGCATGGCTGATGTTCACGCAATCACCGTGGCTAGGGGTTGGCTTCGGACAATTTGCCTGGCATCATTTTCAATTATTGCCGGTACTGCAGCCGGGCAATATTTCCGGACTCTATAACAATGCCCATAACGTCGTTCTGCAGATCGCCGCCGAAGCGGGACTTGCGGGGTTGCTGGCACTGTTCTTTGCCTTGGGTATCTGGTTGAACGGCCTGCGTCGCGTCGTGCCGGGTGCAGCACAATGGTGGGGCTATGCCATATTGGGCGTGCTGGCCATCCATAGCCTGCTTGAATATCCGCTGTGGTACACCTATTTCGTGGCAATCGCGGCATTCCTGCTGGGGGCGCTGGACGAAACACGCTACCGGCTGGAATTGCGCAACGTGGGGCGCTTGTCGATGATGGCGATGCTGTTGCTGGGCTTGATGACGCTGTTACAGTTGCGCAGTGGATATCTGCAACTGAAAGACGTGCTGGCGATCCGCCCGGTTTCGGGTAATGTCGCCGAGGCGTTCCAGCGCAGCCGCGATGGTCTGATGGAGGTGCATGGCGGATCGCTGCTATCGCCCTACGCCGAGCTGTTCATGAGTTCGTACGTCGCGGTCAATGATGATCGCCTCAAGGAAAAGCTCGCGCTAAACAGTAATGCGGTACGCTTCATTCCGGAGTCGCAGGCGGTCTACCGACAAGCGTTTCTGCTGGCGCAGGATGGCCAGATGGGGCCGGCCAAACAAGTGCTGGAGCAAGCGATCTGGTCTTATCCGAGAAACAAGGACGCGCACCGTCTGCTAGACGATTTGGCCGAGAAGGATCCCGCGCATTTTTCCGCTCTGCTAGAATTCGCCCTTCAGAAAGAACAGGAGCATGAACGTGCAGTTCGTCGTCAGTAACATTTTCCCCATTTCCATCGCCTTGTTCAGCGGCCTCATGCTGTTTTGGTCGATATTCGGCAATCGCATTCGCGGCATCAGGGAGGTCAACTCGACTGAGGCGCTGCAACTCGTCAACCACAAGAATGCGCTGGTGCTGGATGTGCGCGAGGCGGAAGAGTACAAGTCGGGGCACGTACTGAATTCCAGGTGGATCCCGCTCGGCAAGCTTGGTGAGCGTATCGGCGAACTGGAAAAGTTCAGGGAGCGTCCTGTCGTGGTGGTATGCCGCAGCGGGAACAGATCCGGCAATGCCTGCGTGATACTTGGCAAGCGGGGCTTCGGCCAGGTTTATAATCTTGCCGGGGGCATGATGGCATGGCAGAAAGCCAACTTGCCGCTTGACAAATGATGGCCAGAGTATTGATGTACAGTACTGCGGTCTGTCCATTCTGCATCAGGGCTGAGCAGTTATTGCAGCGCAGGGGCGTCCAGGAGATCGAGAAGGTCCGCGTCGATCTGCAACCGGAGCTGCGAGTGGCGATGATGGAAAAAACCGGGCGACGTACCGTGCCGCAGATTTATATAGGTGACCGACATGTCGGCGGCTATGACGATCTGGTGACGCTCGATCAATCCGGTGAGTTGGCTCGACTTTTGGCGAATTAATAACATTTAAGGAAGCGATATGACTGAAGAAGCACAACAAAATGCCCAGCCAGTGTTCGGCATGGAGAAGCTCTACGTGAAGGATGTTTCGCTGGAGATTCCGCATGCTCCGCAAATATTCCTGGAACGCGACAATCCGCACATCGAGGTGCAGTTGCTTACCCAGGCCAGCTCGATTGAGGAAGGTACGTTCGAAGTGGTGGTCATGGCGACGGTAACCGCGAAGTTGGGCGAGAAAGTGATGTTCCTGATCGAGGCCAAGCAGGCCGGCATATTCCAGGTGCGCAATGTGCCTGCCGAAGAGATAGATCCAATCCTGGCGGTGATGTGCCCGAACATCCTGTTCCCGTATCTGCGCGAAGTCGTTTCGGATATATCTGTCCGCGCCGGTTTTGCACCGGTAATGTTGAACCCGATCAACTTCGAGGTGCTCTACCAGCAAAAGAAACAGCAGGAACAGGCCGGGGCTTCTGCCACTTCGCATTGATGGGCAAATTTTCTGTCATACGCATGGTGGCTTCATTCGCGCTGTTATGTGGTGCAAGCTCCGTATGCGCGATAGATTATGTTTCGGTCGGCGAGAGTAGCGCGATACTCTACGATGCGCCTTCACTCAAAGCCAAAAAACTGTTCGTCGTGAATCGCCACATGCCGTTCGAGCAGATTGTCACGCTGGATGAGTGGGTCAAGGTACGCGACCGTTCCGGTGGGTTGTACTGGGTGGAAAAACGCGCGTTGAGCAGCGAGCGTTATGTGTTTGCGCTGCCTTTGCTGCTGGATGTCCGCGCGGAGCCGGATTCCGGCGCGGCTCGGTTGTTTCAGGTGCGTCAGCAAGTGGCATTGGAGCGCATCGAGTCGACCGGTACCGGCTGGATCAAGGTACGCCATCAAGATGGCGAGATCGGCTATGTGCGCAGCACAGAAGTCTGGGGCGAATGATTTGGCCTTGCTTTTCGGCGAAATGAAGCTGTTCCCCGGTTTTCTTGCCGGTGACCGGATGAAATCGGGATCGTGCATATGAACATCACCGTTATCGGCGCGGGGGCATGGGGCACTGCGCTGGCCAGCAGCCTTGCCCATCACCACCGTGTCACCTTGTGGGCGCGCGATGCCGGGCAGATCGAGGCGATGCGTGCCACGCATTGCAATCAGCGCTATTTGCCGGATATCGACCTGACGGCCGACCTTGCGTTGAGCGCAGATCTTCAGGGTGCCCTGGCGGCGGCGGATCTGGTCATCTTCGCCGTGCCGACGGGTGCGCTACGGGCGACGTTGCGGCAGGTTGCCGATATGCCGTATCGCTCGTTCGGCGTGCTATGGCTGTGCAAAGGTTTCGAGGCAGAGACATCGCTGTTGCCGCATCAGGTGGTTGCCGAGGAGTTGTCGCAAACGTCGCGCTGCGGCGTGCTTTCCGGGCCCAGCTTCGCGCAGGAAGTGGCGCGCGGTTTGCCTACCGCGCTGACGCTTGCTTCCGCCGACGAGGAATTTGCGCGCAACACGGCAAGGGCCCTGCATCATTCGCGCCTGCGCATATACGCCAGCACCGATGTGGTCGGTGTGGAAGTCGGCGGCGCAGTCAAGAACGTCATGGCGATCGCATCCGGCATATGCGATGGCTTGGGGCTGGGACATAATGCGCGCGCCGCCCTGCTGACACGGGGCCTGGCCGAGATATCGCGGCTCGGACTGAAGCTTGGCGGCCGCCCGGAAACGCTGGCCGGACT
The DNA here is from genome assembly GCA_016716325.1 of Nitrosomonadales bacterium. Taxonomy (NCBI): domain Bacteria; kingdom Pseudomonadati; phylum Pseudomonadota; class Betaproteobacteria; order Nitrosomonadales; species Nitrosomonadales bacterium. Next base: position 1,972,573 of record JADJWO010000001.1, read on the forward strand.
GTCCGGCGCGGGCGACCTGATCCTGACCTGTACCGGAGACCTGTCGCGCAATCGGCAGGTCGGCTTGATGCTGGCACAACAGCATGACTTGGCGGACATATTGCGCCGGCTCGGTCATGTCGCGGAAGGTGTTTACACGGTGCGCGAAGTCCATCGGCTTGCGCTGAAACTGGGCGTGGAAATGCCCATTTGCGAAGCGGTCTACCGCATCCTGTATGAGCATGTGGCAACCGGCGAAGTGGTTGCCGATCTGCTTAACCGCGCACCCAATCTGGAATTCAATCAATAATCGCGCCGGCGAATCCGCATTGCCGCCACGCCTCGAATAATGCCACCGCAACCGTGTTCGACAGATTCAAGCTGCGACTATCTGGCTGCATCGGTACGCGAACGCGCTGTCCGGCTTTGAATTGCGCCAGGACTTCGGCAGGAAGACCGCGGCTCTCGGGACCGAATAAGAACGCATCGCCCGGCTGATAGCGCAACCGATGGAATGTTTGCGACCCCTTGGTGGTCAGCGCAAACACGCGCGATGCATCCAGCCCGGACAAGCAATCCGGAAGGTTGTCATGCACGCGCAACGTGGCAAACTCGTGATAATCCAGCCCGGCACGGATAAGTTGCTTGTCTTCCAGTGTGAAGCCGAGCGGACGGATCAGATGCAACTGACAGCCGGTGTTGGCGCACAGGCGAATGATGTTGCCGGTGTTTGGCGGGATTTCCGGCTGGTAGAGGATCACATGGAACATGAAGTAAGGCTTGTCAGTACAGGAAAAAAAGGCTAACTTCCATTCGCAGAACAGTTTTACTGCGGCGATAACTATATCAGGGAAGATGTCATGGCGCGTCCGGAGAAAATTCGCTTAGGCGATTTGCTGGTTCAGCAAAAGATCATATCGCAGGATCAACTCAAATTCGCTCTCGAGCAGCAAAAGCGCAACGGGCGCAAGCTGGGGCGCGTATTGGTGGATAACGCATTCGTTTCCGAAGAGCAGATATCCGAATCCCTCGCCAAGCAGCTCAACATTCCCTACATCAATCTCAAGTACTACAACATCAACCTCCAGCATGTCCGTTTGTTACCTGAGAATCAGGCGCGTCGCTACCGCGCCATCGTGCTGGAAGAACGCAATGGCATGTTGCTGGTCGGTATGGCCGACCCGACCGACCTGTTCGCGTTCGATGAGATTTCCCGCATCGTCAAGCGCGATATCGACGTGGCGGTGGTCACTGAGGGGCAGTTGCTGGAAAGCATCGATCGCGGATACCGGCGTACCGAGGAGATCACCGGCCTGGCGCGCGAACTGAGCGAGGATCTGGGTGACACCTACATCGACTTCGGGGCGTTGACCGACAACGTCGGGCAGGAGGACGCGCCGGTCGTCAAGTTGCTACAGACCATGTTCGACGACGCGACGCAGATACGCGCTTCCGATATCCATATCGAGCCTCAGGAAGGCAGGTTGCTCATCCGTTTCCGCATCGATGGCGCGCTGCATTTGCAAACCGAGGCTGACAACAAGATCGCCCCGGCGCTGGTGTTGCGACTCAAGCTGATGTCCGGCCTGGACATCTCGGAGAAGCGTTTGCCTCAGGACGGCCGTTTCCATGTGCGGGTACGCGAGCAGGGTGTGGATGTGCGTATCGCGACCTGCCCCACGCAGCACGGTGAGTCGGTGGTGATGCGCCTGTTGCGCCAGGATGGAGGGATGATCGGGCTGGACAAGCTGGGGATGCCGCCCGACATGCTCAAGCGTTTCCGCGAGATCATCCGGCGCAGCAACGGCATGGTGCTGGTCACCGGCCCCACCGGCAGCGGCAAGACCACCACGCTGTATTCCGCGCTGGCCGAGATCAATACCATCGACCAGAAGATCATCACCGTGGAAGACCCAGTCGAATATCGTCTGTCCGGCATCAACCAGGTGCAGATCAACGAGAAGATCGACCTGACCTTTGCGCGCGTGCTGCGTTCCGCATTGCGTCAGGACCCGGATGTGATCCTGGTCGGCGAAATGCGCGATGCTGAAACGGCGCAGATCGGGCTGCGCGCGGCGATGACCGGTCACTTGGTATTTTCCACCCTGCATACCCGGGATGCGGCCGGCACCTTGTTCCGCCTCGTGGATATGGGTACGCCGCGCTACATGGTCGCCTCATCGGTGCAGGCAGTGGTCGCGCAGCGCTTGCTGCGTCGCGTCTGCGAAAGCTGTAGCGAAAAGCATATCCCGAGCGCGCAGGAAACCGAATGGCTGAAGGCGGAGAACGTGACGCCCGAACAGTGCGGCGGGTTGCTGCACGGGCGTGGTTGCTCGCATTGCAATGGCACCGGCTACCACGGCCGCATGGGCGTATACGAAATGGTGGAAATGGACCGAGATATGACCGAAGCGGCCGCACACGAGAGTGCCACACACTTCATGCAGGTGGCCAGGGAGCATATGCGCGGGAAGACCATCATGGATCACGCGCTGCAGGAAATGATGCTGGGCCATACCACCGTGGCCGAAGTGATGCGCATCAGCAATCAGGTCGAGGATTAGCGTGGCAGTATTCGCCTACAAGGGACGCAACATGCGCGGCGATCTGGTGGAGGGTACGCTGGATGGCGACGACAGCGGGGTGATCGCCGACCAGCTCATCAATACCGGCATCACGCCAATCGAGATCAGCCCGTTCCGCGGTATCCGCAGCGGAGCCCCGGGCAAGCCGGACTGGTACAAGAAACTGTTCACCGAGAAGCCGATCACGCAACTGGACCTGCTGCTGTTCAGCCGCCAGATGTACACCCTGCTCCGGTCGGGCGTGCCCATCCTGCGCGCGCTGGCGGGGTTGCAGGAATCGACGAACAATCCGACCCTTGCGGCGATGATCCAGGATCTGCGCGAAAGCCTGGACAGCGGGCGCGATCTGAGTACCGCGATGCGCCGCCATCCCAAGGTGTTTTCCTCGTTCTATGTCAGCATGGTGCAGGTGGGTGAAATGACCGGCATGCTGGACGAGACGTTCCTGCGTCTGTACGATCATCTGGAATTCGAGCGCGACATGCGCGAACGCATCAAGTCGGCGATGCGCTATCCCAGTTTCGTGGTGTTGGCGATGGCGATAGCCATTGTCGTGATCAACCTGTTCGTGATTCCCGCTTTTGCCAAGGTTTATGCCGGTTTCCATACCGAACTTCCTGCCATCACCAAGATGCTGATCGGTTTTTCCGGCTTCATGGTGGATTACTGGATGATGATGCTGGCGATGCTGATCGGTGCGGTGATGGGTTTCCGTTTTTACATCAACACGCCGGACGGGCGTTACAAGTGGGATAAATACAAATTCAAGCTGCCGATCGCCGGCAAGATCATCTTCAAGGCTACGCTGGCTCGTTTTGCGCGCAGCATGGCGCTGTCCTTCAAGAGCGGCATGCCCATCCTGCAGGGGATGAACGTGGTCGGCATGGTGGTGGACAACGAATTCATGCGCAGTCGTATCGAGCAGATGCGCGACGGGGTCGAGCGCGGCGAGAGCATTCTGCGTACCGCCGTTGCCGCCGGTGTGTTCAGCCCGGTGGTGCTGCAAATGATCGCCGTCGGCGAAGAGACCGGCGACCTGGACGGGTTGATGTTCGAGATCGCCGCCATGTATGAACGCGAAGTCGAGTACGAGGTCAAGACGCTGAGCGCACAGATCGAACCGATCCTGATCGTGGCACTCGGCATTCTGGTGCTGATCCTGGCGCTGGGCGTATTCCTGCCGATGTGGGACCTCGGCAAGGCGGCGTTGCACAAATGAGCCGGCAGAGAGGTTTTACGCTCATCGAACTGATCGTGGTGATCATCATCATCGTGGTGATGATGGGGTTGTTTCTCGATCGCATGCGGTTCTATCAGGAGCAGGCCGAGAAAACCGCGATGGAAACCGTGGTGGGAACGGTGCAGAGCGCCCTGACCATGCAGTACGGACAATTGATCACGCGCGGGAAACCGTCCGATCTGGGGGCGCTGGCCCAGGACAATCCTATGAACTGGCTGCAAAAGAAGCCGCGCAACTATTCCGGGGAATTCTACGATCCCACGCCGCTGGCGGTGGAATCCGGCAACTGGGTGTTCGACCTCAAGTCGCGCGACCTGGTCTATGTGATACGCAACGCCAATTACTTTACGCCGGGCAGGGACGGCAAGAACTGGATACGCTTCCATGTCGTCGTGAGCCGCGAGGTTTCGCGCCTGCCCTCGCTACAGGATGCCCCCGCAGAACTGGCCGGCATCCAGTTCGAGCCCGTCGAACCGTATTCGTGGTTCTCGCCGTGAATCCGGGCGAAGTCCTGCTGTGGCGCAGTCTTGCGCTCTTTTTGCTGGTCGTTGCGCTGGCAGGCGTTGCGCTGGCTCTGTTGCTTATCTTCAGGCCGCATTTTCTGGAGCGCGTCAATCGCGTGGCGAACCGCTGGATCTCGACACGCCACCTGAACCAGATGCTGGATCGCAGCATCAGCGTCGAGCGCTGGTTCTACCGTCATCATCAACCGGCGGGAATGGCCGTGGTGGCGGGCGCAGCGTATCTTTTTGTTTACTTCGGCATGTTGTTCGACAAGCCTGATGCGCTGCACTACATGACCGGCCGGGTGCCGTTGGCAATGCTCGACGGACTGTTGGACGCGCTGGTGCTCGGCGCGCTGACCGGTGCCGCCGCCGCGCTGATGGTCGGCCTGTTCCTGTGGCTGCGCCCCAGCCTGTTGCACGGCATGGAAGACGAAGCGAACCAATGGGTATCTTCGCGCCGTGCCACAAGATTGCTGGATGTTCCGCATGACCAGGTGGACCGCTTCGTTGCACGCCATGCGCGTGCGACAGGCTGGCTGCTGCTGGTGGGAAGCATCTACCTGTTCTTTGCGATGTTCCGGCTGTTGGTCTAGCGCGACCGCCGGTCGCTTATGTTACAAGCAAGGCTTGCATTAAGCGAGTCATCGTTTTATAGTCAACCCGTCTGAGTAAATTCCTTGATGCGTCAAGGAATTGCCGGATGAGGTTGGGACGTTCATAAAAATGGGGCTGCGGCTTCGATTATTTAAGGAGAGTCAAAATGAAAAAACAAGCAGGTTTTACCCTGATCGAATTGATCATGGTCATCGTGATCCTCGGGATTCTGGCGGCAACAGCGCTGCCGAAGTTCGTGGATCTGTCGGCGGAAGCCAAAACCGCTGCGTTAAACGGTGTCGTGGGGGCGGTCAATTCGGCAGGTGCAGTCAATTACGCCGGACGGGCTGTGAGTACTGCTTACGGCACTCAAGTCACCTCGGCTAGTGTATGTTCCACAGTTGCGGGTCTCATTCTGGAAGGCGGCACTCCTAGCGGCTATACCATTTCCGGCACGACACCTGATTGCCTGGTGACGCAAACCGATGGCGGTTCAGCGAAAAGCGCGGTCATTCCTGTTACCACTCAATAACCAGAGCGACAGGGTGTGACGGACACCCCTTGCTTTGCGGGTGTAACCGTATGGCAAGGTAAACAGGGGGGCAATGCCCCCCTGTTTTTCGTCTGACATTTCACTTTTTGCTACACTGTGACCTCGCTTGAAACATCGTCGCCACACACATTGATTTTCCGTGGCTTGCTTGGGATTCAATCATAACGAAAATGAAACATCAGGCAGGATTTACATTGATCGAACTCGTCATGGTCGTCGTCATCGTCGGCGTGCTGGCGGTGTATGCGGTGCCACGCTTTTCCGGCAGCAGCGCATTTCAGTCGCGCGGTTTTGCCGATCAGGTGCAGGCTTCGTTGCGCTATGCGCAGAAGATCGCCATCGCCCAGCACCGGTTCACGTGTGTTGCCATCGCCGGCAACAGCCTGTCGCTGTCGGTCGGGACGACGGCCGCTTGCGGCACGCCGTTGACTTCGCTGTCGGGCAGCGGCAGTTATACGATCAATGCGCCGTCCGGCGTGACAGTCGCCAATGCGGCATTCAATTTTGACGCGCTGGGCAAACCCAGCGCGGCACAGAGCATCGCGGTGAGCGGCTACGCCTCGCCCGTCATCGTGGAAGCGGAAACGGGTTATGTCCACCAATAGGCCAAAAATGGCTACGCAAGGAACGGGACGCGCGACTCCCGCATCCCAGCATGGCATCAGCCTGATCGAGCTGATCATGTTCATCGTCATCGTCAGCGTCGCGCTGGCGGGGATCCTGCTGGTGATGAACCAGACGACCAGGCACAGCGCCGATCCGCTCATCCACAAGCAGGCGCTGGCGATTGCCGAATCACTGCTGGAAGAAGCGGAACTGATGCCGTTCACCTATTGCGACCCGAACGACCTGAATGCAGCCTCAGCCGTTTCCGCCACCGTTGGACCGGGCGGCTGCAATTCGACCGTGGAAGCCGCCGGGCCGGAGGCTGCTTTTGCCGAGCAGCCGGCAGCCGAGACGCGCTACTCGACCGCCACGACATTCGACAATGTCAACGATTATCACGGATTCGGCATGGCTTCTGGCGCCATCATGGACATCACCAATACGAACACCGGGCTGGCCGGTTTCACGCTCCAGCCCATCACAGTGACGGCGATCGATTTCGGGGGCATCACTGCGGCAAGCGGGGATGCGCTGCTCATCACGGTCACGGTCGCCGATCCATCGGGCAATCAGATGACCGTGGAAGGGATACGCACCCGTTATGCGCCGAGGACGACACCATGAGACGGGAAGTGGGGAGTGGGAAGTGGGCCGGCCCTGCGGGCCTCAGTGGGAAGAGGGGGGGGGCTAAGCGCTTGATTGGGGGAGTCCGTTCTCCCCTCCCCACTTCCTGCTCCTTACTCTCCAGCAAAGGTTTCACGCTCGTCGAGATGATCATGGTGATCGTCATCACCGGCATCATCGGCGGCATGGTGGCGGTGTTCCTCAAGGCGCCGATACAGCAGTATATGGACGTGTCGCGCCGCGCCGACATGACCGATATCGCCGATACCGCAGTGCGCCGTGTCGTGCGCGACCTGCGCCTGGCGTTGCCGAACAGTGTGCGGGTGACGGGCGCCTGCGATGGTGTGGGCGATTGTTTCATCGAGTTCCTGCCGACCACGAGTGGCGGGCGTTACCGCGCCGTAGCCGATGCAGGGGTATTGTGCGCCGCCGTTCCCGGCAACGCCGCTGGCGATGCGTTGTCGTTTGTTGCGGCAGATACCTGTTTCGAAGTGCTGGGGCCGTTACCCACCGTGGCAGTTGGCGACCAGGTTGTGGTGTACAACCTCGGAAGTGCGGGGGCGGACGCCTACGCCGGCAACACGCTGGCAACACATAACCGGCGCGCGGTCAGTGCGGTAGGTGCGAATACCATCAGTATCACTTCGGCGAACGCATTGCCATTCGATTCGCCCGGCAATCGTTTCCATGTCATCACCACGCCGGTCAGTTATGTGTGCGACGGGGCGGGGGCGCTGTTGCGCTGGCAGGGGTATGCGATCCAGGCCGCTCAGCCGACGACGTTGCCCATCACGGGAAGCAGCGTTCGGCTGGCGACCCATGTCAGCGGTTGCCGCTTCGATTACAACGCCAATGTGGTGGCGCAGCGTTCCGGCCTGGTGACCATGCACCTTGGTATCACTGAACAAGGCGAAACCGTCTCGCTGTACAGCGCGGCGCATGTGAGTAACCAGCCATGAGAACGATCCTGCGCAAGATGCAACACGGGTTCAGTCTGATTTCCGCCATCTTCCTGCTGGTGGTGATCGCCGCGCTCGGTACGTTTGCCGTCACGCTGTCTACCACGCAGCAGCAGAACATCGCGCTGGACGTGATGAGCGCACGCGCCTATCAGGCTGCGCGCGCCGGTGTGAACTGGGGCGCATACCAGATCATCCAGAGCGCGGCAGCGGGCGGCGCGTTCGCTACCGCCTGCCAGCCGGGCCCGACCTCGCAGGTGGTCGCGCCCTTGCCAAACACGCTGGCCGGTTTTAACGTGAACGTGGAATGCAATTCGACGGCACACACAGAAGACGCGGTCACTATCAATGTGTACCAACTGACCTCGACGGCGACGCAGGGATCCGTGGCGACGCCGGGCTACGTGGAGCGGCAGATGAATGTAACGATCGCACAGTAACTTCCCTGCGCATGTGGAATCGGTTGTCCGCTCGGGCGCAAATGGGCGGTGCAGGCGAAAAACAATTGACAACAATTAGTTATTAAATTAACTTAATCCCAATTATGGAAATTCCGCACATTTCATCGTTATTCAAGCCGAAAAGCCGCGACGCCGGCTGGTTTGCGGTTGTCCTTGGTCAGCACGGGGTTTATCTGGCGAAGATCAGGTTCGTTGGCGCAATGCCGGCGGTGACGCGTTGCGAATATCACGAATTGGGTACGGTTTCGGCGGCAGCCCTCGAAAAGCTGCGCCGCGAGACGGATATCGGGAGCCATGCCTTTACTACATTGCTGGCTCCGGGCGAATACCAGATGTTGCTGGTCGAGGCGCCCAACGTGCCGGCCAGTGAACTGAAAACGGCGATACGCTGGAAGATCAAGGATGGACTGAGTTGTCATGTCGACGATGCCACGATAGACGTGTTGCAGATCCCGGCCAGCAAATATGGAGCTGATCGCCCGCAATCCATGTACGCGATCGCGGCAGAGAACGGCACCATCCAGAAGCGCATTGCATTGTTCGAGCAGGCCAACCTCGATCTGGATGTGATCGATATCCCCGAAATGGCACAACGCAACATTGCGGCATTATTCGAGGAGGGCGATAGTGCGCTGGCGCTATTGGCGTTTGATGATAACGGAGGCCTGTTGACGTTTACTGCCAGCGGTGAACTATACCTGGCCCGTCGTTTCGAGATCAGCGCCGGTCAACTGCAGGATGCCGACGAAAACGTGCGCGCGCAATATCGCGACCGCGTGGTGCTGGAATTGCAGCGTTCTCTGGATTATTTCGAGCGTCAGTTCAATCACCTGCCGGTGAGCCGCGTGCTGGTCAGTGTGCCGGACGAATGCGGGTTGACCGGACACCTGGCCGAAACGGTTGGCGGGAGAGTGGAGCAGATCAAGTTGTCGGAAGTCATGGATATCGGTGTGGTGCCGGCGCTTGCGGACAGCGGGTTCGTCGCGCATGCGTTGCCGGCATTGGGAGCAGCGTTGCGTCACGAAAGCAAAGCCTTATGACGATCATCCGTAAATACGGCGGTGTAGTTTGCCAAGCACGTTGTGCAAGGTTGCCTGTGCGGCAAGCGTGTTGTGAGTTGGCGGGGTTGCCATGAGCCAGCAGATCAATCTTTTCAATCCGATCTTCATGAAGCAGCGCAAATATTTTTCGCTGCTGGCCATGCTGCAGGCGCTGGGGCTGATCGTGTTGGGCTCGTTGCTGTTTTATGGTTTTGCGCTGTATCAGGTCGCCCAGCTAGGCAAGCAATCGGAAGAAAGCACCAAACGCCAGAATTCCGAAATGGCGCGTCTGGCGCGCTATTCCGCAGAGTTTTCCCCGCAACAGGCCAATCAGGTGCTGCAGAACGAGGTTCAGCGTCTGGAAAAACAGGTGGCCGAGCAGGGTGAATTGCTCGAGTCCCTGAAGTCCGGCGCGGTCGGTAATACCAGCGGGTATTCGGAATATATGCGTGCGTTCTCGCGGCAGGTTGTGCCGGGGCTGTGGCTGACCGGTTTCAGCATGGCCGGGGATGCGTCGCAGATCAGCCTGAGCGGCGGGGTGACGGATCCGGAGTTGTTGCCGGCCTACATTCAGCGGCTGGGCAAGGAAGATATCATGCGTGGCAAGATGTTCTCCGATCTGCAGATGCAGCAGGGGGGTATGGGTGCGGGCGGGAGTGGCAAGCCCGCGCAATCTGTCCGCTATGTCCAGTTTTCCCTGCGTTCCAGTCCTGAAACCGGAGGCAAGAAATGATAAGAGCCTATTGGGAGATGGCGCGCAGCAGGATAGACGACCTGTCGCTGCGCGAACGCGCGATGATCTTCGCGGCGGCGGCGTTCGTGGTGGTTTCAGTGATGAATGCCGTATTGCTCGACCCGTTGTTGGCCAAACAGAGGATGCTATCGGCCCAGGTGGTACAGCAACAGGAGAAGATGAAGGAATTGCAGGCGCAGACAGCGGCATTGCTGCAGGCCAAGAACGATGTCGAACGTTCGCCGCTGCACACCCGGCTGACGCAACTCAAGGCGCAACTCAAGGAGCAGGAGGATTACCTGCAAAGTCGGCGCGACCGTCTGGTTGCGCCGGACGAAATGGCGGCGTTGCTGGAACAGGTGCTGAACCGGAATGGCAAACTGCAGTTGGTCGGGTTGAAGACCCTGCCGGTGAGTCTGTTGATTGAAAATGCACAGTCCGGCCCCGGTCAGGGGCCGCCCGCGCAGAGGCAGATATTCAAACATGGCGTTGTGATCACCGTGCGTGGCGGTTATCTGGATCTGATGCAATATCTGGTTGCGCTGGAAAAACTGCCTGCGCAGATGTTCTGGGGAGAGGTGAGCATGAAGGTGGAGCAATATCCCGATTCGTTGCTGACCCTGACGTTGTATACGCTGAGTCTGGATGAGACATGGCTGACCGTTTGATATCATTCATGGCCTTGATCTTCCTGGTGGCGTTTCAGGCTGTCAGCGTCCATGCTGCGGAAAACCTGACCGACCCGACACGTCCACCTGCTATGATTGTGGCTCCTGAAGCTGCAGTAGGAGCTGGCGCGGAGGGAATTCAGGCATCGGGCTTACGCTCGATCATTATTTCCAAAACCCGGCGTGCGGCGATCATCGACGGTGAAACCATCGAGTTGGGCAAGAAGCACGGCGATGCACGATTGGTCGAAGTGAACGAAGGTAGTGTTGTATTGCGTGGCCCGCAGGGCCGTCAGGTATTGACGCTGTTTCCTGATGTGAGCATTACGAAAAAAACAGGCGGAACAGGCTCTGCATCATCCGCGAACAAGACGCAGTCGGGTAAGCGCAAGACAAAAACCGACGCGCAACAGGAGGAAAAATGAGGACTACATTGTGGTTGTGTGTGGCGTTGTTACTGGCTGGTTGCGCCACGCCTGGCAGCCGGAATGGAGCGGCGGATGCCATCCAGCGCGAAATGGACCAGGCTGTGCAGGAGAGCGCGCAGCCCGGCAAGGCCGATGCGGTCAACAATGCCCTGCTGCCCCCCCTGACGGCGGATATGCCGGCCGTGGAAAACAAGCCGCTGGAGACCAAGTTCGATCTCGCGGTGAACAATACGCCGGTGCAGCAAGTTTTTATGGCCATCGTATCGGGCACGCGCTACAGCATGCTGTTGCACCCCGAAGTCGGCGGCAGCATCTCGCTGAACCTGAAGGATGTGACGGTGTTTGAGGCGCTGGAGGCGATACGGGAGATATACGGTTACGACTACAAGATGGACGGCACGCGCATCTACATCCAGCCGCTGACCCTGCAGACACGCATCTTCCAGGTGAACTACCTGACCGGCTTGCGCGAAGGCAAATCCTCGCTGCGCGTCACCTCCGGTTCCGTGTCCGATAGTCCGACGGGCGGAACGCCTGGCACCGCAACGACAACCACGACAAGTACCGCCAATCGCACGCAAGCCCAAGACAGCAGCAAGGTGACGACGACCAGCAGAACGGATTTCTGGAGCGAACTGGAACAGTCGCTGAAGGCGATCGTCGGAAACGAACCCGGGCGCAGCGTGGTGATCAGCCCGATGTCCGGCGTGATCGTGGTGCGTGCGATGCCGGATGAACTGAAGAATATCGCTGCTTATCTCAAGGCGTCGCAGATTTCCATCGAGCGGCAGGTGATACTCGAAGCCAAGATCGTCGAAGTACAGCTGAACGACGGCTTCCAGTCCGGGGTGAATTGGGCGGCTTTCAAGAGCGGCCCCAACAGCAGGGCATCAATCGGACAGATCGCTGCTGGCGGAACCATGGTTCCGGGAACAGCGGGCGCGGGTGCGCTGACACCGGGTGCTTTGACCGGCGGAACCAACCTCGGCACGGTCACGCCCGGCACCGATCTGGTGGGCGGCGCGAACGCACTCGGCACACTGTTCGGCTTGGCCTTCCAGACCAGCAATTTTGCGGCGCTGCTGAACTTCCTGGAGACGCAGGGTAATGTCCACGTGCTGTCCAGTCCGCGTATCGCCACGCTGAACAACCAGAAGGCGGTGCTGAAGGTCGGTACGGACGAGTTCTTCGTGACCAACATCACCTCGACCACCACGACCGGGACGGCGACCACCACTACGCCCAGCGTAACCTTGCAACCGTTCTTCTCGGGGATCGCGCTGGATGTGACGCCGCGCATCGACCAGAACAACGACATCATCCTGCATATCCATCCTTCGGTGAGTCTGGTCAGCACGGTCAACAAGACGGTGAACGTCGGCGGCGTGGGCGGCACCATGAATCTGCCGCTGGCCTCCAGTTCCGTTTCCGAGACCGACAGCATCGTGCGTGCGCGCGACGGGCAGATCGTCGCCATCGGCGGCCTGATGCGCCAGGCGACTTTCGACGACCAGTCCGGTTTGCCCGGCTTGCCCAAGCAGGTGTTCGGCCAGACCAGCAAGCGCACGGAGAAGCGCGAACTGGTGATCCTGCTGAAACCCACCGTGGTGGACAACGACAGGGACTGGTCGGACGACATCACGCGCAGCCGAGACCGCTTCAACGGGATGACCGGGCAGGGCGCAAAACCCTGATATGTATCTACAGCACTTCGGCCTGCGCGAACTTCCCTTTGGACTGACACCCGACACCAGTTTCTTCTTCGCCTGCTCCAGTTACCAGGAGGCGCTCAACACCTTGCTGGTGGCGGCGCGCAACGGCGAGGGCTTCATCAAGATCACCGGTGAGGTCGGCAATGGCAAGACGCTGTTGTGCCGCAAGTTCCTTGCCACGCTGAACCAGGGGCGGCAGTCCACCACGCTGATCGGCACGCAGGACGGGGCTGTGGCTGCGCCACCCGCGCCGCGGTTCGTCACTGCCTACATTCCCAACCCGTATCTCGAGCCACGCAGCCTGTTGTTGGCATTGGCCGACGAGTTCCGCCTGCCGCTGGAGAAGGACACCGACCAGCACCGGTTGCTGAAAGGCCTGACGCATGCATTGCTGGATTGCGCGCGTCAGGGACAGCGCGCACTGGTCTGTCTGGACGAGGCGCAGGCGATGCCGCTGGAAAGCCTGGAAGTGTTGCGCCTGCTGACCAACCTGGAGACCGAGAAACGCAAGTTGTTGCAGGTGGTGCTGTTCGGGCAGCCGGAACTGGACGAAAGATTGCGCCATCATTCGATACGCCAGCTGCGCCAACGCATCAGTTTCCAGTATGACCTGCAGGGATTGCGCAGGGAGGAACTGGAACGCTATCTGCGCCATCGCCTTGCCGTGGCCGGATTCGGCGGCGAAACACTGTTCAGCAAAGGTGCGGTGAGCAAGCTGCACCGTATCAGCGGAGGTACGCCGAGGCTGGTCAACATCGTTTCGCACAAGTCGATGATGCTGGCATTCAGCGAGGGGAGGCAGCAAGTGCTGCCCAGACATGTCCGCGATGCGGCAGCCGATACGCCGGAGGTGCGCCGCGACTGGTTACCCTGGGCTGTTGCGCTGATCGGGACTGCCGTTGCTGCCTCGTTGGGGTTGGCGTGGGTGGCGTTGCAATGAGCGTCATTAACCAGGTGCTCAACCAGCTCGAGCAGCGCGGCGAACATACCGCGCCGGAGCAGACCATGGTGCGTGCGGTGCCGCGCAACCGGCGCAGCCCGTTCGTGCCTGTACTGCTTGGATCGCTGCTGGTTGCCGCGCTTGCCGTCTGGCAGTGGGCCGGGCCCCGCAAATTGGAAAGCGTGGCGCAGTCAACCGTACAGGCGGCCGATTCTCCTGAGATTGCCGCAACCGTTTCATCGGATGCTTCGGCGATTGCGTCATCAGGCGAGCAACCGGCAGAAGTGCCATTGCCGGATTTGCGACTGAGTTTCGAGTTGAGTTCGGTGCCGATTCCCTCCGTCCAGCGCGAGGAAAGCAATGGGCTCGTCCCCGGGATTGAGGCCGCTCCTGCGGCAAAGCGGGCTGAGGTGGCGCGGCAGGATGTGCAGAGATCGGCACAGATTGCGCCGCCCAAGCTCCAGCCGTCCGCGCAAACATTCGCGGGTGCAGCGCCGATAAAGCAGATCAGCCCCGCGCAAAAGGCCGATGCCGAATTCCGCAAGGCGGCAGCACTGATGCAGCAGGGGCGTACCGACGATGCGCTGGCAGGATACGAGGCAGCTTTGCGTCTGGATGCCGGCCACGATGCGGCGCGCCAGGCGATGGTTGCATTGCTGCTTGAGGGAAAGCGCGGCGCGGATGCCGAACGGGTGCTGGAAGAGGGGTTGAAGAGCAGGCCGCAACATGCCGGATTCGCGATGTTGCTGGCGAGATTGCAGGTGGAACGTGGTACGGCCGAGCAGGCGATGGGTACGCTTGAGAAGACTTTGCCTTATGCCGATGCGAATGCCGATTACCAGGCGTTCTTTGCCGCACTGCTGCAACGCCAGAACCGCCACAAGGAGGCGATCAACCACTACCAGCTGGCGCTGCAACTCGCTCCGAACAACGGGATCTGGCTGATGGGCTACGGCATCTCACTGCAAGCGGTGCAGCGCAACGAGGATGCCGGCAACGCATACCGGCGTGCGCTCGAATCGAAGATGCTGAGTCCCGAACTGCAGTCCTTTGTAAAGCAAAAACTCAAAGCGCTTTAATAAAACCTCCTTTGATCCACGAAAAACACGAAAGTCACGAAATAAATCAATAGGCGGTGTGGGCATGACAATTAACCCATTGGGTGACAATCAAAAGCGTGACATCTTTTTGATTGCTTTCGTGTTGTTCGTGCCTTTCGTGGACTAACTGCTTTCTTCCAAGTTCAAAGATTGCTTAGTGGTCGCGGGGCAGGGTTCGCGCCACGACCCAGGCATCGACCCTGCGCGCGCCGCGCTTGCGTACCGCTTCGGCGAATGCATTCAGGCTGGCGCCGGTGGTCATCACGTCATCCACCAGAGCGACATGTTTGCCGCTCATGTCCCTGTCGCAACGGAACGCGTCGCGTACATTCTTCTGGCGTTCTTTCCACGGCAAGGCGGATTGCGGCGGCGTGTCGCGTACGCGCCGGCATGCATCGGACAACAGCGGGATGTGCAGCATGCGGGCGGCATGGGCAGCAAGCAGTTGCGACTGGTTGAAGCCTCGCTCGCGCAACTTGGCGGGGTGCAGCGGCATCGGAATGACGAATTCCGGGAGTTCCGTGTCGTCGATGCGGCATATGAGTTTCTGCGCGAAGGCATGCGCCAGGGCGAGCTGTTCACCGTATTTCATCGCATGTATCAGCTTGTCGAGCGGGAAGTGGTAGCCGAACGCCGCAACGGTCCGGCTGAACATCGGCGGTTGCGCCAGGCAATGTCCGCAAGTCTCCCAGTCATGTGAGGGTAGCGCGCAGACCGGGCAGCGCGGCATGGCGAGATAAGGCAATGACGCGTCGCATGCGCCGCACCAGAGTCCATCATGGCTCATGCTGCCGCACAGTACGCAGGGGTGGGCAGGCAATATGCGCTTAACTATTGTGCGAATGTTCATAAAAGTGTCGCCTGAAATTGGCAAGCCTCCGTCCTTTCCGCGATAATGCGCGTCCTGTTACGACCTTGAACCCGGTTAAACCACCATGAATACCCAGACCGTAGAATTTTGCCGCCCTGTCCCTGCAAACGATACTTCAATGCGCTGGAGTGTGGACGACATCGAATCATTGTTCAAGTTGCCGTTCGCCGACCTGATGTTCCGTGCCCAGCAGGTGCACCGCGAACACTTCGACCCGAATCAGGTGCAGCTTTCCACGCTGTTGTCAATCAAGACCGGCGGCTGTTCCGAAGATTGCGGCTATTGCCCGCAATCGGCGTTCCACAGTGCGGGTGTGGAGAACCGCAAGATGCTGGCAGTGCAGGAGGTCATCAAAGCAGCGAAAGCGGCACAGCAGGCCGGTGCCGACCGCTTCTGCATGGGCGCTGCCTGGCGCGAGCCGAGCCGCGAGGACATGGAGGCCGTGATCGAGATGGTGAAGGAGGTCAAGGCGCTGGGCATGGAGACCTGCGCCACGCTGGGCATGCTGGACGACGAGCAGACCGAGCAGTTGCGCCAGGCCGGGCTGGACTACTACAACCACAACCTGGATACCGCACCGGAGTTCTACGGCAATATCATCAGCACGCGCGACTACCAGGACAGGCTGGACACGCTGGAACGTGTACGCCGCGCCGGCATGCATGTCTGCAGCGGCGGCATCATCGGCATGGGCGAGACGCTGACGCAGCGCGCAGGGCTGATCTCGCAACTGGCCAACATGAATCCTTATCCCGAGAGCGTGCCGATCAACAATCTGGTCAAGGTGGAAGGCACGCCGCTGGCCGGGGAGCAGGACATCGACCCGCTCGATTTCGTGCGCATGATCGCCGTGGCACGTATCACCATGCCGACGGCGCGTGTGCGGCTTTCCGCCGGGCGGCAGCAGATGAGCGAGGCGGTGCAGGCGCTGTGTTTCCTCGCCGGCGCCAACTCCATCTTCTATGGCGAGCAATTGCTGACCACCGGCAATCCCGAAGTGGCCAAGGACCGGGCGCTGATGGACAAGCTGGGCATGTATCCCTTTTCTGAGAACCACTGATGACGTTTGCGGCGCTGCAACGCGATCTGGATGAGCGCGCCGCACAGGGCCTGTTGCGCCGCCGCCGCACGCTGGACAGTCCGCAGTCGCCGCACATCGCGGTCGATGGCGCGCCCTACCTTTCCTTCTGCAGCAACGATTACCTCGGCCTGGCCAATCATCCGCAGCTGAAAGAGGCGCTGCAACAGGGTGTTCAGCAATGGGGAGCGGGTGCCGGGGCGGCGCATCTGGTGAGCGGACATTTCACACCGCATCATGAACTCGAACAGCAACTGGCTGCCTTCGTCGGCAAACCCGCCGCGCTGTTGTTCTCCACCGGCTACATGGCCAACCTCGGCGTGGTGCAGGCACTGGTCGGCAAGGACGATACGGTGTTCGCCGACAAGCTCAACCATGCTTCGCTGAACGACGCCATGCTGCTGTCGCGCGCCAAGGTACAACGATACCGGCACGGCGACATGGCGCAACTCGATTCCCTGCTGGCGAAGCAACAGGGCGGCAGGAAGCTCGTCATCACCGATGCGGTCTTCAGCATGGACGGCGACATCGCGCCACTGCCGGAGCTGCTGGCGTTGTGCGAGAAACACGATGCATGGCTGCTGGTGGACGATGCGCACGGTTTCGGCGTGCTGGGCGCGCAGGGCAGAGGCTGCCTGTCTCATTTTGGATTGGATGGCGAATCAGGAAACCCGAGCGAGCGGGATGAACTGCAAGGAGCCGCACAGCGAGCGACGACACATACCGCGTTGGTAGGGGAGGAGCTCGCGAGCACGCGATACAGCAGATCGCCCGCGCAGCCGGGTTTTGAGCGCGTCATCCTGATGGGGACGCTGGGCAAAGCCGCCGGCGTCTCCGGCGCCTTCGTCGCAGCGGATCGGGTGGTCATCGATACGCTGGTGAACCATGCCCGCAGCTACGTCTACACCACGGCTGCGCCGGCGGCACTCGCGGTGGCACTGATGGCGAGCCTGAGGCTCATCGAGCAAGGAGATGAATTGCGCGATCACCTGTTCCGGCTCATCGGGAAACTGCGCGCCAGCCTGGCTGATCTGCCTTGGGCGATGATGCCCTCTGATACTGCCATCCAGCCGCTGCTGGTCGGTGACAACCGGCAGGCTCTGGCTTTAAGCGAAGCCCTGCGCGAGCGTGACCTCTGGGTCGCGGCGATCCGCCCGCCTACGGTGCCGCAGGGCACGGCGCGTTTGCGCATCACGCTTTCGGCCGCGCACAGCGTGGAGGATGTCGAACGATTGAGCGGGGCGTTGCATGAGCTTGCACGTTGAAACGCAAGGCAACGGCGCGCCGCTCATCCTGCTGCATGGCTGGGGGATGCATGGCGGGATCTGGGGCGAGATCGTCGAAAATCTCGCGCAGGATTTCACGGTGCATCGTGTCGATCTGCCGGGACATGGCCTGAGTTCTCCGACCGAAACTTTCTCGCTGGAGACGGTCGTCGCGCAACTGGCCGCGCACTTTGGTCAGCCGGTGACGCTTCTGGGGTGGTCGCTCGGCGGCATCGTCGCGCAATCCTGGGCGGCACGCGAACCGGAGAAGGTGGAGCGTCTGATCCTGGTGGCGAGCACGCCGTGCTTCGCCGAACGTGAAGACTGGGCGTTCGGCATGCCGCGTGTGATCCTTGAGCAGTTCGCCGCCGAACTGGAAAAGAACCATGCTGCGACCCTGCGGCGTTTCCTTGCCCTGCAGGTTCGCGGTAGCGAAGGTGAACGTGAACTGCTGGCCGGATTGCGTGAGCAGTTGTTCAGCCGTGGCGAGCCACAACTGGCGGCGTTGCGTGGCGGGCTGGATATCCTGCGCGATGCCGACCTGCGCGATGCCTTGCCGAGAATAATGCAGCCGACGCTGGTGATCGCGGGCGAACGCGACCGGCTGACCCCGCCGGAAGCTTCATACCATCTGGCCGCGGCGATGCCGACGGCACGTATGGTGGAGATCGCCGGCGCGGCGCATGCGCCGTTCCTGTCCCATGCGGATACATTTGTCGAACAAGTAAAGAGCTTTCTGGATGAACGAATTTGAAATAGACAAGAAACAGGTGCGGCGCGCTTTCAGCCGCGCCGCTGCGGATTACGACGCTGCCGCGGTGCTGCAGCGCGAGGTCTGCGTACGCATGCTGGAGCGGCTCGATTACGTCAAGCTGCAACCTGCGCGCGTGCTGGACGTCGGCAGCGGTACCGGATGGGGGACACGCCAGTTAAGCGAGCGCTACCCGAAGGCCGATATCACTGCGCTCGATATCGCGCTCGGCATGCTGCAGCATGCAAGGGGTACATCGAACTGGTGGAAGAAGCTGTTTGCCGGCAAGCGCGAAAGCTATCTGTGTGCCGATGTCGAGGCGCTGCCGGTCGCTTCCGGCAGCGCGGAGATGGTGTGGTCCAATCTGGCACTGCAATGGTGCAACGACCTGCCCGCCACTTTCGTCGAATTGCATCGCGTGCTCAAGGTGGAGGGATTGCTGATGTTCTCCAGTTTCGGGGTCGATACGCTGAAGGAGTTGCGCGTCGCTTTCCGTGAGGTGGACGGCTATAACCACCTGAACCGTTTCGCCGATATGCACGATATCGGCGACATGCTGGTGGCTGCGGGTTTCGCCGACCCGGTGATGGAGATGGAGAAGATCACGCTGACCTATGACGATGTGCGCGCCGTGATGCAGGACCTGAAGCGCATCGGCGCACACAATGCCACGGCGGGACGCGCGCCGGGGATGATGGGCAAGGCAGCCTGGCGTCGTGTCACGGAGAATTACGAAACACTGCGACGCGATGGCAAGTTGCCGGCGACCTTCGAGATCATCTACGGCCATGCATGGAAACCCGCGCCGAAGCAGGTTGCGGACGGGCGCTCGATCATCCGGACGGATTTCAGGCTATGAGCTACTTCATCACCGGAACCGATACCGGTGTCGGCAAGACATTGGTGAGTTGTGCCTTGTTGCATGCGTTTGCGGCGCAGGGCAGGACCGTTGCCGGTTTCAAACCGGTCGCTGCCGGTTGCGATGAGGATGGGCGCAACGAGGATGCCAGATTGCTGCGTTCATTGAGCAATGTCCCGCTCAGCTATGGACAGGTGAATCCTTATTGCCTGCGCGCCGCCATCGCGCCGCACCTCGCGGCGGGGAAGGAGGGTGTGCGTATCGATCTGTCGCGCATCGAAGCTGCCTATCGCGAACTGGCAAAGCGGGCAAACACGGTGATCGTGGAAGGCGCAGGCGGTTTCATGGTGCCGCTGAACGACACGCAGGACAGCGCGGATCTGGCACAGGCGCTGGACTTGCCGGTGATCCTGGTGGTGGGCATGCGGCTGGGTTGCCTCAATCATGCGTTGCTGACGCTGCGCGCCATTGCCGATTACCAATTAGAATGCGCGGGCTGGGTGGCGAACGTGCTGGATGGCGGGATGCCTGCGTTGCAGGAGAACATCGACACGTTGCGCGAACGCATCGCCGCGCCTTTGCTGGGTGTGGTGTCGCAGATGGCAATACCGGATGCCGGCGTGGCAGCACGGCATATCGATCTGAAACTATTGGAGCAAGGTTCGACGAATGAGTGAATTCAGCATCATCGCGGTATTTTTCGTCGGACTGCTCGGTGGCGTGCATTGCCTCGGTATGTGCGGCAGCATCGTCGGCATCTTCACCGCACAAGTACCGAGAGACAAGGCACACTGGCCGTTCCATCTCGCCTACAGTGGCGGGCGTATCACCAGTTATGCGCTGGCCGGGGCATTGGTTGGTGCAGTGGGACAGGCCGGTCTGTTGATGCGCGACGCGGTGCCGGTGCAACATCTGCTGTTTGCACTTTCCAGTTTCATGCTGGTCGCGTTGGGATTGTATCTGGCGGGCATCTGGGGTGTGGTGCGGCAGCTTGAGCGTCTGGGCGGGGGGGTATGGAAACGCTTGCAACCTTATACTGCCAGACTGTTGCCGTTGAATACCGTGCCGCGCGCATTGGGTCTGGGCATCCTGTGGGGATGGCTGCCATGCGGTCTGGTGTACAGCGTGCTGCTGACCGCTTTGGCGAGCGGCGACCCGATACGGGGCGGATTGATCATGATGGCGTTCGGTTTGGGAACCTTGCCGAATCTGCTGGCAATCGGACTATTCTGGGAAAGTATCGAAAGCTGGGTGAAATCACCGCGCGTACGCTTGGTCGCCGGGTTGCTGGTGGTCGGGCTCGGCGTGTATGGGTTGATCAAGGTGGGCTATACGTTCTATATAAACGGTTGGGCGGGGAGTTGTCATGTGGCGGCGTAATGTAATCTTCCTGATGCTGGCGATGGTGCTGGCAGCCTGCGGCGAACCCAGGTTGCCATCCCCGTTCCATGCCAGCGAAGTCGGCGGCAAACTGGCCTCGGCGGATTTCAGGCTGACCGACCATAATGGCAAACTGCGCACGCTGGCGGATTTTCGCGGCAAGGTGGTGGTGATGTTCTTCGGCTATATCCATTGTCCGGATGTATGTCCGACCACGATGGCCGATCTGGCGCAGGTGATGGACACGCTGGGCAAGGATGCCGACAGGGTGCAGGTGCTGTTCGTGACCGTCGATCCGGAGCGCGATACGCCCGAACTGATGACGCAGTACGCTCCCGCGTTCCACCCCTCATTCCTCGGTCTGTACGGGGATGTGCAAGCCACCGTGAAGGTTGCAGAGGCGTTTGGCGTCGTGTATCAGAAGCAGCCGACCACCTCGGGCTACAACGTGGATCACAGCGCCGGCACGTATCTGATCGATGCGAACGGCAAGGTGCGCCTGCTCGCGCCCTATGGGCAGCGAGCCGACTGGCTGGCGCAGGACATCCGGCTGCTGC
Source organism: Nitrosomonadales bacterium (assembly GCA_016716325.1). NCBI lineage: Bacteria > Pseudomonadati > Pseudomonadota > Betaproteobacteria > Nitrosomonadales > Nitrosomonadales bacterium. The sequence continues at coordinate 1,994,062 of JADJWO010000001.1, forward strand.
TGGCCATGGGCGGAAAATAACCATGTCCGCAAGCCTGGCCAAGGCATTCTCGTGCGATATCGACGAATCGAATCTGCCGGTGCGCGCAGAACAATTGCGCGCGCGGCTGCGCTCTTACCCGTTGCTGATAGCCGGGCAGGCCGTGATCGCCTTGCTGCTGGTCGAATTGATGTGGGGCAGGGTGCCGCACGTCACGTTGCTGTCATGGATAGCGACGCTGTTCGCATTCCTTCTGGTAGAAATCTTCATGATATGGCGTTACCGCAAGGAGATGGGCACGCTGGAGGAATGCCGGCGCTGGCGCACACGATTTGTCGTGCTGGTCAGTTGTGTGGGCGCGGTGTGGGGTGCGGGCGGGCTGTTGTTGTTCGTTCCTGGCGACCTGGCCTATCAGGCCATGCTGATCTGCGTGGTATTGGGCGTGGCAGCCGGGGCCGCGACGACCAACCCGGTCTTTCCTCCGGCCCTTTATATTTTTGTCACGCTGCTGATCCTGCCGATCATTGCGATAAATGTGGCGGTCGGCGACCGTTCACACCTCATTCTGGCGGCGATGCTGGTGGTGTATCTGTTCTTTGTGCTGAATGCCGGAAAGGATCTGGGCCGCACTTTCGAACAATCATTGCGCGGCAGGCTGGAGAACGAGCGGTTGGTCGGACAATTGACCTGGGAAAAACAGCGTGCCGAACAGGCGAGTCTGATGAAATCGAAGTTTCTGGCTGCGGCCAGTCACGATTTGCGCCAGCCGATGCATGCGCTGACCTTGTTCGTCGAGGCGCTCAAGGGGCATGTCAACGGGCGCGAGGGGGTGGAGCTGGTCGGACAGATAGACCGTTCGGTCGAGGTGCTCGGCACGATGTTCGACGCGCTGCTGGATATTTCCAAACTGGATGCCGGCGTGGTGCAGCCGCATGAGGAATCGTTCGCGATCCAGGCCGTGCTGGACCGGATGCATGCCGAATTTTCCCGGGTGGCGCAGGGGAAGGGGCTGCGCTTCGTGGTGGCGGATTCCGACCTGATGGTCTATAGCGATCCGTTGTTGCTGGAGCGCATCCTGCGCAACCTGATCACCAATGCCATCCGCTATACCGAACAGGGCGAAGTGGCAATAGTTTGCCGGCAGGAGGGTGACGATCTGGAACTGGAGGTGAGCGATACCGGCATCGGCATCGCGCAGGAACACCTGCCGCATATCTTCGAGGAGTATTACCAGGTCGGCAACCAGCATCGCGATCGCAGCAAGGGGTTGGGGCTGGGATTGTCCATCGTGAAGCGCATTGAACAGTTGCTGGGCTACCGGATGAAGGTGAAGTCGATACTGGGCGGCGGGAGCAGCTTCATCCTGCAGATTCCGATGCGTGCCGGATGTTATGATTGCCAGCGTCGGGATCGCATAAGTGAGGGAGGGGACGTACCATGAAGATTCTGCTGGCAGACGATCATGCGCTGTTCCGCGAGGGGTTGCGCTATGTGTTGCAGCAATTGCCGGAAGTTTGCGAAATACTGGAAGCCGGAAATTTTCCGGAAGCGCTCAGGTTGGCCGAGCTGCATCCGGAACTGGATCTGGCCTTGCTCGACCTGAACATGCCGGGCAGCGACGGGCCGGTTTCCGTCAAATTCTTTCATCAGCGTTATCCGCATATCCCGGTGGTGGTGGTGTCCGGTGAAGACGGGCGCGGCAATATGGAAAAGGTGATGAATTCCGGTGCGATGGGCTTCGTATGCAAGAGTTCGACCGCTCCGGTGATGTTGAGTGCCTTGAGCCTGGTACTTTCCGGCGGGGTGTATGTTCCGCCGCAGATCCTGCAATATCGCAGCGTTGGCGGCGAGGATGATGGCGAACAAAAAGACGGCCGCAGCCCGAACACCAACGAGTTCGGTCTGACGCCACGCCAGATGCAGGTGTTGAGGCATCTGGCCGCGGGCTTGACCAACAAGGAGATCGCCGAGACGATCCATCTTGCGGAGGGAACCGTCAAGATCCACGTGGCGGCCGTCTACCAGACCCTGCGCGTCAGCAGCCGCATGGAGGCGGTACGGGTCGCCGAGCAGTTGGGGCTGGTGGGTGTCGATGGCTGAGGCCGATCACACCTCCCCGGCAGGCAGGATGTTCGCACTGTTGCGCGAGTCGCGCTGGCTGCTGCTGGTCGCAGCTGCCCTTTATCTGTCCATCTCCCTGTATGGTTACCATCGCGCCGACCCGTCCTGGTCAAATACTGCCAGTGGTGCGCTGACCGTCAATCCCGGCGGTGTGCTCGGTGCGTATCTTTCCGACCTGCTGTTCTATCTGTCCGGCTTTTCGGCGTGGTGGTGGGTGGTGTTGATGCTCGAGCGTATCTGGGCGGGATACCACAACCTGGCCGCCGATAGTATCTTCGACAAGCGCGCCCTGTGGGTCTCCGTGGCGGGGTTTCTGGTGCTGTTGCTGGCCAGTAGCGCGCTCGAGGCGATCCGTTTGCATACCCTGCAAGTCACACTGCCGCTGGCGCCGGGCGGGATGCTTGGCATCATGCTGGGCGATGCGCTGACGCGCATGCTGGGTTTTACCGGTGCGACCCTGTTGTTGCTGGCATTGATGGCCACCGGCTTCAGCGTGTTCAGCGGACTGTCGTGGCTGCGCTTCATGGATCGTCTCGGGGCGCTGCTGGAATCCGCCTTCCTGTGGCTGCGTAATACCTGGCAAACGCGCCAGGACAAGCGTATCGGCGTGCAGGCGATGAGCGAACGCGATGCCATCGTCGAGGAAGAGAAGCGCCGTGTCGAGGAGCACCTGCCCATCCATATCGAGATGCCGGTGATGGAGGTGACCAAGTCGGCACGGGTGGTCGAAGAGAAGCAGGCGCCGCTGTTCTCCGACATGCCTGATTCGCCGCTGCCGCCACTGCATCTGCTTGATCAGGCCACGCATCAGGTCGAGGTGGTTTCGGCAGATACGCTGGAATTCACCTCGCGCCTGATCGAGCGCAAATTGAAGGATTTCGGCGTGGCGGTGAAGGTCGTCGCCGCCTATCCCGGGCCGGTGATCACGCGCTACGAGATCGACCCGGACGTCGGCGTGAAGGGCAGCCAGATCACCAATCTGGTGAAGGATCTTGCGCGCGCGCTGTCGGTGGTCAGCATACGCCTGGTCGAGACCATTCCCGGCAAGGCCTATATGGCCCTGGAACTGCCCAATGCCAAGCGTCAGATGGTGCATCTGTCGGAGATACTCAGTTCGCAGGTGTATGCCGACATGCATTCCGCGCTGACGATCGCGATGGGCAAGGATATCTCGGGCAAGCCGGTGGTCGCCGACCTGGCCAGGATGCCGCACGTGCTGGTGGCGGGCACCACCGGTTCCGGCAAATCGGTGGCGATCAACGCGATGATCCTGTCGCTGTTGTACAAATCCACACCGCAACAGGTGCGCCTGTTGCTGATCGATCCGAAGATGCTGGAACTTTCCGTCTATGAAGGTATTCCCCACCTGCTCGCGCCGGTGGTCACCGACATGCGTCAGGCCGCTTCGGGGCTGAACTGGTGCGTGCAGGAGATGGACCGTCGCTACCGGCTCATGTCCCATTTCGGTGTGCGCAACATCGCCGGATACAACCAGAAGCTGCGAGATGCCCTGAAGTCGGGAGAGCCGCTCGCCCATCCGTTCTCCATCACGCCTGAGAGTCCCGAGTTGCTGGAAGAGTTGCCGCTGATCGTGGTGTTCATCGATGAGTTGGCCGACCTGATGATGGTGGTCGGCAAGAAGATCGAGGAATTGATCGCGCGTCTGGCGCAGAAAGCGCGCGCATCCGGCATCCATCTGGTGCTTGCCACGCAACGCCCGTCGGTGGATGTGATCACCGGCCTGATCAAGGCCAACGTGCCGACGCGCGTGGCATTCCAGGTGTCGAGCAAGATCGATTCGCGCACCATCCTCGACCAGATGGGGGCGGAAGCCCTGCTGGGACAGGGCGACATGCTCTATCTGCCGCCCGGAACCGGCCATCCGCAACGCGTGCATGGCGCTTTCGTGTCCGATCAGGAAGTGCATCGCGTCGCCGAATACCTGAAGGAGCAGGGCGAGCCCAACTACATCGATGGCGTGCTGGACTCGCCGGAAGAATCCGGCGAGGGGGGCGAGGGCGGTGCCGGCCTGGACGCCGAAGCCGACCCGTTGTACGACCAGGCGGTGGAGATCGTGCTACGGAACCGCCGCGCATCGATCTCGCTGGTGCAGCGCCATCTGCGCATCGGCTACAACCGCGCCGCGCGCCTGGTCGAGCAGATGGAGTCCGCCGGCATCGTTTCGCCGATGCAGAGCAACGGCAACCGCGAAGTGCTGGCGCCGGCCCGCCACGAATAGATCATGCTGAGGAATATCTGTTTCATTGTTCTGTGTGTCGCTTCGTTCAATGCCGGGGCGGGCGCGATCGAAAAACTCAAGTCCTTTGTTGCGGCGACGCGTTCCGCGCAGGCGGAGTTCACCCAGTTGGTGCTGGATCAGAACGGCAGGCGCATCCAGAGCGCTTCCGGCCTGATGCAATTCCAGCGTCCCGGCAAATTCCGCTGGACCTACCGGAAACCCTACGAGCAGATCATCGTCGGCGACGGTGAGCAGTTCTGGCTGTATGACCTGGATCTGAACCAGGTGACGGTCAGGAAGCTGGATGCGGCGCTGGGCAGCAGTCCGGCCGCGCTGCTGTCCGGCAGCAACGAGATCGAGCGCGGCTTCGATCTGCGGGATGTCGGCACAAAGGACGGGTTGGAGTGGTTGCAGGCCATACCCCGGACGCAGGAAAGCAGCTTCGAGAAGATATTCATGGCTTTTGACGCGCAAGCCGAACTGGCCGTCATGGAACTGTACGACGCGTTCGGGCACAAGACCGTGCTGCGTTTTTCCGGGATGCGGCGCAACCCCGGGATCCCCCCGCAGCAGTTCAGGTTCGTGCCGCCCGAGGGCGCGGATGTCTTCAGCGACTGATTGCGCGGCGCCATATGTCCACCGGCAATCTTTTTGAATCCGCTTCGCCCGCCGCACCGCTCGCCGAGCGGCTGCGTCCCGGGCATATCGACGAGGTCATCGGGCAGGTGCATCTGCTCGGCGAAGGCAAACCGCTGCGCCTTGCATTCCGATCCGGAAAATTGCATTCGATGATCCTGTGGGGGCCGCCGGGCGTGGGCAAAACCACGCTGGCGCGCCTGATGGCGTCCGCCTTCGATGCCGAGTTCGTGCCGCTGTCGGCGGTGCTGTCCGGGGTGAAGGACATCCGTGATGCCATCGCCCAGGCCGAGCTCATGCTGCAACAGCGCGGACGCCATACCATCCTGTTCGTGGACGAGGTGCACCGTTTCAACAAGTCGCAGCAGGATGCGTTCCTTCCGTTCGTCGAGCGCGGGCTGGTGACCTTCATCGGGGCGACCACCGAGAATCCCTCGTTCGAGGTGAACGGCGCGCTGCTGTCTCGGGCACAGGTATACGTGCTGAAGTCATTGTCGGAAACCGAGATGGACGAGCTGTTCGCGCGCGCGCAGCTGGCGGCATTGCCCGATATCGCGTTCGATGCGGCCGCCCGGGAGCGCATCGTCGGTTATGCGGATGGTGACGCGCGCCGCCTGCTGAACGTGCTGGAACAGTTGCAGACCGCTGCCGCGACTGCGGGGGTGGGTAACATCGATATCGCCTTCCTCGATGCCACGCTGGCGCAGAACCTGCGCCGCTTCGACAAGGGCGGCGAGGCGTTCTACGACCAGATATCCGCGCTGCACAAGTCGGTGCGCGGCTCCAACCCGGATGCGGCGCTGTACTGGTTCACGCGCATGCTGGATGGCGGCGCCGACCCGCGCTATCTGGCGCGGCGCATCGTGCGCATGGCCTGGGAGGACATCGGGCTGGCCGACCCGCGCGCCATGCAGATATGCAACGAGGCGGCGCAGACCTACGAGCGTCTCGGCACGCCGGAGGGGGAGCTGGCGCTGGCGCAGGCCGTGTTGTATCTCGCCGTCGCGGCCAAGTCGAATGCGGGATACGTCGCGTATAATGCCGCCCGCGCATTCGTCAAGCAGGACGGTTCGCGCGAAGTGCCGCTGCATCTGCGCAATGCACCGACCAAGCTGATGAAGCAACTGGATTACGGCAAGGACTACCGCTATGCGCACGATGAAGCGGAGGGATATGCGGCGGGCGAGAATTACTTCCCGGATGGCATGCCCGCAGTGAGTTTCTACGAGCCGACCGGGCGCGGGCTGGAAGCGAAGATCGCCGAAAAACTGGCAAGGCTTCGCGAGATGGATGCGCAGGCGGGTGGGCCGGACACGGTCGCTAGGAAGGATTCTGGCGGGTAGTGCGGGGGCTGTAGCGATAATTACGAAGCGGATGTTTCACGCAGTACAGAATATTTTTACAGGATTTTTATGATCATTCTCGGCATCAACGGCAACCGGCGCGAACACAACTCCGCCGCCGCAATTCTGGTCGATGGCAAGCTCGTTGCATCTGTGGAAGAAGAACGCATCTCCAGGATCAAGGGGGATAATGCCTATCCGGTCGGGGCCATCGCGGAAGTGTTGTCCATCGCGGGGGTGAGCGAGCGGGATGTCGACATGGTCGCGCTGGCCAGCCTGTCGCGATGGGAGCAGAAACCTTATCTGGACAGGCTGTTCAGACGGATATCCGCCCTGCGCAAGCAGGAGCCGGAACTGAACAAGTTCTACTGGAAACACCAGTTCGAGCGTTATGTGCGGGTATTGCGTCCGCGCAGGAAGCCGGCCGGCGTGCTGGCCGGCAAGCCGACGCAGACGGTCGAACATCATCTGGCGCACGCGGCCTCCGCCTATTACGCCTGTCCGTTCGGCGACGAGCGCATCGGCGTGATCACACTGGACGGCGCGGGGGATTTTTCGTGGGGGTCGGTATGGGTAGGCGCGAACGGAAAGTTGCAGGAGATCACGCATCTGCCCTACCTGAACAGCATCGGCCTGCTGTATTCCGCCATCACCCATCATCTGGGTTTTATCGCGGGGCGCCATGAGGGCAAGGTGCTGGGGCTGGCCGCTTTCGGCAATCCCGAACCGTTCCTGTCGCGCCTGATGGCGCATACCAACCCTGCCGACTGGGATGCGCTGTTCGATGCAAAGCTGACGCGCGTGCCGTTACGGCCGGTCTCGCCGATGGGACGCGTGGTGGTGCAGGAACTATGCGGCGAACTGTCGCGCGAAGACATCGCCGCCGGGTTGCAGGCTTACACCGAGCAACTCATTTGCGCGTGGGTGCAGGATCATGTGGCCGAATTGAAGGTCAGCAAACTGGCGCTGGCCGGCGGGGTGTTCTCCAACGTGAAGCTGAACCAGCGCATCCTTGCGTTGCCGGGGGTCGAGAATATCTACGTCCACCCCAACATGGGCGACGGAGGGCTGGCGACCGGCGCCGCATTCGAGGCGCTGTCGCGTTTGCGTGGCGGTCTGCATCCCGAACTGGGGCAGGTCTATCTGGGCACCGAGATCAATCGCGAGAACGCATTGCAGGCGTTACAAAAGCTCAACGTGAATTACGAGGAGCCGGAAGATCTGGCGCAAGCTGCCGCGCAGCTGCTCACCGACGGCAAGGTGGTGGCGCGCGCGGATGGCAAGATGGAATACGGCCCGCGCGCGCTGGGCAACCGCACCGTGATGGCGCCCTGCCACGACCCGAGCATCAACCAGTGGCTCAACAAGAAATTCGCGCGCACCGAGTTCATGCCTTTCGCGCCTGTCGTCCTGCACGAGCAGGCCGGGGAATATTTTCCGGACTGGAACGAGGGCCATGTTTCCGCCCGCTTCATGACGGTTACCTATGATGCTTCGGATACGGCGAAGAAGAACATCCCCGCGGCGGTGCATGTCGATGGTACGGCGCGTCCGCAGGTGATCCGCCGCGAGGACAATCCGGACTACTACGACATCCTCAAGGGGTATTACGCGCTGACCGGCGTGCCGAGCGTGATCAATACCAGCTTCAACATGCACGAGGAACCCATCGTGCGTACTGCCGAAGAGGCGATCCTCGCATTCCAGGCGGCCAGGCTGGATGCCTTGGTGCTGGGGCCATTCCTGATCCGCGCGAAAACTGAATGAATCTGAAGAGATAAGATATGCTGGATATACAGACATTACGTAATGACTTGAATAACGTAGCTAGTCGCTTGAAGGACGAGCGTCGCTTTGATTTGGATACAAGACGGTTCGAGCAGATGGAGGCCGAGCGCAAGACGATACAGACGCGCACGCAGGAGCTGCAGGCGAAGCGCAATGCGACTTCCAAACTGATCGGGCAGGCCAAGGCCAAGGGCGAGGACACGACAGCCATCATGGCCGAGGTGGGGGCGCTGGGCGATGAACTGAAGCAACTGGAAGCCAAACTGCCGCAAGTGCTCGCCGAATTGGACGCCTTCCTCGCAGTGATCCCGAATTTGCCGCATGCCAACGTGCCGGTCGGCAACTCGGAAGCGGACAACGTCGAGACGCATCGTTTCGGCGAGCCCAGGAAATTTGACTTTGAAGTGCAGGACCATGTCAGCATCGGTGAAGGACTGGGCGGGCTGGATTTCGAGACCGCCACCAAGATCGCCGGTGCGCGCTTCTCGCTGTTGAAAGGCCCGCTGGCGCGCATGCACCGCGCACTCGCGCAGTTCATGCTGGATACTCATACAGAAAAGCACGGCTACACCGAGACCTATGTGCCTTATCTGGTAAACGCCGATTCGATGCGCGGCACCGGGCAGTTGCCGAAGTTCGAAGAGGATCTGTTCAAGATAGTATCTGGCGATGCCGGCGTTGCAGCGACGATCCGCGATATAACGACAATGTCGCGAGATGATATGGAAGGTATTACTCCATCCATCAAATCGTTTTATCTGATTCCCACCGCCGAAGTGCCGGTGACCAACATGGTGCGCGACGAGATCGTGCCCTTGGAAAAACTGCCGCTGAAGTACGTTGCACATACGCCGTGTTTCCGCAGCGAGGCCGGTTCGTATGGACGCGACACGCGCGGCATGATCCGTCAGCATCAGTTCGAGAAGGTGGAACTGGTCCAAATGGTGCATCCGGACCATTCCTATGCCGCGCTGGAAGCGCTGCTCGGCCATGCCGAGGTCATCCTGCAGAAGCTCGGCCTGCCGTATCGCGTGGTGAAGCTGTGCACCGGCGATATGGGATTTTCCGCCGCGACCACGTACGACATCGAAGTGTGGCTGCCGGCGCAGAACACCTACCGCGAGATATCTTCCTGCTCCAATTTCGAAGCCTTCCAGGCGCGCCGCATGCAGGCGCGCTTCCGCAACGCCGCTGGCAAGCCGGAACTGCTGCACACGCTGAACGGCTCCGGGCTGGCGGTGGGCAGAACCTTGGTCGCAGTCCTTGAGAATTGCCAGAATGCCGACGGCAGCGTGACTATCCCCGAAGTGCTGCGCCCGTACATGGGTGGCATGGAGAAACTTTCCAAGTAGGACGCAAAATGAGAGTCGTTCATCTACTCGGCATCGCAGGCGTTCCTGAGAACGAGACCGAAGCGGCGAAAAAATGGGCTCTCCGGCTGGAATGGCCGATGGTGGCGGTGGCGCTCTGGATCGTGGTGCAGTGGTATCTGGAAGAGACCGGTACGCTCTCGCATACCGTGGCGCGTACTGCCGACTGGCTGGTGTGGCTCGCGTTCCTGATCGAGACCTGGATACTCACCCGGCATGTCGGGAACAAGCGGGGTTATTTGCTTGGCAATTGGCTGAACCTCGCCATCATCATCGGCGGTTTTCCCGCGTTCTGGGAATACGCTCCGCTGGCAGGGTTGCTGCGCAGCCTGCGTTTGCTGCTGGTGCTGGCGCTGCTGGTGCGCATGTCCAAGTCGGCGCGCAAGCTGCTTTCCAAACACAATCTCGGCGCGACACTGGTCGTGGCGTTCGTCACCATGCTGCTGTCCGGTATCATCATGTCGCGCATCGATCCCTCGGTGGGCGATGTGTGGGACGGCATGTGGTGGGCATGGGTCACCATGGCCACCGTGGGCTACGGTGATGTGGTGCCGCACACCGGTGCGGGGCGGTTGTTCGCCTCCCTGGTGGTGCTGTTCGGGGTGGTGTTGCTGTCCATGCTGACTGCCAACCTGGCGGCATTTTTCGTGGGGAGCGATGTGGAACGTGTGGAGAAGGAAGAAAGACAGGCGGACAGGGCGCTCAAGGATATTTCCATGCGGTTGCAACGTATCGAGCGTCTGCTGGAACAGCGCAATAACCGGAACGACTAGTTAGTCCAATAGCTTTCTAAGCGGCTCTATCAGTCGATAAGATACCGATTCCGACGCGTCCGACGCTTGATCGGACTCCAGACGTTTGAGTATGTCGTAGTAGCTGCGGATGCTTTCCACCAGGATCACCGCCTCGCCGCCACGCGCATATCCGTATTTCAGTCTCTCGTAATAACCTGGCTGGTTCAGTTTGGGCATCCATTTCTTGACGTCCACCCAGTTGTCCGGATTGAGCCCGGCGCGAACGGTCAGGACGCGCGCATCTTCAAGATGCCCGTAACCCTGATTGTAGGCGGCCAACGCCAGCCAGGTGCGATCCGGTTCGGGGATGCGTGCCGGCATCTGTTCTTTGAGCCATACCAGGTATTTTGCGCCAGCAATGATACTTTCGCGCGGATCGAGCCGGTTCCGAACCTTCATCTGGTCCGCCGTCGCATCGGTCAACATCATCATGCCGCGGACGTTGGTAAAGGATGTGGCAAGCGGATCCCACTGCGATTCCTGATAGGACAACGCCGCCAGCAGGCGCCAATCCTCGCCGGTGACAGCGGCAGCCTCCTCGAACAGGTGGCGGTAACGCGGCAGTATGGTTTCATAGCGACTGATGAAGGCGGCCGCATCAAGCGAGTGCAACCGGCTTCTGTGCCCATAGTAACGATCCAGCAAGCGGTTCAGCGTTCCGTCCTTCTGGATGCGCGCGAAGAAAACCTTCACCTCGCGAACAAGCTCTGGATCGGCGTCCATGGAAAACGCCCAGGCCAGCTTGGAAGGCGGGCCGATATCGAAGGCTGTTGCCAAGTTCGAATGATAGTTGCGCGCATCGGCAAGTTGCAGTTCATTAGCCACGGTGCAATCCAGCAAGCCTTCAGATACTTCCTGCAATAATTCTCTGACGGTCACATTGAGGCGGGATTGCCATTGCAGCGAAGGCGACTTTTCGAGAGCTTCGCGTAGCGCGACTTCCTGCGCCGAGCCGGCAACGACAGCCAGATTTTCTTTGGTCAGATCGGTCAATTTCTTCGGGAGGATATCTTCGCGGCTGCATACCACCTGCTCGCGCACCGTTTGATAACTAGGCCCGAAGTACAGCGAGTGGATATTGACCTCGCTGCGTAGCGAGGCGGCAGCGAGATGCGCGCGGTGCTTGCGCAACGACCTGTCAATATTGTCTGGGGGGACGGGTGTCAGTTCAACGGAGGTGTGCAGATGCTGGCCAAAGAGCAATGCCATCTCTCGTTCGAACTCGGCAGATGCACCCCTTGAAGCCTCGGGTACGATAACCAGCAATCGGCCGTCTCGCCAAGCGGGAAGCTGTTCGCTGCAGCCCGCCAGCAACAGACATATGCTGCCGATAATCACCTGCAAGCGCCGGGTCGGATTCCACATGGGGGGACATTCTGCACTAAATCGGAGGTTGCTGGTAGAATGCGCGTCCTTCGGAGAGGTGGCAGAGTGGTCGAATGTACCTGACTCGAAATCAGGCGTACGGTAACCCCGTACCGAGGGTTCGAATCCCTCCCTCTCCGCCAGATGCCAGATTGCTGATTACGCCTTCATGTTCGGCATGCACTAATCCTGAGCATTTTTGATGGGTATGCGCGTAATTAGTGCTGATTTCCCCTTTACTCCCCCCTGACTGGTATGCCATTATTGCGCAGCTTTTTAAGCTGTATGGAGAGGTGTGCTGTTTCACGCGTTGTTTTTCGAGTGAAAGGCTCGCCGTTTTTAACTTAGCTCTCGGGAGGAGATACTTGTGGAAGCGAATCAAGCGACACCAGTAAAGTACGATATGGATGTGGTCCGGTGGTTCACCATCGCGGCTGTCATCTATGCAGTGGTAGGTACGCTGATCGGTGTGTACGTTGCAGCCGAATTGGCGTGGCCATTTTTGAACTTTGATATTGCTGAAATTACCTTTGGACGCCTGCGTCCTCTGCATACCAATGCGGTGATCTTTGCGTTCGGCGGCTGTGTGCTGATGGCAACCGGCTACTACATCGTGCAACGCACGGGGCAGACCAAGCTGTGGAGCAACAAGCTGGCATGGTTCAACTTCTGGGGCTGGAATCTGATCATTGTTCTGGCTGTGATCACTCTGCCGCTGGGGATGTCTTCCGGCAAGGAATACGCTGAGTTGCCTTGGTGGGTGGATATCATGATTGCGGTTGTGTGGTTGTCGTTCGGTTTGAACCACATCATGACCACGGCGATCCGCAAAACTTCGCACATCTACGTCTCGAACTGGTTCACCATGGGCATGATCGTCATGATCACTTACCTGCACGTTGTGAACAGCATGGCGATCCCGGTGGATATGGTGACTGCCTATTCCGTCTACTCCGGTGTGCAAGATGCCATGATTCAGTGGTGGTGGGGTCACAATGCGGTTGGTTTCTACCTGACCGGTGGTTTCCTCGGCATCATGTACTACTTCATTCCCAAGCAGGCAGGTCGTCCGGTGTTCTCGTATCGCCTGTCCGTGTTGCACTTCTGGACGCTGACCTTCGGTTATGTCTGGCTGGGCGCACACCATCTGCAATACACTGCGCTGCCTGACTGGACTGGTTCCCTGGGTGCTGCGGTGTCCCTGGCGATGATCATCCCGTCCTGGGGTGGTGCGATGAACGGCATGATGACGCTGTCCGGTGCATGGGACAAACTGCGTACCGACTACATCCTGCGCTTCCTGGTGACTGCGATGGCGTTCTACGCGATGTCCACCTTCGACGGTCCGGTGATGTCCATCAAGACCGTGAACGCGCTGTCGCACTATACTGACTGGACTGTGGGTCACGTGCATGCGGGTGCTCTGGGCTGGATGTCCATGATCTCCTTCGGCGCGATCTATCACTTGATCAAGAAGCTGTGGAATACCGAGATGTATTCCGAGAGTCTGGTTAACGTGCACTTCTGGGTGGCTTTGATCGGTGCGGTGATTTATATCGTGTCGATGTGGGTGTCCGGGATCATGCAGGGTCTGATGTGGCGCGATTACGACGAATTCGGCACCTTGACCTACACCTTCGTTGAATCCGTATCCGCGATGCATCCGTACTACGTGATGCGTACCGTCGGTGGTGCGATCTTCAACCTGGGTACATGGATCATGTTGTACAACGTGGTGATGACAGTGCGTCAGGCAAGTGCTGCACGCGGTGTTCAAGCTGCGCCAGCTAAAGCATAAGGGGAGAAAAACATGTCTGATCACGATCATATTTATTCAACCAAGTTCCAGGACAAGATCGAGCGCAATACGCTCCTGATGTTCGTCCTGACGGCAGTTGCGGTGGCGGTTGGCGGTATCGTCGAAATCGTGCCGCTGTTCTATCTGCCAAACACCGGTATGTCTGGTGGCGACGGTACTTTCAACGGCACCCAGCACAAGGATGCGAACGGCAACGTGATTCCGATGGACAAGATCGTCTGGAATCCTGCCACCTCCGCACACAAGACGCTGGATGAGTGGCAGGCCGGCGACGGTGTTCGTCCTTATACCGCGCTGGAAACGGCTGGGCGTTATGTGTACATTCGCGAAGGTTGTTTCCTGTGCCATTCGCAGATGATCCGTCCGTTCCGCGACGAAAAGGATCGTTATGGTCATTACTCGATCGCCGAAGAGTCCATGTACGACCATACCTACCAGTGGGGTTCCAAGCGTACCGGCCCGGATCTCGCGCGCCTGGCTGGCAAGTACTCTGACGAATGGCATCGCAAGCACTTGAAATATCCCCGCGATGTGGTTCCCGAGTCCGTGATGCCTAACTTCTTCTTCTTGGAGAACAATCCGATCGATGTGGAGAAAAACCGCAAGACGATGGAAGTTATGACTCAGATGCCGTTCAACCCGGTTCCCAAGAGCATCTACTCTGACGCTTATATCGCGAGCGCCAATGATGAGCTCCAGGGCAAGACGGAAATGGACGCAATGATCGCCTATCTGCAATCCTTGGGTAATCACGTGAAGTTCGAAGAAGGTGTGAACTATCGTGACTAAGCTGATGGACTACCTGCACACGGATTGGGCAGCGATGACCCGCAATGACTGGCTGGGGGTGTTCTTCACCGTAGCCGCGTTTGTGGCGATGGTTGTGGTCTATGTGCTGGTGTTCAATCCTAAGAACAAGGATGCGTTCAACTCGCAGGGCGATATGGCCCTGCGGGATGAGGACGATTACAACAATTCGGGAGAAAAAAAATGAGTGACAATCAAAACTCCGGTGGTGTGCCAACCACGGGGCATGTGTGGGATGATGATTTGGGCGACTTGATCAATCAGCCGCCGAAGTGGTGGATGCTGGGTCTGACGGCCAGTGCGATTTGGGTGGTGGTTTATTTTATTATGTATCCATCCATTCCCTTGGCAACAAACGGTACCTTCTGGAAGGGTGTCGGTCTGCCAGGTTCCGGCCAGTGGTCCGCCATCAAGGAGCTGGAAGCTGATCAGAAGGTTCTGGACGACTACCGTGGCAAGTGGGAAGAAAAGCTGAAGGACATGACGCCGGCCGCCATTTTGGCGGACGATGAGATGACCAAGTACTCGCAGGCTTCCGGCAAGGTGCTGTTCAGCGACAATTGCGCAGGTTGTCATGGTCAGAACGGCGTGGGTACGATTCAGTCCGGCAACAAGTTCGCCATGCGTGAACAGGGCCTGATGGCGCCGGTTCTGCTCGACGACGACTGGCTGTTTGGCGGCTCCATCGACGCTATCCATGAGTCCATCCAGAATGGCCGTCAGGGCATGATGATGGCACACGAAGGCATGGTGTCCGATGCTGATATCGACACGCTGGCCAATGCTATCGCCAAGGGTGAGCCGGCTTCCACGCCGCTGTTTGCGGCGAGCGGCTGTACAGCTTGTCACGGCGAAGACGGCAAGGGCGTGCAGGCCATGGGTTCGGCCAACCTGACCGACAAGGTCTGGCGCTTTGACGGTTCTGTGGAAGGCATCAAGCACACCATCAAGTATGGCGTGAATTCCGGCAATCCGAATGCGCGTGTCGCAGTCATGCCCAACTTCACTGAAGGCGGCAAGCTTTCCGCTGTCGACATGAAGAAGCTGGCTGTCTACGTTCACAAGTTCGGTGGTGGCCAGGCGGATGCAGCTCCCGTTGTCGAGGCTCCTGTTGTCGAGGTCGCGTCTGAGGTAGCCGCTGCATCGGCGCCTGCTGCCGAGTAAATGTCCATTTGACTGCACGGCGATAAGCCGTGCAGGTTTTTGAAAGGAAATCAAAATGTCACAAGACTTTGTATACTGGGGCTTGATGATCGGCACGGCAGGCGCATTCGCTGTGGTAATCGCTGCGTTGGTCTGGCTGTACTTCAATTCCAAGAAGAAGTCTGGCGATAAGTAATATTGCCGGACCAGGGAAGGAGGAGGCTAGCCTCCTCCTTTTTTCATTCCGGGATAATGGCCTTCAGGTGGCCCCTGCGTAAATTCTTCTCTTGAGGGTAGAGTTTAGGCAGGGATTTACTTACATGGCTGCGCTGAAATGCGTTGTTTCATAGCAAGTCATCTTTGTTTAATCTTTCGGCTCTCGGCGCTATACGGCATTGAAAAAAGAGCCAGCGCTCATGCAACGAGTTGCCATGAAGAACGAAGAAGGCTTCGAGTCGTAATATTGGACTTATTTAGCATTAGCTTATATATTGAGCGCCCAGCCATAAGGGCGTCATAAAACCATCAGGAGCGGGCATGAGCGAACCGGTACAGAAATCAAATTCGGAGGTGGGTAGCGTTACGGGTTTATACCGCGAACATGAAGAATGGGCGGTCAACATGGGTGAAAAGACCATCCATGCCAAACGCATGCCGGGCCGTTTCCGAACCCTGAAATACATTACCGAGTCGTTCTGGCTGATTTTCTTCTTCGCTCCCTATTTGCGCTGGGATGGCAGGCAGGCCTTGTTGCTGGATGTCAATAATCGCCAATTCCATATCTTTGGTCTCACTATCCTGCCGCAGGACATCTGGATGGTTTCATTGCTGTTGCTGCTGCTGGCGATGACCCTGTTTGCGATCACCTCGGTTGCCTCGCGTGTGTTTTGCGGCTATTTCTGCTTCCAGACATCATGGGTCGATCTGTTCACATGGGTCGAGGAGAAAATCGAGGGGCAACCGAATGCCCGGCATAAGCTGGATGCCGCCCCGTGGAATGGCAACAAGATTCTCAAGAAGGCAAGTAAGCATGCCATATGGATAGCCATTTCCATCTTCACTGGAATCAGCGTTACGGTCTGGCTGGAAGATGCATTTCAGTATTGGCACGATCTGGTGAGGTTCAATCTGACGTTGCTGGAATGGTCGACATTGATTGCATTCACTTTGGGCACATATTTTTTGGCGGGTTTCCTGCGTGAGCAGACCTGCCTGTGGTTATGTCCCTATGCCCGCATCCAGGGCGTGATGGCTGATGCGCAGACCATATTTCCCACCTACGACGAGAAGCGTGGTGAGCCGCGCGGCAGGATACGCCGTGGTGCAGCCAGTGCCGAAGATGGCAAGTTGGGCGATTGCATCGATTGTTTCCAGTGCGTGCAGGTGTGTCCAACGGGCGTCGATATCCGCGAGGGGCAGCAGTTGGGCTGCATTACCTGCGGCCTTTGTCTGGATGCATGCGACTCGATCATGGACAAGATTGGGCGTCCACGCGGGCTGATACGATATGCTTCGCTGGAAGAAATGGAAGGACGGCCGGCGCACAAGCTTCACCAGCATCCGCGGACATGGGTTTACATCGGCATTATTTTTGTGTCGCTGCTCGGCATCATCTGGGGCCTGACCCATCTGGGCTCACTGACGCTGAGGGTGGCGCCGGAACGGCAGCCGCTGTATGTGCTCATGAGCGATGGATCGATCCAGAACAAATACACCTTCAAGGTGCTGAACAAGACCGACAAGGATGTTTACGTCAAGGTCAGCGCAGAGGGCGGTATCAGGGATCAGGTTATCGTCGATTCAGACAATAAACAATTGGCGATCCACGGCAAGGCGACGGCGTTTACCGTGTTCGTCAGGGCGCCGGCAGAGAATGTCGCGCAGGAAGTGACCAAGCTCAAATTCCGCGTGGTGAACGTGGATGATCCGACGATGACAGCGGAATATGACACCATGTTCAACGCTCCCAAGCGCTGACCGGGAAACTATGTACAGGAGATTGCCTTGATTTCACAAAAACACAAAGGCTGGCGCAATCCGTGGGTATTCGGGCTGCTGGCGATCATACTTGCCGGGGTGTTGGTCAACGGGCGTTTTCTGTGGAATGCGCTGCATCATCCGATGCGCCTGCTTGACGACAACTACAACGTCAAGGCGCACAACAAGTACGACGCAAAGTGGGTGCAGGAGCAGGCGGAGCGATCCACGCTGGGTTGGCAGGCCAAGCTGCATTCGTCCCACCAATTGCAGAACGACAGCATGGCCACGCCTGATGCGGCGAGATTTATTCTCCTGGCCAGTCCGGCGGATTTGAAGTTGGCGTTGAATGACCACGATGGGCAACCGGTGCATGGTTTGAAAGTGGAAGTCGACGCACAATGGCCGGCTGATCCTGCTTTCGATTTCAAGGGCTCCATGTATGAGGCGGCAGCCGGGCATTATGAAGGCAGTCTGAAGTTTCCGCGGCCGGGCAATTGGGATCTTCTCATCAGGGCGAAGCTAGAAGATCGGCAATTCCACATGGAGCAAAAGGTATTTGTAGCCATTCCAAAACAGTAACCGCGATCAATTGAATGCAGCATACTGAAGACGGCGACCTTGCTCATGCAGGGTGTTTCCATTGCGGCTTGCCGATCGCGGCCGATGCCGATTACCACAGCAGACTCGAGGGAGAATTGCGCGACTTCTGCTGTTTTGCCTGTCAGTCGGTGTGCGAAGCGATCTATGAGGCCGGACTGCAAGGCTATTATCAGCGTACGCCTCAAGGCACGCTTCTGGCGCCTCCCCCCACCCCCCCCAGAGACATAGAAATGTACGACCTTGACGAGGTGCAACAGGACTTCGTCAATCGTCAGGGCGAGCTGCGCGATGCGCACTTGCTGGTGGAAGGAATCCATTGTGCCGCCTGCGTCTGGTTGATCGAGCGCGGCATGATGCGAATTCCCGGCGTGCTGACGGCAAACGTCAACATGGCCGGCAAGCGCTTGCATCTGCGCTGGGATGACCGAGGCGTCAAGCTTTCCAGCCTGATCCGCCAGTTATCCAGCATAGGTTATGCAGGTGTGCCATACGATCCCGAAGTCGCCGAAGGTTCGATGAAAAAGGCCAACCGCGCGATACTGTTCCGTTTGTTCTTCGCGGCATTTGCCATGATGAACCTGAACCTGATCGCGATCGCGCTCTACAGCGGTGCCGACAGGGGGCAATTCGTGGACTTTTTCCACTGGATGGCCTGTGCGCTGGCGACTCCCACATTGCTGTATTCCGGATTCCCGTTCTTCAAGGGTGCATGGAGCGGTTTACGCAACGCGCGGTTGACCATGGACCTGCCGATAGCGCTCGGTCTGTCGGCTACTTACTCCTATTCGCTTTACGTAACACTGGGCGGAGCCGGCGAGGTGTATTTCGATACGGTAACCAATCTGACCTTCGTGATATTGATCGGCCGCTATCTGGAGGGCATGTTCCGTCATCAGGCGGTGGCTGCGACCAGTCGCCTGATGGATCTTCAGCCGCGTGTGGCGACCGTACTGCGGGATGGAGAGGAAAAGATCATATCGGTACGTGCGATACAGTTGGAGGAGCGCGTACTGGTTAAGCCTGGCAGCAAGATCCCGATGGACGGTCTGGTTTGCGAGGGGCGATCATCGGTCGATGAGTCGATGCTGAGTGGCGAATCGGTTGCTGTAAGGAAACAAACCGGCGACCATGTCTCGGCGGGCACACTGAATGGTAGCGGAGCTCTTGTGATCGAGGTGCAGGCGACATCGCAGGACTCCATGCTGGCCAAGATCATTCGGCTCGTTGAAGAGGCGCAGTCGTCCAAGGCGCCGATCCAGAGGATATCCGACAGCATCGTGCCATGGTTCGTGCTGGCAACTCTGGTTTGCGCGAGCATCACGTTCTATATCTGGTCAGCAGATTTCGAGATGGCATTGATGGCAGCCACCTCCGTCCTGATCATCACCTGCCCCTGCGCGTTGGGCATGGCCACGCCGATGTCGATTGCAGTCGCGTCCGGATTGGGGGCCAAGCACTGCATTCTGGTGAAGAATGGTGTGGTGCTGGAGACCCTGTCCAAGGTCACGCATTTCGTATTCGACAAGACCGGCACGCTGACCGAAGGCAGGATGCGCACCGAGCAGGTGATTGCCGCATCCGGACGGGACGAGGACAGCCTGCTGGCCTTGGCGGCAGGAATCGAGCGCTTGTCGGAGCACAGCGTGGCCCAGGCCATCGTCAGGGCCGCCGATGAACGCCAATTGCCCTATCGCAACATCGCGGTGCGCGGATTCCATGCGTCGGCTGGCGCCGGTGTGGAGGCCGAGTCCGATGGTCGGCGCATTTTGCTGGGGACATCGGAATGGCTAGGGCAACACGAGGTCACCTTGCAAGGCGACCTGTTGCGGATGCGCGCGGAATTCGAAGAGCAGGCCAAGACCTGCGTACATATGGCAGTGGACGGGCAACATGCCGCCGTCATCGTGCTGGCGGATACGCTGCGTGCCGATGCGCAAAGCCTGGTGAATACCCTGCGCGGGGCCGGTATCGGCATGACCCTGTTGAGCGGAGACCGCAAGCCGGTGGTAGACGCCATCGCGCGTCAACTGGGCGGAATGGAGGTCATCGCCGAAGTGCTGCCGCAGGACAAGGATCGGGTCATCCAGCAATTGCAACAGCGCGGGGAGTGCGTGGCGATGGTGGGTGACGGTGTCAACGATGCGCCGGCCCTGATTCGTGCCGATGTCGGAATCGCACTGGGATCCGGCACGGATGTGTCAGTGGAAAGCGCGGACATCGTGCTGATGCAGAACGAGCTCGACAAGGTCCGTCTGGCAACGTTGCTGTCGCGGCGCACATTGCGTACCATTAAGCAGAACATCGGCCTGTCGTTCGTCTACAACAGCATCATGGTTCCGCTGGCAATGATGGCCCATGTGACGCCGCTGGTGGCCGCGATCACCATGCCGATCAGCTCGTTGCTGGTGATCGGGAACGCGGCGCGTATTCGCAACCTGTTCAAGGGATAAACAAATGGAAGTGATCTACAGCCTCATTCCCGGTATGACCTTTTTCGGTCTGGTGTTCGTTGCGATCCTCATCTGGGCGGTTAAGAAGGGGCAATACGAAGACATGGAAGGCAATGCAAGCCGCATCCTGCTGGACGACGATGAGGATGCGATGCTGATCAGCTCTCCTGGCCAGAAGGCACCAAAGGAAAAGGGCTCTTCGGTATCCGGACAATGATCCCAGGACATTGATCCCTTATGGCCGGAGTGTCCGGCTGACCATTGCGCTCGCGTCTTTTTGCGTTATTTCAATACTTCGCCATTCGCCAGTAAGGGAGCGCTCAACAGATCAAAATCTTTGGGCGCCAGATATTGCAGGACTGGTTTTTCCTCGTTGCCCAGCACAAGGTCGAGGCCATGCTGCGGATACAGCAAATGAATGGCTTTGGTCTTGCTTTCGCGTATGCGCTGGGCAGGATTGCCGAAGCGTTTGATGATAATGGCCTCATCCAGTTTTACATTGGGCAGATAGGTCAATCCGGTTATTGGCACGCTGCGTACGCGCGCCAGATCGTCCGCAGTCAGGGTGATGCGTTTGCCGCTCGGGGTGCTGTTCATGCGCAGACCTCGTTCGAACATTCCCTGCAGTTCGTTGGGGGGCAGGTTTATATTCATCACGATCTTTGCCTTCAAGCCGTTGAAATTCACTTCCTCCGTGAAAGCCTCCACGCTCATTTTTCCTTCGGCAGACTTGAACAGGCTGATCTCGATCTCTGCCTCGTGCTTGAAAATCCGCGCAGCCTCGTCCAGTGATGTCTGGCCAAGGGTGATGCCGAAGACGCGCGTGGTATCGGGTGTCGGATGAGTGATATTCCACGGCAGCGTGTCCGGGGTGTATGTGGCTTCGTCCGGAAGCATCAGCAGGACGGACAGTGACACGACGACGAGGGCGATGACTCCCAGGATGATTTTCTTGTCCATGCGTTATTCGTTTTCTTTTTCGGGTGGGTAATAGGCGATGGCGCTGGCAGGAACCTTGCCGTTTTCAGACTGCTGGTTGGCATCGAACTCAATAACGATCAGGCCGAGCACGGCCACCATGAATGGCAACAGACCCAGACCGCCGGTCAGCGCCCAGGTTGCGACGGCCTTCATCCCCATGGCCTTGCCGCCATAATAGAGGATGAGAGTCAGGGCCCCCAACGCAAGGAACAGCATCATGAATAGCCTGGTGCGCTTGGCCGCAAACTGCCAGTGGCAGCGTACAAACCAGGACGGTTCCGCAGTGAGCGATTGCTTTGCCTTGACCAGGATGTATCCCATCAGGAAAACAGACAGGGCTATGTTCGCGTACAGTAATAGACTGGTCTGGTAGATCAGCGTCAACGCCATCAGGAAAAGGAAGATGTGATTTACGACCAGATTGAACAGCAGAACCGAATGCAAATGGCGTGCGCGTTTTTTTTCCTGGTCAGTGGGTCGAATTTCCATGATTTTGGGGCCTCCTCCTGAATATAATAATTTTGCGAAAATCCGTACGATAGCGGCATGCAGTCAAGCGGGTGTGATTATGCCATGAGGAGGCGCTTCGGTTGGAGGTTGATGGCGGTGATTGGGTTATAATCATCGCCCTTTTTTGGATATTTAGGCCGGAATGCCCCGCGACTGGCGCGACATGCGTCCACAAGGTGTGCATCTGGCAGAGGAAGTCTATGAATAGTGCAGTAAACCAGCTGGTCGTCGATCTCGAGTTGATTCGCAGGCTGGACAAGAACGGCCCGCGCTACACTTCCTATCCGACAGCTGATCGCTTTGCGGCAGACTTCAACGCCGGAAGGTACAGGCATTGGGTAGGCAGGCGCCGCGAGTCCGGTGGCGGTCCGTTATCCCTGTACATCCACATCCCTTTCTGCAACACGCTGTGCTTCTACTGCGCGTGCAACAAGGTCATCACCAAAGACAAGAGCAAGGCGGCCGAATATGTGCGCTATCTCATCAAGGAGATGGACATGCAGGCCGATCTGCTGGGTCCGGGCCAGACGGTGGAGCAACTGCATTTCGGCGGCGGGACGCCAACCTTCCTGAGCGATGACGAGATTCGCGAGGTGATGGCAGCCATACGGCGCAATTTCAAGCTGGTCGATGACGGCGAGTACTCTATCGAGATCGATCCGCGCAAGGTGACGGATGACACCATCGCCCTGCTCGGCGAAACCGGTTTCAATCGTATCAGCATCGGCGTGCAGGATTTCGACGACGAGGTGCAGCGCGCGGTGAACCGCATCCAGAGCGAGGAAGAGACGCTGCGCATCATCAAGGCGGCTCGTGCAAATGGCTTCAAATCGGTCAGCATCGACCTGATCTATGGCCTGCCGAAGCAGACGCTGGAGGGTTTCGGACGCACGCTGGATCGGGTGATCGCGGCCGATCCGGATCGCCTGTCCATCTACAACTATGCCCACATGCCGACCATCTTCAAGCCGCAGCGGCGCATCCACGAAGAAGACCTGCCAGCGCCGCAGACCAAGCTGGACATCCTCAGCATGGCGGTCAACAAACTGACCGGGGCAGGCTATGTGTATATCGGCATGGATCATTTCGCCAAGCCGGAAGATGAGCTCGCGGTGGCACAACGCCAGAGGCGTCTGCATCGTAACTTTCAAGGGTACTCCACCCACTCTGATTGCGACCTGGTCGCGCTGGGCGTCAGTGCCATCGGCAAAATCGGGCCGACCTACAGCCAGAACTACCGCGAGCTGGAGGATTATTACGACGCGCTGGATCGCGATGCGTTGCCCATCATGCGCGGTATGGAACTGAACGACGACGATCGGGTGCGCCGCGAGATCATCCAGGCCCTGATGTGCCATTTCGAGCTCGACAAACAGGCATTCGACCGCGAGTTCAACATCGACTTCGACCGGTATTTCGCCACCGAGCAGGATGAATTGAACGAGTACCAGCGTGAAGGCCTGCTGGAGCTCTCGCCACAGCGCATCGTTGTCACCCCCAAGGGGCGCATGCTGATACGCAACATCTGTATGGTGTTCGACAAGTACCTGCGGACGCGCACCGAGCATGCACGCTATTCCAAGGTGATCTAGCCGGGTCTGCGATACTCTTCGATATTATTTTTCCGTCTTTAAAAATTACGGGGCGCACATGAACAGAATCGTCAAATATGGATTGTTGGGTGTCGTTGGCGTCGTCGGTGTGGCGGTGGCGGGAGCGGCTTATGTGGCCGCGACCTTCAATCCGAACGACTACAAGGCCAAGATCATTCAGGCGGTAAAGGACAGCAAGCAGCGCGATCTGCGGCTGGACGGAGATATCGCACTGTCGTTTTTCCCCAGTATCGGCGCCGATCTCGGCAAGGTGTCGTTATCCGAGTTCAGGAGCGACAAACAGTTTGCCTCGATCGATTCGGCACATGTCTCGCTGGCGCTGATCCCGCTATTTTCCAGGCAGGTGGTGGTGGACGCGGTATCGGTAAGTGGCCTGCAGGCCACGCTGGTCAAACGCACGGATGGCAGCACCAACATCGACGACCTGCTCGGCAAGGATGAGAAACAATCCGAAGCTGGGCAGCAGCAAGTGGAGTTCGACATCGCTGCAGTCTCCATCGAAAAGACCGCGCTCACTTATCTGGACGAGAGTACGGGGGCGCAATATTCCGTCAAGGATCTGAACCTGCATACCGGGCGTATCGCCAATGGCGTGCCGGGCAGGATCGAGTTGTCTGCCGCCGTGCAGGCCAATCAACCCAAGCTGGATATCGCTGCGCAACTGAAGACTGAGCTGACCTTCGATCTCGACAAGCAACAGTACCGGCTGGGCGGGCTCGATTTGCAGTTGAATGGCTCGGCGCTGGATATCACCGGCCTGAAGCTGCAGGCCGGCGGTGATATCAGCGCGAACCTGTCCACGCAGGAATTCGGTGCGCAGAAATTTGCGCTGAAGGCGACCGGCAGCAAGGGCAAGGACGATTTTGAGGCTACCCTGGACGCGCCGGTGCTAAGTCTTACCAAGGACAAATTCTCGGGCGACAAGCTGACACTGAATGCGAAGCTGGGCGGCATCGTCGCGGCCCTCACGGTGCCGGATATGCAAGGCAATGCCAAGGCATTCCAGATCAGCGCGCTCACGCTCGACCTCGACGTGAAACAGCCCGAGCAGGCGTTCAAGGTGAAGCTGGCCTCGCCGCTGTCGGGCGATTTCGAGGCGCAACGATTCAACCTGGACAAGCTGGTACTGTCGGTGAATGCGACCGGCGACAAGTTGCCGAACAAGTCGGTGAACAGCGAGATGAAGGGTAGCGTACAGATCGATGCGAAGAAGCAGAGCGTGCAGGCGAACCTCGCTGGCGGGTTGTTGCAGAGCCAGATCAAGGCCAGGGTCGGCGTGAGCGGTTTTGCCGACCCGGCGATCGATTTCGACGTGGATGTCGACCAGTTCGATGCGGACCTGTATATGCCGAAATCCTCTGCCGGAGCGCAACCGGCTGAAGCCAAGGAGCAGCCGATCGACCTGTCCGGCCTGCGCAAGCTCAACCTGAACGGCAGTTTGCGCATCGGCGCACTGAAAGTCGCAAACGTGAAATCCAGCAACGTGCGGCTCGATATGAAGGCGCGCAACGGCCAGGTCAATATCGCGCCGCTGTCGGCCAACCTGTATCAGGGCAGTGTCAAGGGCAGTATCAGTGTCGATGCGCAGGCCACGCCGTCCATTTCCATCAACCAGACGCTGAGCGGCATCAATGTAGCCGCGCTGACCAGGGATGCGGCGGATTTCGATACGCTGGAAGGCAAGGGTAACATCGGGATGAACCTCGCCATGCGCGGTGATACGGTCAGTGCGATGAAGAAGGCACTCAATGGCACGATGTCGCTGAGTCTTGCCGATGGCGCAATCAAGGGCATCAACATCGCCCAGAAACTGCGCGATGCACAGGGCATGCTGGGCAAGGGCAGCGCACAGACCCAGTCTGCCAATCAGAGTGAGAAGACCGATTTCAGCGAACTAAAGGCCACCTTCAAGGTAAACAATGGCGTGGCGCACAACGACGACCTTTCGCTCAAATCGCCATTGTTGCGTCTGACCGGAAACGGCGACATCGACATCGGCAACGACAGCATGAACTATCTTGCCAAGGCCACGCTGGCAAAGACGCTGGAAGGGCAGGGCGGCAAGGATGCAGTCGGCGGAATCACCGTTCCGGTGCGAGCCAGCGGGCCGTTCAGCGACCTGAAATACACCCTGGATTTCGGTGCGATGGTCGGCGAGATCGCCAAGCAGAAGGTCGAGGCCAAGAAGGAGGAGATCAAGACCAAGGTTCAGGAGCAATTGAAGGACAGCCTCAAGGGCCTGTTCCGTTAGTGGATCGTTTCGCGGCGCGTCTCATTCGCTGGCAACGCCGGCATGGTCGCCACGACCTGCCTTGGCAGGGGCAGGATGCCTACCGGGTGTGGCTGTCCGAGATTATGCTGCAGCAGACGCAGGTCGCCACCGTCATTCCGTATTACCGGCGTTTCATCACCTCATTTCCTGACATCTCTTTGCTGGCCGCAGCCAGCGAAGAGCAGGTGCTTGCACACTGGAGCGGCCTCGGGTACTACGCGCGCGGACGCAACCTGCACAAGGCTGGGCAGTTCATCGTCGCGCAACATGGCGGCAAATTCCCATGCAAATTTGAAGATATCCTCAAGCTGCCCGGCATCGGTCGTTCCACCGCCGCAGCGATCTGCGCACTGGCGTATCACGAACGGCATGCGATCCTGGACGGTAACGTCAAGCGTGTGCTGGCGCGCTACTGCGGCATCGCCGGGTGGCCTGGTGACAGGCGGGTGGAAGCGCTCTTGTGGCAACAGGCCGAAACCTTGCTGCCCCGTAGCGGAGTCGCCACTTACACACAGGCGCTGATGGATGTCGGCGCGACCGTCTGTACGCGCAGCAAGCCGAAATGCGGCGAGTGCCCGGTACAGGCCGGCTGTGTCGCATTCAACACCGGTCGTACCAATGAGTTGCCCACGCCGCGCCCGAAGAAGTCTGTGCCTGAGCGGCAGGCCACGTTTTTATTGCTGATGCACGGCAATGACATCCTGCTGGAGAAGCGCCCCGGCAACGGTATCTGGGGTGGGTTATGGTGTCCGCCGCAGTTCGACGATGAGATAGCGGCCAGGGACTGGTTCCTGCGAAACGGAATGAGTGCGAGCGAAGGAGAGGAACTGGTGGTCTTCACCCACACCTTTACGCACTTCAAGCTGCACATCACGCCACTGCTGATCCGACTGCCGTGCAAACCTTTGTATGCCATACAACCTGGCAGTTTGTGGCTGGATATGGAGGAAGCGTTGCGGGCGGCGATACCGACGCCGGTAAGAAGCATGCTGAAGAAAATCAAATCATGCGGGGCTTATAAATACAGCGCATTGCACCGGATGAAAGTCAAGCGCTGCGCGGGTTAATCGTCCCCCCATGGTTTTATCAACTTTTGTGCAATGTCCAGATGATCGAGGATGCGCGCCACCACAAAATCCACGATGTCCTGCACGCTCTGCGGATGATGGTAGAACCCCGGATTCGGCGACATGATGATGGCGCCGGCGTGCGAGAGCTTGAGCATGTTCTCCAGATGGATGGTTGAGAAAGGCATTTCTCTGGGGGCTATGATCAACGTGCGTCTTTCCTTCAGCATTACATCGGCGGCGCGGCAGATCAGGTCGTCGCTGATGCCCCCGGCGATCTTGCCGAGCGTGCCCATGGTGCAGGGACACACCACCATCGCGTCGCCGGGATTGGAGCCGGAAGCCATCGGGGCATACCAGTCCTGGATGCCGAACACCTTGAGTTCGCCGCTGAATGTGCCGATGCGGTCTGCGAGCATCTGCTCCGCGTCCTGCGGGCGGCTGGGCAGGGTGAAATCCAGTTCCTGCTTGGCGACCATCTGCGCTGCCTGAGAATAGACAAGGTGCACCTGATGGCCGCCTTGCAGCAGGCATTCGAGCAGGCGCATGCCGTAGGGCAGGCCGGAAGCGCCAGTGAAGGCGAGGGTGATGGTTTTCATACGAGCTATTTTCCACGAAAAATACGAAACGGGGTAGGCGGGCATTTCGCAGTGAGGCGAAAGCTCGCAAAAACACGAAAACCATTCGTGGCGGCCTGGTGTTTTGTTTTCGTGAGTTTCGTGTTTTTCGCGGACTAACGGTTTTTGTTGCCGTCCATGAATCTTGCCGCGACCAACCCGTTCACTGTGCCAAACACCAGCGCTGCGGCGGCAAAGACAGGAACCAGGTAGGCGATCCCGCTGTGTGGAATGAGCCACAGGTAAACCACCAGCATCTGTCCGGAGATGTGTGCGAAGGCGGCGAGGATGCTGTGAGTGACCGGGCCGAACCAGCGTTGCGGCAGGTGTTGCGCAAAGGCGAGCACCAGCAGACTGAGCAGCGCACCGAACAGGCTGAGGAAAAAACCGGGTGCGAGGAAGTTGCCGAACAGCAGGCTGCCCGCAACTACGCGCAGCAGAGTCACCCATGCTGCGATATGCCAGCCGAAACGCGCCAGTACGATCAATGTGACAATGTTGGCCAGCCCGGGTTTTACGCCGGGCAGCGGCGACGGGAAGGCGCTCTCGAGTACGGTCAGCCCGAGAGCGACCGCCGCCATCCGCGCGATATGATGATCTTCTGAGGTCGTATCGAGTTTAATAATTGAGGCTGTCATATTTTTTTTCGCCTCCCGCCAGCTCTACACTCACTTCGTTGGGCAGGCAGATGGCGACTTCACCGGCATGTTGCAGCCATCCCTGGCGCACGCAATATTGGCGCGGACTGGGATCCAAGCTGATGCGTGCCCTGCGTTGTTCGATGGTGATGACGCTGGTGCCGAGCCGGCCCGGCACCTCGATCTGCTGGTCACGCGACAGCGGCACTTCGCGAAATATCTTTCCGCTGCTGCGGATGATGGCCTTGCTGGCGGGTTCGCTGTTCCATAAATTGAGTGTGACCAGTGCCACACACAGGCAACCCAGCGCCAGCGTCAGCCAGTCACCTGGCCTGATGTAACGCAACGCGACGGTTTGCATGGGGTCAGGTGAGCCCGCGATGGCGTACCAGCACTTGCTGTTGCCCTTCAAAGTGGCGCGCGAGCTTTTCTGCGAGATACACCGAGCGGTGTTGCCCGCCGGTGCATCCGATGGCGACGGTCAGGTAGCTGCGGTTGTCGGCGATGTAGCTGGGCAGCCAGCTTTCGACGAAGGAACGGATGTCCTGGTACATTTTCTGCGCGTCGGGTGCATGCTGCAGGAATTCGATCACCGCGGGATCGCGCCCGGTGAGTGGGCGCAACGCCGGGTCATAGTGTGGATTGGGCAGGCAGCGCACGTCGAACACCATGTCGGCATCGAGCGGGATGCCGTTCTTGAACCCGAACGACTGGAACAGCAGGGTGAGGCGTGCACGGTCGAGCCGGATGAATGCCTTGACCCAGGCGCGCAGCGCATTGGCGCCCAGTTCGCTGGTGTCGATGCGATGGCCGATGCCGCTGATTTCGGCCAGCAACTCGCGTTCGCGCGCCACGCATTCGGTCAGGGTGCGCTCCCCGTCGTTCAGCGGGTGCAGGCGGCGCGTTTCGGAGAAACGTTTCACCAGGGTGTCGGTCTGCGCATCCAGGAATAGCAGGTGTACGTCCTGTCTTTGCTGTTTTAGCTGTGCGATATGCTGCGGCAGTTGTTGCACGCTGCCGCCGCTGCGCACATCGATGCTCACCGCAATCTGAGTATTCCCGGATTGTTGCAGGTTGTCGATCAAGGCTGGGAGCAGGTCGGCAGGCAGGTTATCCACGCAATAGAAACCGGCATCCTCCAGCGTCTTCAACGCGACGCTTTTGCCGGAGCCGGACAGGCCGCTGATCAGGAACAGCTGCATCGGACCGCCCTTATTCCTCGTGCAGCATCTGGTTATGCCGCGCGATGAATTCCTGCATGGTGTTGATGCCGCGCTGGTGCAGCACGAAATTGCGCGCTGCGGCCTCGACCAGGACGGCGAGATTGCGTCCCGCCACAACGGGGATGTTGACGGTGCTGATGCTGACGCCCAGGATTTCCTGGTGCGTGGCGTTGATTGGCAGACGGTCGATCCTGGACAGGTCGTCATCCGGTGGGCGGTGCAGGTTTACGATAAGTTTGAGGCTTTTTTTGCGCCGCACGGCTGTTTCGCCGAACATCGTGCGGATGTTCAACACACCCAGCCCGCGCACTTCGAGGAAATCGCGCAACAGTTCCGGGCAGCGTCCTTCCAGCGTGTCCGGAGCGATATGGTGCAATTCGACGATATCGTCGGCGACCAGTCCGCTGCCGCGTGTGATGAGTTCGAGCCCCAGTTCGCTTTTGCCGACCGCGCTCTCGCCGGTGATCATCACGCCGACGCCCAGCACATCAAGGAACACGCCGTGGCGCGAGGTCGATTCCGCCAGTTCCTTGGCGAGATAGTGGCGGATCAGCCACATCAGGTAGACGCTGGGTTTTGGAGAAGAGAACAGCGGGATGTTGGTGCGATCGGCGAAGGCTATCAGTTCAGACGGTATGTCGCTCGTGCCGGCCACGATCAGGCAGGTCGTGCCGCTCCGTTCGATCTGATCGAATGCAATGTTGCGTTGTCCCTCGCTCAGGTTGTTCAGATAGTTCAGCTCGGTCTCGCTGAGTACCTGCACCCAGTTCGGGTGGATCAGATTGAGATGGCCGACCACCCCCTTGTTGGAGGCATTCACCTTGTCGCTGTCGATGATGTGGCCGACGCCGTCGGTCCCGGCCACGCGGCTGAGTTCAAGACGCGCCTGTTTGTCTTCGAACAGTTGCCGGATATTGATCTGGCTCATTTGAAAACCTCTATAAACCTACTGCGCGATTCGATCGCAGCGTTGTGCGGCGCTCGCTCCTCGCCTACCCATTCGGTATGTCTCGTTCGCTGTGCTCCGTGCGCCTTGCTCTCGAACCGCTCGCTACGATTTATAGCGGTTTTCATGCCGAGCTGTTCCAGTCGTAGATCAATTGATGGATGCTCGCGGCATCGGTACAGGCGTTCAGGCGATTGCGGAACGACTGGTCGCTGAACATCTGAGCCAGTTCGCCGAGGATCTGCAGATGCAGGTCGGTGGCGCGTTCCGGTACCAGCAGCACGCAGATCATGCTCACCGGCTGTCCGTCAGGCGCATCGAAAGGAATCGGATTCGCGGTCTTGACGAAGGCGGCGGTGGCGTCGCGAAGTTTTGCGATGCGGCCATGCGGGATGGCCACGCCTTGCCCCAGTCCGGTCGAGCCGAGTTTTTCGCGGGCGAACAGGCTGTCGAATACCTGGCTGCGCGCAATTTGCTGGTTGTTCTCGAATAACAGGCCGACGCGTTCGAAAATACGCTTCTTGCTGGTGGATTCGGTGTCCAGCAGGATGTTGTCTGGCGAAAGAATTTTGCTGATCAGGTTCATGGCGAACTCGAATGGTAAACGGGCGGCATCGCTGCCGCCCCTGGTTGGTTATTCCCCTGCGGCATGTTTGCCGGAATCGTCGTGGCGTCGTGCCGACAGCTTTTCCTTGTGCTTGATCACCTGGCGATCCAGGCGATCGACGAGCGCATCGATCGCAGCATACAGGTTCTCGTCCTCGCATTCCACGAAAACGTCCTTGCCGCTGATATGGATGGTGGCTTCGGCTTTCTGTTTCAGCTTCTGCACCGAAAGGATGATGTTTACGTCAATCACGTTGTCGAAATGCCGCTTGATCTTGCCGAACTTCCCGGTTGCATAGTCGCGGATCGCGGGAGTGATTTCCAGATGGCGTCCGGTTAGATGGAGGTTCATGGTGTGCTCCTTATAGTTAGAGTGATTTACGTAGATTCACCGGGAGTATATGCAATGCATCCCGGTACTTTGCTATGGTACGCCGGGCGACAACGATGCCCTGCCGTGCCAAGATTTCCGACATGCGGCTGTCGGTAAGCGGTTTGCGCGAGTCTTCCGCACTGACCAGTTGCCTGATCAGTTCGCGTATTGCAGTGGAGGAGCAGGTGCCGCCGCTTTCCGTGGCCAGGCCGCTGCCAAAGAAATGTTTGAATTCGTAGATGCCGCGCGGGGTCAGCATGAATTTCTGCACCGTGCTGCGCGAGACGGTTGATTCGTGCAATTCCAGCGCCTCGGCGATCTCGCGCAATACCAGCGGGCGCATGCCGATCTCGCCGTGCTCAAGAAAGTTGCCCTGACGCTCGACGATGGCCTGGGCGACGCGCAGGATGGTTTCGAAACGCTGTTGCAGGTTTTTGATCAGCCATTTCGCTTCCTGCAATTGTGTGGCGAGTTGCGTGGCATTCTTCTCGTCGCGCTGCTTCAGGATGTTGGCATAGATCTGGTTGACGCGCAGCCTGGGCATCGCATCGACGTTGAGCCGCGCGCGCCATTTGCCGCCGTGTTTCTCCACGATCACGTCGGGCACAACATAATCGGCGACGCTTTGGTCGAACCCGGCGCCGGGTTTCGGATTCAGGCCGGTGATCAGGCTCTGGGCGGCGCGCAGATTGTCATCCGAGCAGCGCAACAGCCTTTTGATTCTGGCAAAGTCGTGTGCTGCCACTAGGTCGAGGTGGTGGGTGACCAGCCGGATCGCAAGGTCACGTTGCGGCACGTCCTCGGGCATCGCCTTGAGTTGCAACGCCAGACATTCGCTCAGGTTGCGAGCACCCAGACCGGGCAGGTCGAGATGTTGCAGTTGTACCAGCGCGGTTTCCAGGTCGTCCAGTGTGATGTCCAGTTCTTCGGGCAGCATCCCGGCCAGTTCGGCCAGGTCTTGCGCCAGATAACCGTTCTGGTCCAGCGCGTCGATCAGCATGCCGACCACCTTGCGGTCATTCGCATCCAGCGTGCTGGTAGTCAGTTGGTCGTGCAGGTGTTCGCGTAGTGTGGCATGGCCGGCAGCCTGTTCCGGATAGGAATCGTCCTCGTCGTCGATGCTGCGCGCCATGCCGCCGCCGATCATCCAGTCGGCAGGTTCATTGCCGAAATCGTCCTCGCCGCGGTCGCTGTCGCGCGATGGCGCGGGCTCGGTCTCGCCCAAGCTGCCCCGAGGTTCGCCGGAGAAAGGCTGGGGAGCAGATTCCTCGGCCAGTTCCAGCATCGGGTTCTCGTCAAGCATGCGCGCGACTTCCTGATGCATGTCCTGCGTGGAGAGCTGGAGTAGCCGGATGGCCTGCTGCAACTGAGGTGTAAGCGTCAGTTGCTGGGACATCCGAAGTTGAAGAGATGCTTTCATTATTCAGTGTCGTGTCCGGGGTATGCCCCCTTCCGGGATACCTTCTCGTCATAGCTTGAAGTGTTCACCCAGATATACTTTCCTCACGCCTTCATTATAGATGATTTCATCCGGCTTGCCCTCGGCCATGACGGCACCGGCATTGATGATATAGGCGCGATCGCAGATGCCCAGCGTTTCGCGTACGTTGTGGTCGGTGATCAGCACGCCGATATTGCGCTCCTTGAGGAAACGGATGATCCTCTGGATGTCCAGCACGGCGATGGGGTCGACGCCGGCGAACGGTTCGTCGAGCAGGATGAAGCGCGGGTCGGTCGCCAGTGCGCGGGCGATCTCCACGCGCCGCCGCTCGCCGCCGGACAGGCTGATGGCCGGATTGTCGCGGATATGCGTGATGTGGAGGTCCTCCAGCAGCGCCTCCAACCGATTCTGCAAGTCGTCTTCCGGCAAGCCCTGCAATTCGAGTATCGCCTGGATGTTCTGCGCGACGGTCATGCGCCGGAAGATCGAGGCTTCCTGTGGCAGGTAACCCAGCCCCAGGCGCGCACGGCGGTGGATGGGCATATGGGTGATGTTGCGGTCGTCGATGAATATCTCACCGCCGTTCGTCGCGATCAGCCCCACGATCATGTAGAAAGAGGTGGTCTTGCCCGCGCCGTTCGGGCCCAGCAGCCCGACCACTTCGCCGCTGCGCAGCGATAGCGAGACGTCATGCACGACGGTGCGTGAAGCGTATTTTTTCATCAGGCCTACGGCGCGCAATTCACTCATTCTTGCTCCGCTGGTGTCAGTGTGTCGCTCGGGGCGATGGGTAACGGGTCTTGCGGTTGCGCTTCGCCCGGTTTGGGTTTGGAATGCAACACCGCGCGAACCCGTTTCGGCGGCTTGCCCACATCGGTCGTGCTGCCGCCATGCACCTGGAATATCTCGGTCTTCTGGCTGTAGGTGATATGTTCGCCGCGCACCTCGTCGAGGCTGCGTGTGACATGTGCGCGCACGTGGAAATCCACCGTTTCGGCGCGCGTGTCGTATTCGATGCGTTCGCCGTAGCCGTCGATGTATTCGTCCAACCCCTCGCGCTTCTGCCGGAAACTGGCGGGACGTCCATAGGCCGTGCCATGCTTGAAGCCTTCGCTGTCCTGCACCACGACGATCTTGTCGCCGCGTATCAGCATCGTGCCCTGGGTGAATTGCACGTTGCCGATGAAGGTGCTGACCTGTTGCGCATCGTCTATCAGCACCTGGTCGGCTTCCAGATGGATAGGCTTGTCGCGGTCGGCACGCTCGGCATGGCCTGCCGGCGCGAGCAGCAGCAGACAGGCTGCCAGCCACAGGTTATTTGCGCGTCGGGACATGTTCGCTCCTGACTTGTGAAAGCAGCTTCAGGGTGCGTGCCTTGTTGTCCATTTCCAGCCCAGTCGCGTGCACGGTGTTATGCGGATCAACGATGGTCACGGGGTGGTCGGTGTCGGCCCAGTCGCGATCCGGGACGACATGGAGGTATCGGGTATGCAGCGCGAGCTCTTCCCGTTCCGCGCTGGCCTCGCGCAGGACCTCGACTTCCTCATGCAGGAATATCTCGTCACCCCGGCTGGAAACGACCCCGCGCCTGGCGATGACGTGCACTGCCGGTCGGTCGGCGGACAGCGAAGTGAGGCGGGGTATTTCCAGCGTGGTGCTGTCATCGTCCGGATAATGCTGCAACTTTTTTGCGGCCATGATGAAACGCGGCGAACCTTGTTCGTCCAGTTGGAGCGCGGAAAAGTTCTCCATGATCGAATCGGGGTCGTGGCGTGTGCTGCCATCCGGTTTGTAGGGTATCGGCTGCACCTGCTGGTTCAGCCAGTAGGTCGCTCCCAACAGGCCGAGTAGCGGCAACAGCGGCAGCCAGTGACGGACGCGAGATGCAAAGGTCATTTCAGGTAAGGGGCCAGTTGTGCGTCCAGCGTGCCTTGCGCCGACATGATCAGTTCGCAGGCTTCGCGCACTGCGCCGTGTCCGCCGCTGCGCCGCGTGACGTAATCGGAATGTTCGCGCACCAGTTGCGGGGATTCCGGCACGCTGATCGCCAGGCCGACGTGCCGCATCACGCACAGATCCACCACATCGTCGCCCATGTAGGCGGTGGCATCGCGCGACAATTTCAGCCTGGCAAGCAGGTCGACCATCGCGTCGAGCTTGCGTTCCACACCCTGGTAGACATGTGCAATGCCGAGATTCTGTGCGCGCATCTCGACGCAACGCGACGTGCGGCCGGTGATGATGGCGATCTCGACGCCGCTGGCCTTGAGCATCTTCAGACCATGCCCGTCCAGCGAGTTGAAGCGCTTGAACTCCTCGCCGGAATCGGACAGGAACAGCCCGCCGTCGGTCATTACGCCGTCCACGTCGAAGGCGATCAGGCGAATCAGTTTAGCGCGGCTCAGTAACATGTCTTTCTCCTTGTTATATGACTTTCGCATGCAGCAGGTCGTGCATGTTCAATGCCCCGACCAGCCTGTGTTGTCCGTCCACCACCAGTATCTGGTTGATGTTGTGTTGCTCCATTACCTGCACCGCCTCGGCTGCAAGGGCGTCCGGGCCTATACAGCGCGGGTTTGCGGACATCACGTCGCGTACCGGCGTGATGTTGAAATCCAGTTGCTTTTCCAGAGTGCGGCGCAGATCGCCATCGGTGTAGATGCCCAGCACGTGCTGCGCTTCGTCGATGATCGCGGTCATGCCCACGCCTTTTCTGGAGATCTCCAGGATCGCATCGCTCAGCATCGCGTCTTCGCGCACCATCGGCAGGCGTTCGCCGCTGCGCATGATATCGCGCACGTGGGTGAGCAGGCGCCGTCCGAGGCTGCCGCCCGGATGGGAGCGTGCGAAATCCTCCGCGCCGAAACCCTTTGCGTCCAGCAACGCGACAGCCAGCGCATCGCCCAGTGCCAGCGCGGCTGTGGTGCTGGCCGTGGGCGCCAGCCCCATCGGGCAGGCTTCCTTGTCCACCGCCGCGTTGAGGTGCACATCTGCCGACCGGGCCAGGCTGGAGGATGGGTTGCCGGTCATGCTGATGAGCTTCGCGCCCTGACGCTTGATGACCGGAACGATGGTCATCAGTTCCTGGCTTTCGCCGGAATAGGACAGCGCGATGATGACATCCTCGCTGGTGATCATGCCCAGGTCTCCGTGGCTGGCCTCACCGGGATGCACGAAGTAGGCGGGCGTGCCGGTGCTGGACATGGTCGCGGCGATCTTGCGCGCGATATGGCCGGATTTGCCCATGCCGCTGACGATGACGCGCCCGTGGCAATGCAGGATCACCTCCAGCGCGTACAGGAAACTGTCGTCGAGGCGCGTGGCGAGCGCCCTGACAGCATCGGCTTCGATATTCAATACTTCGCGCCCAAGATCAAGTGCGCGCGGTGTGGCGGAAAGGGGTCGGTTCATGCGGCGCATTATACCTAGTGGGGAGTTGGTAGTGGGGAGTTGGTAGTGGGGAGTTGGTAGTGGGGAGTTGGTAGTGGGGAGTTGGTAGTGGGGAGTTGGTAGTGGGGAGTTGGTAGTGGGGAGTAGTTTCCCCATTCCCCGCTGAGGCATGCAGTGCCGTTCCACTCCCCACTAACAAATTTTGCAAAGCATGCATGAGTACGGCATTATCGTGCCGGTAACCTGCATATGTCGTCGATTGATGGAAAACTCGCTTTCTCTGGTATTGATCCTGCTCGCCACTGCGGTAAACGTGGTGGTGCTGTGCCGCATCCTGCATTTGCCGGTGATGCTGGGCTATCTTGCGGTCGGCATTCTGATCGGTCCGCACGCGATGGCGTGGATACCGGATGCGCCGGGGACACGGCACCTGGCCGAATTCGGCGTGGTGTTCCTGATGTTCAGCATCGGCCTGGAATTCAGCCTGACGCGCTTGCGCGCGATGAAACGCACGGTATTCGGTTTGGGTGGCGCGCAGGTGGTCATGACCATGCTGGCGGTCATGGCGGTCGCCGCACTGTTCGGCCTGGACTGGCGCGCCGGTCTGGCTCTGGGTGGCGTTCTGGCGATGTCTTCCACGGCCATCGTCAGCAAGATGCTGGTCGAGCGTGCCGAGCTGAATCTGCCTTACGGCCAGCAGATGATGGGTGTGCTGCTGTTCCAGGATCTGGCCGTGGTGCCGTTGCTGATCATCATCCCGGCGCTGGCTTCCAACCCGGACGATCTTGCCGCCACGCTTGCCTATGCCACGCTCAATGCCGCCGGTGTATTGCTGGTGCTGCTGGTATTCGGTCAGCACATCATGCGCTCGTGGTTCCACATCGTGGCGCGGCAGAAATCCTCCGAGCTGTTCATGCTCAACGTGCTGCTGATCACGCTGGGTCTGGCCTACTTCACCGAATTGGCCGGGCTGTCGCTGGCACTGGGCGCGTTCGTCGCGGGCATGCTGATCTCGGAAACCGAATACCGTTATCAGGTGGAAGAAGATATCAAGCCGTTCCGGGACGTGCTGCTTGGCCTGTTCTTCGTCACCATCGGCATGAAACTCGATGTGGGCGGCGTGGCGGGCGATTTCGGCTGGATACTGCTGGCGCTGTTTGCGCTGATCGCTGCCAAGGCATTGATCGTGGCCTTGCTGGCGCGCGCTTTCGAAGGTGATTGGGGCGTCGCGTTGCGAAGTGCGATCGGTCTGGCGCAAGCCGGTGAATTCGGCTTCGTGTTGTTGACGCTGACCGATAACGCGCACCTGCTGAATGAAGATGTCATGCAGATCACGCTTGCCGCGATGTTGCTGTCGATGCTGGCGGCGCCGTTCCTGATCCAGTACGGCGAAGCCATTGCGCGTCGCTTTTCCGCTGCCGAGTGGACCAATCGCGCCATGCAGATGCACCAGATCGCCATCCAGACCATGGGGCGCAACGGTCATATCATCATCTGCGGCTATGGGCGCAGCGGCAACACGCTGGCGCATTTCCTGGAGGAAGAGAAACTGGATTTCATTGCGCTGGATCTGGATTCGAGTCATGTGCGCGAAGCGGCCGCCGCGAAGAAAAGTGTGGTGTATGGCGATGCCGCCAAGCGCGAAGTGCTGATGGCCGCCGGGTTGATGCGCGCCAGGGCGCTGGTGATCTCTTACAAGGACAAGCATTCCGCGCTGGCGATCCTGCGCCATGTCAAGGAGCTGCGCCCCGACCTGCCGGTGGTGGTGCGCACCAACGACGACAGCCATATCGAGGCATTGAAGGAGGCGGGCGCGGCAGAGGTGGTGGCGGAAGTCACCGAAGGCAGCGTGATGCTCGCTTCGCAGGCCATGCTGATGGCGGGCGTGCCGCTCAATCGCGTGATCCGTCGCGTGCAGGAAACGCGTGCGCGCCGCTATGCGGCGTTCAGCAGTTATTTCCGCACTGCACAGAACGAGATCGGCGAGGCCAGCGAAAACCTGCAATCGCGCTTCCTCAGCGTGCTGCTCAGGGAAGATTCCGATGCGGCAGGCAAGCGATTGCGCGAGGTCGGCCTGGAAATGTTGAATGTCGAGGTGAACGCCGTGCGGCGGCGCAACCTGCGCGGAGCCCAGCCGAGCGAAGAGATGCTGCTGCAGGCGGGCGACGTGCTGGTATTGCTCGGTCTGCCGGAGGCGTTGCAGCAGGCGGAGGTCTGGTTGCACAAAGGGCGATAAAAAAGCCCGCCGAAGCGGGCTTGGTCACGCCGGGTGTGATCGAGATCAGATTCCCATGCAGACAGTGTAGGTCAATGCGTCGTCGATGGTCGCAACCGCATCATCGCCGATGGCATAGCCGGTCTCCAGTGCGGACATCATCGAGCCGGTGGCGGTATTGCCGTCGTCCATGGTGGTGTCGAGTTGCTTGGCGAACTTACCCAGGATGCCTTTGGAACAGATGATATAGGAACCGCGGATAGCCACCGGAGTGCCCGACAGGTCTTTGATCGGCGTTTTGGTGACGTCGGTCGTGCCGCTCTGGATACCTATCGTACCACCCGCCGCATTGACTGGTAGGTAGTCGGCAGAAGCGGTGGCGGTGGCGCCGGGAGCCAAGCCGGCCAGGCGCACATGCTGCCAGAACACAAAGGATTCTGAAGCTACCGTTGTTGCATTCCATGCGCCGTCAATCACGCCATTCCCGGTTGCGCACAATCCTGCAGCTGCCGGAGTGCAGACGGTGCCCGTGTTGGCTGGCGGGAACTGTGCATCCAGTTTTGCCTGTGTCTGGTCGCCCGGCAATGCCTTGAATTTATCCTGGTAGCCGTAGATGAACACCGGGATGTTCTTGAAGTCGGCAGCCAGATTCTTGACCTTGGCGCTATTGATCAACTCTTGGCCTTTCAACACGCCGCCGAGCAGCAGACCGATGATCACCAGCACGATGGCGATCTCGATCAAGGTAAAACCTGATTGTTTGTGTTTCATTATGCTAGTCTCCTGTTTGTGAATATTGCGCAGTAAACACAGCAATAGCTGTGCCAAGTTTTTCGAGGTGGCGTTGGATAGGGTCGTTTTTTCGGTTGGAATTAGGTTAAATCATTTAACTTACAATTGGTTATATTTTTATCAATATGGTTTATCGAGAGTCGCCCAATGACCTTTTTAATTCAATGTGCAACTTTGAGTCGGGCCGATTGTGACGGATTGCTGACGGGCTCCTGACGAAATGCTGACACTTAAAGGGGGGCTGCGCCTGCAGACCGGACGCTGGCTGTTGCTGGCGATGCTGGCGTCGTTGCATGGCGCGATGCTGTTTGGTGTGGACAGCACCTGGGTGCATCCGATCTTTCTCGCGCACCTCGGCGTCATGCTGATCTGGCAACCGTTATGGCGTGGCGAACGCGAAGTCGGGCGCAGCGGGTTTGCCTTCATCATCATGGCGGCAGCAGTAGTCATGTTCTGGCTGAACTGGTGGGTGGTCGCGTTCTGGTTGACCGGATTGTTCGGTCTGGTTGGCGGACGGGTGCTTGCGTTCCGCACATACTGGGGGCGGTTGCTCAATCTTTCCGTGATGGCTTATCTGCTTGCGGTGCTGTTGCTGTGGGTCGTGCCGCACCTGTTCGGGGTGCAGTCCACCATCGAAGTCGGGCGCATCCTGATGTGGTACATGCTGCCCGTGCTGCTGGTCAGCATCGCTGTGTTGCCGGTCAGCGAAGAACCGGTCGAGACCGCGCAGACCATCGACTTCATCTACAGCCTGTTGTTGTTCATGTTGCTGGCGCTGGTGGTGCTTGGCAGCCTGGCTTTCATGACGCTGGGCGCAACGGATTATCTGGAGGCATTGTTACGCACGCTATTCCTGTTGGGGATGATCC
The DNA here is from genome assembly GCA_016716325.1 of Nitrosomonadales bacterium. Taxonomy (NCBI): domain Bacteria; kingdom Pseudomonadati; phylum Pseudomonadota; class Betaproteobacteria; order Nitrosomonadales; species Nitrosomonadales bacterium. Next base: position 2,034,049 of record JADJWO010000001.1, read on the forward strand.
TGTTGGCGCTGGGCGGCCTGTGGAATCCGCGCTTCGGATTCAGCGGTCTGCAGGTGATGTTCTCGCGCTACCTGCTGAATGTCGGCACCCCTTTCGAGAGCTGGCTGGCACGATTGGCCGAAGCGGCGCAAAACGAGCCCGATGCGACCAGTTACCTGACACGCGCCACCGCTCTGCTGGGCGACCTGCCCTGGCTGTCTGGCCTGTCATGGCGGACTCCGGGCAGGGCGGAACAGTCGGGCCAGTTCAGCGAACATGCCGTGACGGTGCAGGAGGGCGATTTGCACCTGACCCTGTATGCCAGGCAATCGCTTAACCCGACCGTGCTGCTGCATATCCAGTTGCTGGCGCAGTTGATCGGCTACTTCTATCAGGCCAAGCAGCGCGAACAGAGCCTGCGCGACATCACGCGGTTGCAGACCGTATACGAGACGGGCGCGCGGCTGACCCACGACCTGAAGAACATGCTGCAGTCGCTGCTTTCGCTCACTGCCATCGCACAAAGCAGCGAACAGCGTGCCCAGCAGCTCCTGCAACAGCAATTGCCGCTGCTTGCGCGGCGCATCGAACTGGTGCTGGAAAAACTCCAGCAATCGCAGCCGGAAAGTGCCGATGCGCCCCTGCTGTCGCTGGCGGCCTGGTGGGATATGTTGCGGACGCGCAACCAGCACCAGCAGATCCGCTGGGTCGCGCCGCGCACTTTTCCGGACGGCGAAATACCCGCCGTCATGTTCGATTGCGTGCTGGACAACCTGCTCGACAATGCGCTGAGCAAGCGTCAATCCAGTCCCGATATCCATATCACGGTCGAAATGCACGCCATGCCGCTACGTATCACGGTCTGCGACAGTGGCGAGCCGGTGCCGCAAGCCATCGCCGCAAATCTGTTGCGCAGCGTCGTTGCTTCCAGGAACGGGCTGGGGGTGGGCTTATACCAGGCGGCACGTTGGGCCGAACAACTCGGCTACCATCTGGCGTTGACCAGCAACCAGCGCGGCAAAGTGTGCTTCGAGTTGCGCGGATAAATGGGGCTTCGGCACATAAACTACACAGCAGTCAGCTTTTCAGGCGACACATGTCCAACACCCGAAATCATTGCTTTAAGGATGCACGGATCAAGTTGTCATTCCCGCGCAGGCCGGAATCCAGTCAATTATTGAGATTCCCGGAATTGGCGACAATGTGCAGAACGCGCCATTCCGTCATTCCGGCGCAGGCCGGAATCCAGTCAATTATTGAGATTCCTGAGAATTGGCGACAACGTGCAGAACGCGCCATTCCGTCATTCCCGCGCAGGCCGGAATCCAGTCAATTATTGAGATTCCCGGAATTGGCGACAACGTGCAGAACGCGCCATTCCGTCATTCCCGCGCAGGCGGGAATCCAGCGAGACAAATACTCCGCGAAGCGGACAATACTTTGGTTCTGTCCCGCTACGCGGGGGATTATTTAACCAACTGGATTCCGGCCTGCGCCGGAATGACAGTCACTGAAGATATCTGTGCGGTAAAATCCCCGCATGCAAAACGAACTTAAGGAATCGTAAACGTGAAACCTGGCAGAAACGACCCATGTCCCTGCGGCAGCGGGAAAAAATACAAGCACTGCTGCTCGAACCTATCCTTAGCCGGCGGGCCGTCCTCCGCCCGCAACGCAGGACGGGTACCGGACATAGCCAGCGCGCCGACCGCGAACGAGCAGAATCAATTGATCGCGCTGTACCAGTCGGGGCGCTATGCGGAACTGGAGCATCAGGCGGGCCTGCTTGTCCGGCGCCACCCCGGTTCCGGGTTTGGCTGGAAGATATTGAGCGCGGCTTTGTCTTCGCAAGGCAAGGATGCGTTGCATGCCTATCAACGAGCGGCGGAGTTGTTGCCCCAGGATGCCAAAGTGTTGAATAACCTGGGTGACTTGCTGGCGAAGCGCGGGCGTCATGAGGAAGCTGCCGTTCGTTTTGGTCAGGCGATATCGCTTCAAGCTGATTATGCAGATGCATTGCAAAATTTGGGAGTGACGCTCGTCCAATTGAACAGAGTTGCGGAAGCTGAAGCTTGTTTTAGAAAGGTGCTTGAGACCAATAAGGATTGCGTGGAGGCGCGTTATTTTCTCGCCCAAAGCAAAAAGGTTCAGCCTGATGATGAAAACCATAAGGCGCTTGTCGAGATCGGACAGCGCGTGGCGAACAAGACATTGGCGCTTTCCGAACCCGATCTGCTTCATTTGAATTTTGCGCTCGGCAAAGGCTATGACGATATGGCGTGTACCGACCAGGCTTTTTCCCATTTCGCGGAAGGGGCAAAGCTTAAACGACGTTCACTCCAATATGATTCACATGTCGAGTCACATAACGTGGACGAATTGATCCGGATTTTTGACGAGGCAAGGTTGGCGGGCTTGCGGGGCGGCGGCAACCCCTCGGAGACGCCGGTTTTTATCGTGGGGATGCCGCGATCCGGCACGACCTTGACGGAGCATATCATCGCGAGCCATCCGGCTGTATATGGGGCGGGGGAGTTGCCGGATATGCATACGATTGCCCGGAGAGGCATATCGGGCGTGATATATCCGGGCAGCTTGCGGTTATTGAACCGGGAAAGACTTGGGCAATGGGCGGATGAGTACTTGACGGCTTTGACTGCTCATAGCCCGGACTCGAGACGTATAACCGATAAGTTGCCGGCCAATTATATGCTTATTGGGTTGATTCATCTAATGTTTCCCAATGCAAAAATCATCCATGTCAATCGCAATCCCGTGGATACCTGTTTCTCTTGTTTTACCAATCTGTTTGCCAATGATCACGTACCTTGGTCGTATGACTTTGACGAGTTGGGCGCCTATTACGTTGGCTACGCGCGCCTGATGGCGCACTGGCGGAAGGTGTTGCCCAAAGAGGCCTTTTTGGATGTGTACTATGAAGACATCGTGCAAAATCGTGAGGCCGAGGCGAAACGGATGATCGAATACTGCGGATTGGAATGGAACGATGCCTGCCTCGAATCACATAAACAGGCGCGTCCTGTAAGAACGGCTAGTTTCCTTCAAGTCCGGCGACCTGTTTATACTTCATCCGTAGAACGCTGGCGGCGCTATGAGAAACATCTGGGGCCGTTGCTGGACGTGCTGGGGGACTTGGCCCCGACTAGTAGTGATAGCGGCATTGCACGATAACGATGACTTCATCGGCGATCTTGTAAACCAGCCGGTGCTCATTGGTAATGCGGCGCGACCAGTACCCGGATAACTCGTGTTTCAGCGGCTCCGGTTTGCCCAATCCGTTAAACGGTGTTTCTTGAATGCTTTCGATTAGTCGGTTGATGCGCTGGAGAATTTTGCCATTCGTTTTATGCCACCACAGATAATCCTCCCATGCTTCGTCCGCCCAGTGGGTTTTCATTTGAGCAGCGCCCGCTCTTTCACCTTGCCGCTGTTTATGGCCGCAACTGCGTCGCTCAAACGCTTTGCGTTGGCGGGGGTGCGCAACAGGTACGCGGTTTCTTCCCACGCATTGAAATCTTCCAATGACATCAGTACCGCCGCCGCACCGTTCTGGCGCGTGATAATGATCGGCTCGTGATTTTCATTCACCTGATCCATGGTTTTTGCAAGACTATTGCGCGCGTTAGTGTAAGTGATGGCATCCATAAATCTCTGTCCTTATTTGTGTACATGTTGGCATCGTAGCATAATTTTCCCCACTCCCCACTCCCCACTCCCCACTCCCCACTCCCCCGCTTTAGCCTTGTTGCAAAAAAACCACACTTCCCCGTTAAACTTTTGACAGGCCGTCGCTCGCTTGGATAAAGTCCGCACCCAGTGAAAGGGGGAGGTTTCGCCGATCGCTAGTTTTTCAAAGTAACTTAAGCTTAATTAACTTTTCTCAAAAGGAAATATCACAATGAAGAAAATCGTTCTCTCTATCGCTGGCGTAATGGCTGCTACGGCATTCGCACCGGAAGCGTCCGCTATCCCGGCATTTGCCCGTCAAACCGGCATGGCTTGCTCCGCTTGCCACCAGCAACACTACCCGATCCTGAACGGCTTCGGTCAGGCTTTCAAGGCCGCCGGCTACACCATGATGGGCGCGCAGGAAAAAGTGGAAGGCGAACACCTGTCCATTCCTAACACCCTGAACGCAGCTCTGCTGTTGAAGGCTCGTTACCAGAAGACCAACGGCGCTGACGCTCCCGCTACGGTTTCCGGTACCACCACCAATGGCGGCCAGTGGCAGATCCCTGACGAGTTCAGCCTGTTCTTCGGCGGCCGCGTTGCAGAAAACATCGGCTTCATGATGGAAAACAACGTGGTTGGCGGCCCTCTGGGCGGTATCGTGGCCGGCTTCAAGATGCCTGTCGTGTTTGACATGGGCGGCGCCAAGCTGTCCGTCATCCCGTTCCTGACCGACGCTCTGGGCGTGGCTTACGGCTACGACGAGTCCAGCACCGGTATGGTTCGTGGCATCCGCTGGATGGAACACCGCAGGGAAATCTCCGCGATGCAATTCGTGGGTAACGGCGCAGGCGCAGCTACCGGTCTGGCATTCGTGGCCAAGGGCGACATGGGCTACATCAACGTGACCCGTTTTGCACCTGACTTCGCGGCTGCTGCCGGCGCAACCTCGCCACAACTGCGTTCCACCTTCGTGCGTGTCGCTGCAACTCCGACCGTTTCCGACTGGGCGATGCACATCGGCGCAGCCTTCACCAGCGGCCAAAGCTATCTAGGCGCAGCATTGGCTACCGTAACAACTCTGGTTGACACCAAGGCGACTTCTCTGGACTTCCAAGCGTTCGGCCAAGTCGGCGGCAAGGATCTGGGCGTGTACGCAACCTGGGCTACCGCTCCGGCTGTCGCCCTAGTGGTTGGTGGCACCGCAGGTAACGTGTACGGTGGCGGTGTTAACAGGACCTCCGCATGGACCATCGGCGCTGACTACAGCGTGATCCCGCACATTCTGCACATCGGTGCTGCGTACCGCAATGCTGAAACCGGTACCGGTGGCTTGCTGGGTGTGGCTGGTCAGGCTGACAAGGACAACGCTTTCACCCTGTCTGCCGTGTATGACCTGACCCAGAACGTGGCATTGCACCTGAACCACTCGATGTACAGCGGTTCCGCTTACAGCATCGGCGGTTCCAAGGACCAGACTGTTGTCGGCAACACCGGCGACCAGTTGACCACGTTCTTGCTGGAAGCTGCATTCTAAGTTAGCCCGAGTAGGATGGGTGGAGCGCAAGCGATACCCGTCACACAAAAGCTGATGTAGTACAAGCAGGGGAGACTTCGGTCTCCCCTGTTTTTTTGCGCTTGTTTTTTCTGCTACACTGCCCCGTCGATAATTATGAGGTGTGCCATGAAATCGCTATTTATCAGGGCAGAGTGGGATGAGGAAGCGAACGTTTGGGTCGCGACCAGCGACGATGTTCCGGGATTGGTTGCAGAGGCTGAAACATCGGAAGCGTTACTCGCCAAATTGCATGTTCTGATTCCGGAATTGCTAGAGGCCAATGGCTATCCCGACGGTGATGAGATGCCGTTCGAGTTGTTTACCCGCCGTTTTGAAGTGGCTCATCGCCAAGCCGCCTGATGGAAAGTTATACCGCACAGCTTAAAACATTGTTGTTAGAAGCTGGCTGCCGGTTTGAAAGACAAGGAAGGGGTGACCATGAAATCTGGTTCAGTCCAATAACGATGGTTCGCTTTCCAGTCGACAGTAAGATCAAATCGAGGTATACCGCGAATGCCGTGCTGAAACAGGCTGGTTTGCCGAAAAAATTCTAAGATCGCACTGAACGAGTTGGCGAATCGAATGATGGACTGGGGTATAGCGGATATCCATCACACAAAAGCTGATGCAATACGAAGAAGGGAGATTTCGGTCACCCCTGTTTTTTGCACCCGATTTTGTGCCGTGCAGTGTTGCTGTGGTAAGCTGTGCGCCGTTTCAAACCTTACGCAGAATGACCTGCCGTCCCCATGTTGCCCGTTTCTCCTTCCTGCCTGGCCAACGAATTGATCCGTCCGGAAATCCTTGCTTTGCATGCTTACCACGTGCCGGACAGCAGCGGTTATATCAAGCTGGACGCGATGGAGAATCCCTACCTGATTCCGCAGCCGTTGCGCGACGAGATCGCGGCGCTGGTGGCGGAGGCGGCCATCAACCGCTATCCCGACCCTAACCCGGCCTCGCTGAAGGCGAGGATACGCGGCCTGCTGGACTTGCCGGACGGTATGGAAGTGCTGCTCGGCAACGGTTCGGACGAGTTGATCCAGTTGCTGGCGCTGGCGCTGAACAAGCCGGGCGCGACGTTGTTGAGCGTGGAACCGTCGTTCGTGATGTACCGGATGATCGCGACGTTCACCGGGATGCGTTATGTCGGTGTACCGCTGGCAGAGGATTTCTCGCTGGATCTGCCGGCGACGCTGGCGGCCATCGAACGGGAGAAGCCGGCGCTGGTGTTTCTGGCCTTCCCGAACAATCCCACCGGCAACCTGTTTGCCGCGGACGAGGTGCGGCAGATCATTGCGGCTGCGCCGGGACTGGTGGTGGTGGACGAGGCGTATTACGCCTTTGCCAGTGACAGCTTCATCACGCATCTGTCGAGCTATCCCAACCTGCTGGTGATGCGCACTTTTTCCAAACTGGGCATGGCCGGATTGCGTCTCGGCTTTCTGGCCGGAAGCGCGGCCTGGCTGGAACATCTGGAAAAGCTGCGCTTGCCGTATAATGTTGGCGTGTTGCCGCAGTTGGTCGCGGGGAAATTGCTGGAACACCATGCGGTGTTGCAGCGGCAGGCGGAACAGATCAAGCTGGATCGCGCGGCGCTGTTACAGCAATTGCGCGATATGGAGGGCGTGCAGACCTATCCCAGCGAAGCGAATTTTCTGCTGTTCCGCGTGGCGAGGGCTGCCGAAGTGTTCGATGGCCTGAAGCAGCGCGGTGTACTGATCAAGAATTTGCATGGCGCGCATCCGATGCTGAAGGATTGCTTGCGCGTGACAGTGGGTACACCGGAAGAAAACGAGCGGTTCATGGCTGCCTTGAGAGAATGTGTGCGGACAAGGTAAGCAAGTTTCGGCGGAGACCGACCTTCAGGTCATGTCGGAGCCAAAACGAGCGGTTCATGGCTGCCTTGAGAGAATGTGTGCGGACAAGGTAAGCAAGTTTCGGCGGAGACCGAACTTCAGGTCATGTCGGAGCCAAAACGAGCGGTTCATGGCTGCCTTGAGAGAATGTGTGCGGACAAGGTAAGCAAGTTTCGGCGGAGACCGACCAGGAACTTAATGAGATAACGAAGACCGTGTAGGAGCGCAACTTGTTGCGCGATCGTATCGAACTACCATCGCGCAACAAGTTGCGCTCCTGCGGGTGAATCAGGATTTGATAAGGGAATAACATGCGTAGCGCAAAAATTTCACGCAACACCCTGGAAACCCAGATCACCGTCGAACTGGATCTGGACGGTAGTGGCAAGGCGGTATTCGATACCGGCCTGCCGTTCCTCGATCACATGTTAGACCAGATCGCCCGCCATGGCTTGGTGGACATCGGCATTCACGCCAAGGGCGACCTGCACATCGACGCGCATCACACCGTGGAAGACATCGGCATTACGCTGGGCCAGGCGTTCAATCAGGCGGTCGGCGACAAGAAGGGCCTGCGCCGCTACGGCCATGCCTATGTGCCGCTGGACGAGTCGCTGTCGCGCGTGGTGCTGGATATCTCCGGTCGCCCAGGGCTGGTGTTCAACTGCGGATTCGTGCGCGACAGCATCGGCGAATTCGATGTGGATCTGATCAATGAATTCTTCCAGGGGTTCGTCAATCATGCGCTGGTGACGTTGCATATCGATAACCTGGCGGGTAACAATGCGCACCATCAGGCAGAAACCATTTTCAAGGCGTTCGGCCGCGCATTGCGCATGGCGCTGGAACTCGATCCGCGCATGGCCGGTGTGACGCCCTCCACAAAAGGTTCGTTGTAAACCACTATGGTCGATATTGCGGTAGTCGATTACGGGATGGGCAATCTGCGTTCGGTCGAACAGGCTTTGCGCAGCGTGGCGCCTGCTGCGGAGGTTGTCGTAACGGATGACGCGCAAGTGGTTTCCGGAGCCGGCCGCGTCGTGTTCCCGGGACAGGGGGCGATGCCGGACTGCATGCGCGAACTGGATGCCCGTGGCCTGCGTGATGCGGTGCTGGAAGCCGCTCACAGCAAGCCTTTCCTCGGGATTTGCATCGGCCTGCAGATGCTCTTCGAGCACAGCGCCGAAGGCAATGTGCGCGGGTTGGCTGTGTTGCCGGGTGAAGTGGTGCGTTTTGCCGGCAACATGCACGATGCGCAGGGCGGCAAGCTCAAGGTGCCGCACATGGGCTGGAACCGCGTGCACAGGGTCGAACATCCCGCATTTCCGCAAGGAGATGCGACGGTTGCCCCCTCGCCCTCCGGGAGAGGGAACACTCTTGAGCACCCGTTGTGGAACGGCATCGCCCAGGATGAGCGTTTCTATTTCGTGCACAGTTATTACGTGCGGCCGCAGGATGACGCGATCATCCAGGCCACCAGCGATTACCCGTCGCCGTTCGTGTGCGCGGTGGCGCGGGAAAACCTGTTCGCGGTGCAGTTCCACCCGGAAAAAAGCCAAGCAGCAGGGCTGAAACTGCTGCAGAATTTCACCCAATGGATCCCTTAGATATTTTCAAGTACTGCCATGTTGATTATTCCTGCGATTGATTTGAAAGACGGTCAGTGTGTGCGCCTCAAACAGGGCGTGATGGAGGGTGCGACAGTGTTTTCGGAAGACCCTGCCGCGACCGCAGTGCATTGGCTGGAGCAAGGCGCGCGCCGTTTGCATCTGGTTGACCTGAATGGCGCGTTTGCCGGAAAACCGAAGAATGAGGCCGCTGTGCGCAGCATCATCGAGGCTGTGGGCATGGATATCCCGGTGCAACTCGGCGGTGGTATCCGCGACCTCGAGACGATCGAACGTTATCTCGACCTTGGCATCACGTATGTCATCATCGGCACGGCCGCGGTGAAAGTGCCCGGTTTCCTGCATGAGGCCTGCGATGCATTCCCCGGCCATATCATGGTGGGGCTGGACGCCAAAGGGGGCAAAGTGGCGGTGGATGGCTGGTCGAAGTTGACCGGCCACGACGTGGCCGATCTTGCCCAGCGTTTCGAGGGCTATGGGGTGGAAGCGATCATTTACACCGACATCGGACGCGACGGCATGATGACCGGCGTCAACATCGAAGCGACTGTCGAGTTGGCGCAACCGTTGCGCGTGCCGGTGATCGCCAGTGGCGGTATCACCAATCTGGACGACGTGCACGCGTTGTGCGCGGTGCAGTCCGAAGGCATTAGCGGTGCGATCACCGGTCGCGCCATCTACGAGGGTACGTTGGATTTCCGCGAGGCTCAGGCGCTGGCGGACGAGCTGACCTCCAAGCCCTGATGCTCGCCAAACGTATCATTCCCTGCATGGATGTGACCGCCGGTCGCGTGGTCAAGGGGGTCAGTTTCGTCGAATTGCGTGATGCGGGCGATCCGGTGGAGATCGCGCGCCGCTACGACGAGCAGGGGGCGGACGAGTTGACCTTCCTCGACATTACGGCAAGTTCGGATGATCGCAGCATCATTTTCCATATCATCGAAGAGGTGGCTTCCCAGGTGTTCATCCCGCTGACGGTCGGCGGTGGCGTGCGCGAGGTACGGGATGTGCGCAACCTGCTCAATGCGGGGGCGGATAAGGTCAGCATCAATACATCCGCCGTGCTGAACCCGCAACTGGTGGCGGACGCATCCGGTCGTTACGGTTCGCAGTGCATCGTGGTCGCCATCGACGCCAAGCAGGTCGGGCCGGGCAAGTGGGAGGTGTTCACCCACGGTGGCCGCAAACCCACCGGGCTGGATGCGGTGGAGTGGGCGCGGAAGATGCAGATGCTGGGTGCGGGCGAGATCCTGCTGACCAGCATGGATCAGGATGGGCAGAAAAAGGGGTTCGATCTGGCGCTCACTCGTGCGGTGACCGATGCGCTGGAGATTCCCGTGATCGCCAGCGGCGGCGTGGGCAACCTGCAACATCTGGCCGATGGTGTGACAAAAGGTGGCGCCGATGCGGTTCTGGCGGCCAGCATCTTCCACTTCGGCGAATATACGGTGCAGCAGGCGAAGGCGTTCATGGCGGGCCAAGGCATCGAGGTGCGGTTATGAAAAACCTCCGCGCAGCTACTGCGCTTGGTGATACGTTGTCGAAGCCCGGCTCGAAATCCTCATGTATTGGCGTCGCTCCGGTTCCTCGCCGGCCTTCTGCTGGTCTCACCTGCGCTCGTGACGCTGCATGGAGGGTTTTATGAGCGACGCATGGTTGGGTAAAGTCAATTGGTCTGCGGACGGACTGGTGCCTGCCATCGCACAGGATGCGGCGAGCGGTCGCTTGCTGATGGTGGCCTGGATGGACCGTGAGGCGCTCAAGCGTACTGTCGAGACCGGTGAGGCGATATACTGGTCCCGCTCACGCAGGAAGTTGTGGCACAAGGGCGAGGAATCCGGCCATGTGCAGAAGGTGAAGGAGATCCGCCTCGATTGCGACGCCGACGTGATCCTGCTGCAAGTGGAACAGCAAGGCGGCATCGCCTGCCATACCGGGCGCGAGAGCTGCTTCTACAGCAAGCTGGAAAAGGGTGAGTGGGTAGAGGTTGACGCGATTCTGAAGTCGCCGGACGAGATCTACAAGAAATGATTTTTCCCGCAAAAGCGGGAAGGGCAAAAAATGGACAACGAGATATTGCAAAAGCTGACCGAGACACTGGAAGCGCGCAAGGGCGCAGCGCCGGAGTCTTCCTACGTCGCAAAGTTGTACGCCAAGGGCGATGATGCCGTTCTCAAGAAGGTGATCGAGGAGGCGGGCGAGGTGCTGCTGGCGGCCAAGGACGGCGACAAACAGCATCTGGTGTACGAAGTGGCGGACCTGTGGTTCCACACGCTGGTGCTGCTGGCGCACAATGGGTTGAGTGTGGCAGATGTGCTCAATGAACTGGCGCGCCGCGAGGGCGTGTCGGGCATCACCGAAAAGGAGAGCCGGAAGTGAGCGATAACTGCCTGTTCTGCAAGATCGCGCGTGGCGAGATCCCCAGCCGCAAGGTGTACGAGGACGAGGACGTTTTTGCCTTCCACGACATCAACCCGGTCGCGCCGGTGCATTTCATGCTGGTGCCAAAAATGCACTTGCACTCATTGCAGGATGCAGAGGCGCAGCACACTATCCTGCTCGGCAAGATGCTTTTGCTGGCATCGAAACTGGCGCAGGAACAGGGGTTGGATAACGGTTTCCGTACCGTGATCAATACGGGCAAGGGCGGCGGACAGGAAATATTCCATCTGCATGTCCATGTCATCGGGGGTGGCAATATCCCGCCCATGGTCAAACGCAGTTAATTCCAAGGGGGATATCATGGGCGCATTGAGTATTTGGCATTGGTTGATCGTGTTGCTGGTGGTCGTGCTGGTGTTCGGCACCAAGAAGCTGCGCAACATCGGCAGTGACCTGGGCGGTGCGGTGCGCGGCTTCAAGGAGGGCATGAAGAGTGATGAGGATGCCGACAAGCGCGAGACCAAGGTCATCGAAGGCGAAGTGAAGGATAAGTGACGCGATGTTCGACATCGCGTTCTCCGAGTTGGTGGTCATTTCGCTGGTGGCGCTGATCGTCGTCGGGCCGGAGCGACTGCCGAAAGTCGCGCGCGTTGCGGGACAGTTATGGGGGCGGGTGCAACGCTACGTTTCCACGGTCAAGAACGATATTTCCAGAGAGATGGACCTGGAAGAAGCCAAAAAGATGCGGGACAGGTTTGCCGGTCAGGTGGGTGAAATCGAGAACGAGCTCAAATCCGCGAAACTGACACTGGAGCAACAAGTCCTGCAGGCGCAATACAAACAGGCTCGGACGGAAGAGCAGGTGCCGGAGCAGGGTTCCGATCATTCGAACGTCCAGTCTGATTCATCGAGATGAGCCAGAAAGGAACGCTGATTTTCCACCTGGTCGAGCTTCGGTCACGGTTGCTGAATGCGGCCATCGCGATCGTTCTGGCCTTTATCTGTCTCTTCCCGTGGGCTTCGGATATCTATTCGTTGCTGGCACAGCCGTTGCTGGCAAAATTGCCACTGGGCGGGCAGATGATCGCTACGGATGTGACCACGCCGTTCTTCGTACCAGTGAAGATGACGATGCTGGTCGCCTTCCTGCTTGCCCTGCCTTACGTGCTGTTCCAGTTGTGGCGCTTCGTTGCGCCAGGGCTGTATGCGCATGAGAAGCGTCTGGTGCTGCCCTTGATCATGGCCAGCACGATATTGTTCTATTGTGGCATGTCCTTCGCCTATTTCGTGGTGTTCCCGGTCGTGTTCGGGTTCGTTACGGCGGTCGCTCCCGAGGGAGTGGCGGTCATGACGGACATTGACAAATACTTCAGTTTTGCAATCGGTATGTTCCTTGCCTTCGGGACGTCTTTCCAGGTCCCGGTCGCGGTGGTGGTGTTGGTACGAATGGGCGTGGTTCGCGTCGAGAAATTGCGGGAAGCACGCCCATATGTCTTTGTAGGCGCATTCGTTGTCGGTGCGATATTCACGCCGCCTGATGTGGTGTCGCAACTGTTGTTGGCCATTCCGCTGTGGCTGCTGTACGAAGCGGGAATCCTGGTTGCCGCATGGCTGGGCAACGGCGGCAACACCAGGGTGGCGTAAGGCGGATGCGGCTCATTCTGCCGCTTCGGGCGGGTTGCTTACTGCACTTTCGGGCGCTTGCCGATCTTTACTTGTAAAACCTGCTCGGTGCCGTCGCGCAACAGTTTCACCATGACCACTTTGCCGGGTGCCAGGTTGGCGACGGTTTCCAGCATGGAACTCCAGTCATTTACCGGCTTGCCGTCGATCTCGACCAGAATGTCGCCGGTTTTCACTCCGGCGTGTTCCGCCGGGCTGTTGCGAATTATTTCAGTAATCAACACACCTCTGGTGTTGCCGAGTTTGAAGGATTCGGCCAATTCCGGGGTCAGTTCCTGCACGCCTGCACCAATCCAGCCACGTGTTACCGAGCCGTGCTGAATGATCTGTTCCATGGTTTTTTTCGCCGTACTGGTGGGAATGGCAAAGCCGATGCCGAGCGAGCCGCCATTCGGCGAGTAGATCGCACTGTTGATGCCGATCAGATCGCCATTGGTGTCCACCAGCGCGCCGCCGGAATTGCCGGGGTTGATTGCGGCATCGGTCTGGATGAAGCTTTCAAAAGTGCTTAGCCCCAGGTGGTCGCGCTTGAGCGCGCTGATGATGCCCATGGTGACCGTTTGCCCAACGCCGAACGGATTGCCGATGGCAAGCACCATGTCGCCTACGTGCGCTTTTTCCGGATGGCCAAAGGTGATGGCAGGAAGCATTTCGGGCAATTCGATCTTGATTACGGCGAGATCGGTTTCCGGGTCGGAACCAACGACACGCGCCTTGGCTTTTCGCCCGTCGGCCAGCGCGACTTCGATCTGGTCGGCGGCTTCCACCACGTGGTGGTTGGTAAGGATGTAACCGTCCGGACTGACGATTACGCCCGAGCCCAGGCTGGAATTGTCTTGCGGCTCGCTTTCGCCCGGATCGCCGAAGAAGAACCGGAAGCGCGGATCGTCCATGAAGGGATTAACCGGCGCTTTGATAATGGTGCTGGTAAAAATGTTGACCACTGCCGGCATGGCTTTTTGTGCGGCCGCGCTCAAGCCCATGGTTGCTGGTTTGTCGTCGGGGAGCGTGGTGGGGACGCTTTCATAAAGGGTGACGACCCCGCTACGAGCTGCGTTCGGCAATAGTTCCGGCTTGAGCGCATGGACGACGAACAGCAATGCCAACGCGATGGTGACGGTTTGGGTAAACAAAAGCCAGTGTTTGCGCATGGTATGATGAACCCGCCTGTTTCGATTGATGAAAGGGACTCATGCTGCTTAACGAACTGCGCGATTATAACGCAAGCCTGCTGGAAACCGGGCTGTTCAAGGATTACTGCCCGAACGGCGTGCAGGTGGAGGGGCGCCCGGAAGTGCGGCGTATCGCCACCGGCGTTACCGCTTCGCAACAGGTGCTCGACGAGGCGATCGCGTGGGGTGCGGATGCGATCCTGGTGCATCACGGTTATTTCTGGCGCAATGAGGATGCCACGATAATCGGCATCAAGAAGCGGCGCATTGCCCAGTTGTTGCGCAACGATGTGAGCCTGCTGGCCTACCATTTGCCTCTGGATGCGCACCCCGGGTTCGGCAACAACGCGCAACTCGGCAAGTTGCTGGGGCTGGTAGAACAGGGCAGGTTCGGTGAACAGGACGTCGCTTGCCTGGGGATTCTTGAGCATCCGTTGAAGTTGGCGCAATTTGCCCGACAGATCGAGATGGAGTTGCGGCGGACGCCTCAGGTTATTGGGGACATGTCGGGTGTTGTGCAAAAGATAGCGTGGTGCAGCGGCGGGGCCCAGAATTATTTTGAAGCGGCAATCGCTCAGGGGGCAGACGTTTACATCACCGGTGAGATTTCTGAGCCGGTATTCCATCTGGCACATGAGAACGGAGTGGCCTTCATTGCTGCCGGGCACCATGCGACCGAGCGTCTGGGTATCCAGGCGCTGGGTGAACATTTGGCGCGACAATTCAACCTGGAACACTGTTTTTTTGATCAGTCCAACCCAGTCTGATTGATTGTGCCGGATGTTGCAATAACAGGGCGTGTTGCGTAGTATGTTGCTCGGATGTTTGCATTCCTGTGTGGTTCTCAAGACTTGGCTGGGTTGACTCGTGGCCTTGTCTTGTACAGCGATTCTGGGGATATGCACGGGGACATCGGCTTGTTGTTGTCGGGGGGGGCAGCGCCATTCCGCTGCGTTAGGAATAATTTTGTATGGCGGCCATGAATTTGAATCCATCTCGGATTCTGGTGGCAGGACACTAAGGGGGGCGATAAAAATGAAAATCGGGATGTTGTTGAGCGGGGTGGTTTTGGCTGCACTTTCATTTAATGCGATGGGGGAAGTGGGGACCAACATGCCTGAGCGGGAAGCCATGAAAGTTTTAAGGGGTGGAGATGTCAGCTTCAAGAATGATGTCCAGCCGATTATTCATGATTACTGTCTGAACTGCCATAAGCCCGGAGGCAGGGGTTATAACAAGAGCGGATTGGATCTGAGTTCCTACGAAACACTGATGAAAGGCACCAAATTCGGCCCGGTTGTTATTCCGGGTAACAGTGAAACCAGCACCTTTACAAAATTGCTGACAGGCACCAACAAGGGGTTGAAGATGCCTGCCGGGTTGAATGGGGCTGGAACGCTTGACCGTCAGTACATCTTGATCCTGAGAAAATGGGTCAAACAAGGCGCCAAAAACAATTGACCAATTGTTTGTGGGAATTGTTTTAGTTATGTAGTATTCGACTCGCAGTTGGCATCGGGTTCGTTGGGGGGGCGAACCTTGTTGCTTGCATGGATTGCTGATCTATGAACAAGCAATGCCTATTCATCTTCCATTAATAAAAGAAATTTTCGGGTCGCCGACAGGTCGCGCCCGATTGAATAATTAACGCGTTAACAGAAGGGATGAGGGAAATGACTGATAATGTGGATCGTAGCAAGCGGCGACTGCTGATCGCCGCCACGACGGCCGCGGGCGGCGTCGCAGCGGCGGGGGCCGGAGCGCCGTTCGTTTTGAGCTTGATGCCGAGCGAGCGAGCCAAGGCGGCTGGTGCGCCGGTTGAGGTGGATATTGGCGCTATAGAGCCTGGCACGATGATCAATGTCGAATGGCAGGGCAAGCCTGTCTGGATTTTGCGTCGTACCCAGGAAATGCTCGATCTGCTGGCCAAGCACGATGACGAGTTAGCCGACCCGACTTCAGAAGTGCCCCAACAACCGGATTACTGCAACAATTCTACCCGTTCGATCAAGCCGGAAGTTCTGGTCGTGTTGGGCGTCTGTACTCACCTTGGTTGCTCGCCGACCTTCCGTCCGGAGGTGGCGCCGGCAGATTTGGGCGCTAATTGGGCCGGTGGCTGGTTCTGTCCGTGCCATGGCTCACGCTTCGATTTGGCCGCGCGCGTATTCAAGGGAGTGCCGGCACCGACCAACCTGATTATTCCGCCGCATAAGTATCTGAGCGATACTCGCCTGCTGATCGGCGACGATAGCAAGGGGGATGCATGATGAACCTACTCAATAAATTGATTGGCTGGATTGATGATCGTTTTCCGCTTATGGCGCTCTGGAAAGAGCACGTTTCGGAATACTATGCTCCGAAGAACTTCAACTTCTGGTACTTTTTTGGATCGTTGGCCTTGCTGGTGCTGGTAATCCAGATTCTTTCCGGCATCTTCCTGACCATGAACTACAAGCCCGATGCGTTATTCGCCTTCGCTTCGGTCGAGTACATTATGCGTGATGTGCAATGGGGTTGGTTGCTGCGTTACATCCATTCGACCGGCGCTTCGATGTTCTTCGTGGTGATCTATCTGCATATGTTCCGCGGACTGATGTACGGTTCATACCGCAAACCGCGTGAATTGCTGTGGATCATCGGCATGATCATCTATCTGGCGCTGATGGGCGAAGCCTTCATGGGTTATTTGCTACCGTGGGGTCAAATGTCGTTCTGGGGTGCGCAGGTGATTGTGAATCTGTTCTCTTCGGTTCCTTTCATCGGCCCTGATCTGGCTATCCTGATCCGTGGTGATTTTGTCGTCTCCGACATCACGCTGAACAGATTCTTCGCGCTGCATGTGATTGCGATTCCGTTGGTCCTGGTGTTGATCGTGGGCGCGCATCTGATCGCGCTGCATGAGGTCGGTTCCAATAATCCGGACGGTATCGAGATCAAGAAGCACAAAGATGCAAATGGCAAACCGCTGGATGGAATCCCGTTCCATCCGTACTACACCGTCAAGGACGGCGTCGGCGTGCTCGGCTTCCTGATCATTTTCTGCGCCATCGTGTTCTTCGCGCCGGATATGGGCGGTTATTTCCTGGAGTACAACAACTTTGTACCGGCCAATCCGATGAAGACGCCAGAGCACATCGCTCCGGTGTGGTACTTCACTCCGTACTATGCGATTCTGCGCGCGGTGCCCCCGCTGTTCGGTTCTCAGTTCCCGGGTGTGGTGGCGATGGGCGTGGCGACGGTGGCGTTCTTCTTCCTGCCTTGGCTGGATCGCGGCAAGGTCAAGTCCATCCGTTATCGCGGCCCACTCTATAAGGGTTTTCTGGCGGCATTCGTCGTGAGTTTCGTGGGTCTGGGTTATCTGGGATTGATGCCGGCAACCGAGATTTACACGCTGATCTCGCGCATCCTGTCGGTCGTGTACTTCGCATTCTTCATCCTGATGCCTTGGTACACCAAGATCGACAAGACCAAACCCGAACCTGACCGTGTCACGTTCAAATAATCGAGAGAGGTTTGCTGACATGAATGCAATCAAGAAACTATGTATGCTGGCACTGCTGATGGCTGTGCCGGCAATGGCGATCGCCAGCGGTGCTGGCGTTCATCTGGACAAGGCGCCTGTCAACCTTCAGGACCCGGCTTCGTTACAGCGCGGTGTGAAACTGTTCACCTCAAGATGCCTTGCCTGTCACAGCGCGGCTTCCATGCGTTACAACCGCCTGGCGGATATCGGCATGAGCGAGGAGCAGATCAAGAAGGAGTTGGAACTTCCTGAGGATGTGAAAGTCGGGTCAACGATGCAGGCTGCGATGGATGCAAACTCGGCAAAGCTGGCATATGGCGTTGTGCCACCTGACCTGAGCGTGATTGCGCGTTCGCGCAGTGCAGACTGGCTGTACACCTACATGCGCAGTTTCTATGTGGATTCTGCTCGCGCAAGTGGATGGAATAATGTGACCTTCCCCAATGTCGGCATGCCGTTCGTTCTGGCTGATTTGCAGGGTGAACAAGTGTTGGGCTCAGAGGGGCATGAAGGTCATGAAATGAAGAAACTGGTGCTGCAAACCCCAGGCTCCATGACCGCTGCCGAGTACGATAGCGCGATGGGCGATCTGGTCAATTATCTGGTCTTCATGAGTGAGCCTGCGAAGATGGTTCGTCATCAGATTGGTTATATTGTGCTGGCCTTCCTGTTCGTGCTTTTTGTATTGGTCTTAGCTCTGAAAAAGGAGTTGTGGAAGGATATCCACTGATGCAAGGTTGAAGCGCACGGTTCATTTGTGGTAATTTTTCGACTACTCGGTCGAGTGCCATCTGGCGGAGTCAAGGGCTCCGCCTTTTGGTTTTTTATGCAGTATTATTAATTGCGGGTTGTTCTTATGATGCGACTTTATTCGGGCACCACCTGCCCATATTCACACCGTTGCCGTATTGTATTGTTCGAAAAGGGCATGGACTTCGAAATCATCGATGTCGACCTGATGAACAAGTCAGAAGATGTGGCGACGATCAACCCTTATGGCAAAGTTCCGGTGCTGGTCGAGCGCGATCTGGTTTTGTATGAAGCCAACATCATCAATGAGTATATTGATGAGCGTTTCCCGCATCCGCAACTGATGCCTCCCGATCCCGTCATGCGCGGTCGCGCGCGTTTGTTCCTGCATCGTTTCGAGCAGGAACTGTATAGCCATGTGGAGATTCTGGAGCAGGGCGGCAAGACCGCAGACAGGGCGCGCGCCGCAATCCGCGACAACCTGACCCAACTTGCTCAGATACTGTCCAAGCAGAAATTCCTGCTGGGCGATGAATTTTCCATGCTGGATGTAGCGATCGCTCCGTTGTTGTGGCGTCTTGACCATTACGGCATCCAGATGGGCAAGGATGCCGTGCCGCTGATGAAATATGCGGAGCGGCTGTTTTCACGCCAGGGATTTATCGACGCCTTGACTCCCTCCGAAAGAGCGATGCGCAAGTGAGCGAATTATCCACGCGGCCTTACCTGATTCGTGCGATTTACGACTGGTGTGTGGATAGCGCGCTGACTCCTTATCTTGCTGTTCGCGTCAATGACCAAACAGAAGTTCCGACAGCGTATGTGAAAGACGGAGAGATCGTCCTGAATATCGGCGCGGGCGCGGTGCGTAATCTGGAGATGGGCAACGAGGTCATTACCTGCAATGGGCGTTTCGGCGGCGTGCCGTTCAACCTGATGGTGCCGGTCGAGGCGGTGATAGGAATTTTTGCCAAGGAAACCGGGCAGGGGCTGGTGTTCCAGCCGGGTGATCAGCCGGTGCCCCCCGGTTCGGACAGTGGTGAGCCGCCGTCCAAGCCGGTTCCGCACAAACCCCATCTGAAGATCGTAAAGTAAAAAAGCCGCAGTTTCCTGCGGCTTTTTCATTATGCGACCCGTCTGTCAGGCTGCGGGCAAAGCCAGTGCCGAGTGCATCTTGCTGAGAGCTTTCTGCTCGATCTGGCGGATACGCTCCGCAGAAACGTTGAATTCGGCGGCCAGTTCATGCAGCGTGGCGGCATCGCCTTCGCGCAGCCAGCGCGCCTCGATGATGCGGCGGCTACGCTCGTCCAGTCCGGTCAAGGCATTCGCCAAACCTGTGGTTTGCAGGCGTTCGCGTTCGGCCGTTTCCAGGATACGCGACGGCTCGTGCTCCTCGCTATCGGCCAGATAATGGATGGGCGTATAGCTTTCTTCGCTGTCGTCGCTGTTGCCCTCAAGCGCGATCTCATGTCCCGCGAATCGCGCTTCCATTTCCACCACGTCGCGTTCGCTGACGTTGAGTTGCTGAGCGATCTCACTGACCTGTTGCGGTTTGAGCGGCTCCAGTCCCTCCTTCAGGCTGCGCAGGTTGAAGAACAGCTTGCGTTGGGCCTTGGTGGTGGCGATCTTTACCATGCGCCAGTTGCGCACGACGAATTCGTGGATCTCGGCGCGAATCCAGTGCAGCGCGAACGAAACCAGACGGACGCCGCGATCCGGGTCGTAACGCTTCACTGCTTTCATCAGGCCGATATTCCCTTCCTGAATCAAATCGGCCTGCGGCAAGCCGTAGCCGGCATAACCGCGCGCCACGCTGACAACCACCCGCAGGTGGGACAGAACCAATTGTCGCGCAGCATCCAGGTCATTCTCGGATTTAAAACGCGTAGCCAACGCGAACTCTTCCTCCTGCGTGAGCACGGGGAACAGATTTACTGATCGAATATAGCTTTCCAGGCTGCCTGTGGCAGATGGAATTGGCAGATTCATGGTTGCATTCATTATTGGCCTCCTTACGGGGAGTATATTAGCACTCATGCAGTTTGAGTGCCAGAAGGGGGTGAAGTTCAAACAAGGGGTAAGGATGTGCTACCTGAATCAATCTGGTTATAAAAGATCGGAGCGATGGCCGATTGTGCAGAAAAAAGCGGGGTGGCGGCAGTTCAGAGATTCAGCGTGGTGCGATCTGCGACAAGTGCCGCGCCACCGACAGCCAGGCGCCCAGCCAGCCGAGATAGGCCGAGAACAGCAACAAGGACAGGCTGTCTCCGGCAGACAGGGGGCGGAGTGCGAACTGGCTGCCGTAGAGTTGCGATAGTGCATCGAGCTGGTGGTTGAGCAGTAACAGGCTTGCCGTGATGATCAACCATGCCGCGATTCCACCGAGCGCTCCTTGCATCGCGCCGAAATACAGGAACGGCCTGCGGATGAAACCGTTGGTCGCGCCGATCAGCTTTGCGACCTCGATCTCGTCGCGCTGGGTGAGTATCTGCAGGCGGATCGTATTGAAGGTGATGGCGATCAGCGCAAAACTGAGCAGGCTGGCGAGGATCAACACCGCAAGATGACCGAATTTGAGCAAGGCCTCGAGTTTGTATGCCCAGGCAGAATCGAGCTGGGCCTGCTCGACGCCGGCTTGCTTCGACAATTCCTGTTGCAAAGCATCCAGAGCTTGCGCGTCGGCATTTCTGGGATGCACGACAAAGGCATCCGGGAGCGGGTTCTTGTCCAGTCCGCCGATCACGTCTGCGAGGCCGGTGCTTTGCTTGAGTTGCTCCAGCGCCTGGGCTCGCGGGACGAAGTCGGCGCTGGCGATGGCGGGATGTTGCGCGAGTTGCTTGCGCAGTTTGTCGATGTCGTCGTCCTTGACCTCCATGTCGAGGAACAGGCTGATCTGGGGCGTGCTGGAAAGCTGGGTAACCAGTCCCTGGGCGTTATGCAGCAATACATAAACGCCGGATGGCAGCGCAAGCGCGATGCCGATCACAAGGATGTTGAGCAATCCTGCCAGAGGCGAGGCAAACATGCGGCGCAGCGCGGTGCGAAGTACGGCGATATGCATGGCAAAAGCGGACATCATGATCGCAACTCACCTTCCTTCAAGGCGAGCACACGCACCTGGGTATCCTGCAATACGCTGGCATCGTGCGTGGAGATCAGCAGCGTGACGCCGACTTGGTGGAACGACCTGAATATTGCCATGATCTCCTGCGCGTATGCCGCATCCAGATTGCCGGTCGGCTCGTCGGCCAGCAGGATGGCCGGGCGGTTCACGATGGCGCGCGCGATGCACAGGCGCTGCTGCTCGCCGCCAGACAGCGAGATGGGCTCGGACTTCTCGCGATTGAGCAAGCCGACCTTATCCAGCGCGGCGCGCACGCGCTTGCTGCTTTCGCGGTGATCGAAGCCGCAGATCTGCAATGGCAACAGCACGTTATCGAACACATTACGGTCGAACAGCAGTTTGTGATCCTGGAAGACGATGCCGAGATTGCGGCGCAGATAAGGCAACGCGCCGTCCTTGAGCGCACCGACGTTCTGGTTGTTGACCAGCACGCTGCCCGAGTTGGGACGCTCGATCGCGGCGATGAGTTTGAGCAGCGTGCTCTTGCCCGCGCCGGAGTGACCGGTGAGGAACACCATCTCGCCCTCGGCGATGTCGAACGAGACGTTCTTCAGCGCCTCATAGCCTCCGGGATAGCGTTTATGGACCTGGTTGAAATGGATCACGGTTCCAGCCCCATCAGTGCCGCGACGAAATCTTCCGCGACGAACGGGCGCAAGTCGTCCAGCCCTTCACCAACGCCGATGAAACGCACCGGGATCGGGTGCGCTTTGGCGATGGCGGCGATCACGCCCCCCTTGGCGGTGCCGTCCAGCTTGGTCAGGATCAGGCCGGTCACGCCGAGCGCCGTATCGAAAGCCTTGACTTGCGACAACGCGTTCTGCCCGGTATTGGCATCCAGTACCAGCAGTACTTCATGCGGGGCATCGGGCAAGGCCTTGGCGATCACGCGCTTGACCTTCTTGATCTCTTCCATCAGGTGCGCCTGGGTGGTCAGGCGTCCGGCAGTGTCGGCCAGCACCACGTCGATCTTGCGTGCCTGCGCCGCCTGCACCGCGTCGTAGATCACCGCGGCCGAATCGCCACTCTGCTGCGCGATCACCGTCACGTTGTTACGCTCG
The DNA here is from genome assembly GCA_016716325.1 of Nitrosomonadales bacterium. Lineage (NCBI taxonomy): Bacteria > Pseudomonadati > Pseudomonadota > Betaproteobacteria > Nitrosomonadales > Nitrosomonadales bacterium. The sequence continues at coordinate 2,056,458 of JADJWO010000001.1, forward strand.
CCCCAGGCCATCAATTGCTCGCGCGCCGCGGCACGGAAGGTGTCGCCAGCCGCCAGCAGTACCGATTGGCCCTGGCTTTGGAAATGTTTGGCCAGCTTGCCGATCGAAGTGGTCTTGCCTGCGCCATTCACGCCGCACAGCATGATGACGAACGGCTTGTGCGGCCCCTCCGGCTGATCAAACCGGGCCTGCAGCGGCTGTGCCAGTGGCTTGAGCAACTTGAACAGGCAGTGAGCGAGCGCTTCCTTGAGCTGCGCCGCCTCGTTCAGGCGTTGTTCCCTGACCTGGTGGCGCAGGTCGGAGAGCAGCGCGTTGGTCGCATCCATGCCGACATCGGCGGTGATGAGGATGGTTTCCAGTTCCTCATACAGGTCGTCGTCGATTTTCCCGCCGCGCCCGAACAGGTCGGCGAACTGGTTGCCGGTGCGTGCCAGACCGGCTTTCAGGCGTGCGACCCAGCCACCACCGGATTGGGTGTTAGACGATTCGGACGGATTCTTTTTCAGAAAACTGAACATGCCGGATAGGGTCGGGATATGGAAAAATGGGGCATAATGCGCGCGCATTTTATGCCGATTACACCTTGAAGGGCTAGAGACATGAAAGTTTATCTGTTTTGCATCGCACTGTTGTGCGGGTGGGTGCAGACCGCCGCGCAAGCCGAAGTGTTCGAGCGTACCCTGGCGAACGGGCTGAAGGTGATCGTCAAGGAAGACCATCGTGCACCGGTAGTGGTACAGCAGATCTGGTACAAGACCGGCAGCATGGATGAACGCACCGGCGTGACCGGCATCGCGCACGTGCTGGAACACATGATGTTCAAAGGCACCAAGGCGGTGCCGATGGGCGAGTTCTCCAAACGCATCGCGGCGGCAGGCGGCCGCGAAAACGCCTTCACCAGCTACGACTACACCGCCTATTTCCAGCAATTGCACAAATCGAAACTGCCGCTGGCGATGCAGCTGGAATCGGATCGGATGCAGAACCTGACCCTTTCGGCTGCCGAATTCTCCAAGGAAATCAAGGTGGTCATGGAAGAACGGCGCTGGCGCACCGAGGATGAGGCGCACGCGCTGCTGCAGGAAAAGATGATGGCGACGGTCTATCAGGAGCATCCCTACCGGCATCCGGTGATCGGCTGGATGAGTGACCTGGAATCGCTCACGGTGGGGGATGCCAAGGCGTGGTACACCCGCTGGTACGCACCCAACAATGCCACGCTGGTCATCGCCGGCGATGTCAGTGCGAACGAAGTGTTCGCGCTGGCGCAACGCTATTACGGCGGGATCCCGACGCGCGTGATGCCGTCGCGCCGTGATTATGATGAACCCGCGCAGACCGGCATCAAGCGGCTGGTGGTCAAGGCACCAGCCGAATTGCCGCATGTCGTGATGAGCTTCCATGCGCCCGTGCTGCGCGATCCCGGGCAGGACTGGAAGCCTTACGCGCTGGAGATACTGGCCGGGGTGCTGGACGGCAGCGAATCGGCGCGCCTCAACAAGCATCTGGTGCGCGAACAGCAAATCGCCAGCGGTGCGGGCGCAGGCTATGACTCGGTATCGCGCGGCCCGGGTCTGTTCATCATGGAAGCCACGCCCAGCGCCGGCAAGACGGTGGTTGATGTCGAAGCCGCGTTACGCCGCGAGATCGCGCAACTGGTGCAGGACGGGGTGAGCGAGGAGGAGCTGAAGCGCGTCAAGGCGCAAGTGACGGCAGGCGAGGTGTACAAGCGGGATTCGGTGTTCTATCAGGCGATGCAGATCGGCCAGATGGAAAGCATCGGGCTGGGACACCGCGTGATCCCGCTGATGCTGGAGAAATTGCAGGCGGTTACCGCCGAACAGGTGCGCCAGGTCGCCGGTGAATTCCTTCAGGAAGACAATCTGACCGTTGCGGTGCTCGACCCGCAGCCCCTGTCGGGCAAACCGAAAACCAGGATGGAGGGCAACTCGCATGTTCGCTAGATTCGGACTGGCCGGCCTTGTTGGCACGGCAGCATTGTGCTGCGTTGCGACCTTCGCCTGCGCGTCGCCCCAGATACAGCACTGGCAGAGCGCCAGCGGTGCGCGGGTGCTGTTCGTTGAGGATCACGACATCCCGATGCTCGATGTGTCCGTGGCTTTCCCGGCAGGCAGCAGCTTCGATACGATCGAGCAATCGGGGCTGGCAGGCCTGACGCACCACATGCTCGACCTCGGCGCGGAAGGCCTGAGTGAAGACGACATCTCGCGCGGCATGGCGGATATCGGCGCCCAGTTCGGCGGCGGCTTCGACCCGGATCGGGCCAGCGTGTCCCTGCGCACCCTGAGCAGCGCGGCGGAACGCGACCGGGCGCTGGATATCATGGCGCGCGTGCTGCAGCACCCGGCGTTCCCGGAAGCGATCCTGGCGCGTGAAAAGGCGCGGGTCATCGCCGCGCTGCGGGAAGCCGAGACCAAGCCTGAAGCCATTGCTGGCAAGGCTTTCAGCAAGGCCGTTTACGGCGCGCATCCTTATGCGCTGCGCGCATCCGGCGAAGTCGCCAGCGTGGAAAAACTCGCGGTGCGGGACTTGCAGGAGTTCTATCGCACGCACTACCGGGCCGGTGGCGCGGTCGTCGCCATCATGGGCGACGTGACGCGTGCCGGGGCCGAGGCCATCGCGCAACAGCTTACCGCGCAATTGCCGCAGTCCGATGCGCAGGTCGCGCTGCCCGACGTCACCACGCGTATCGCAGCGAGCGAGCAGCGCATCGACCATCCCGCCAGCCAGAGCCACATCCTGATCGGCGCGCCGGGCATCGCGCGCAGCGACCCGGACTATTTCACGTTGTATGTCGGCAACTACATCCTCGGCGGGGGCGGCTTCGTATCGCGCCTGATGAACGAGGTGCGCGAGAAGCGCGGCCTGGCCTACAGCGTGTACAGCTATTTCATGCCGATGAAACAGCCCGGCGCGTTCCAGATCGGCCTGCAGACCAAGAAGGAACAGGCCGACGAAGCTCTGCAACTGGTGCGAGGCACGCTGGCCGAATTCATCGCCAAAGGACCGACCGAAAAGGAATTGACCGCAGCCAAACAGAACATCGGCGGCGGCTTTCCGCTGCGCATCGACAGCAACCGCAAGATACTCGAATATCTCGGCGTCATCGGCTTCTACGACCTGCCGCTGACCTATCTGGACGACTTCCCGCGCAAGGTTGAGCAGGTCAGCGTCACGCAGATACGCGACGCGTTCGCACGCCATCTCGATCCGCAGGCGATGGCGACGGTCATCGTGGGCGCGCCGGATGGGGCGGCAAAATGAACTTCAAATGCTTTTGTCCACGAAAGACACGAATTATTCTTGTTGAACATCCTCTTTCGTGCCTTTCGTGTTTTTCGTGGACGGTCCGATTTTAAATTGAACAAGGTTCGCATCATCGGCGGCGAAATGCGCAGCCGCATCATCACCTTTCCCGATGCGGAGGGGTTGCGGCCCACGCCGGACCGGGTGCGCGAGACGCTGTTCAACTGGCTGGGGCAGACGCTGCACGGGCGCAGCTGCCTTGACCTGTTCGCCGGCAGCGGCGCGCTGGGGTTCGAGGCCGCTTCGCGCGGCGCCGGGCGCGTGGTGATGGTGGAAAAGAATCCGCGCGTGGCAAAAGCCCTGCAGGACAATGTCCGCAAGCTGGGGTGTGGGAATGTTTTCGTGCGGGCGCAGGATGGGCTAGAATTAGCAGCCAATGATGCGTTGCGATACGACGTGATCTTCCTTGACCCGCCCTTCGATAGCGACTATCTGCCCAGGCTGCTGGAAATATTGCCGCAGCGATTGAACGAGAACGGCAGGCTGTATGTCGAGTCCGGCGCGGCGATAGCGGTTCCGCCGCCGTGGCAAGAGATCAAGTCGGGCAAGGCGGGGCAGGTGCAATACAAATTACTGGAGCTGGTCGATGATTAAGGTGGTTTATCCGGGAACATTCGATCCCATCACGCGCGGCCACGAAGACGTGGTGCGGCGTGCCGCCGGACTGTTCGGCGAGGTCATCGTCGCGGTGGCGGAAAGCCGTACGCACACGCTGTTCTCGCTGGATGAGCGGGTGGACATGGCGCGCGAAGCCTTTGCGGATTTCGGCAACGTGAGGGTGGAGGGTTTCAGCGGCCTGCTGATGAGCTTCGTACAGGCGCAGAATGCGCGCGTGGTGTTGCGCGGATTGCGCGCGGTATCGGACTTCGAGTACGAGTTCCAGCTCGCGGGGATGAACCGCAACCTGTACCCGGAAATGGAAACGCTGTTCCTGACGCCGGCGGAGACATACACCTTCATCTCGGCCACCATGGTGCGTGAGGTGGCGCGCTTCGGCGGGGATGTCAGCCAGTTCGTCTCGCCTGCGGTGGCGGACAGGTTGCGCAAGAAGAATCAATAGAACTTAACAGGAGGAGAAACATGGCACTGATTATCACCGACGAATGCATCAACTGCGACGTATGCGAGCCGGAATGCCCGAACGACGCGATCACGCAGGGCGACACCATCTACGTGATCGACCCGGACAAATGCACCGAATGCGTGGGGCACTACGACACCCCGCAATGCGTCGAGGTGTGCCCGGTGGACTGCATCCCCAAAGACCCGGCGCACGAAGAGTCACAGGAACAACTGCAAGCCAAATATGAACGGCTGATGGCTGCCAAGTAGTCGCTTAGCGTTGTCGCACAACAGCCGCACGGGGATCCTGTGCGGCTGTTTCTTTTGCGGCTATGCATTGCTGTCCCTATGTTTCACTGGTCGGGAATTTCATCTGCTGTGGTATCCCCTGCGGACGAAATTCCCACCTGCTGAAATGACCACCGAGGCGGATATCTATGATGCTTTATTTCCGCCAGATGTCCCTGATCGGCTCGGCGTCGCGGCTGTAGCCGAGCGCGGGCAGGCCGTAGAAATCCAGCAGCGTGCGCAACACGTTGTAGTGGTCGATGGGCTGGTTGCTCCTGCCCGCCTTGACCATCGGGCCGACCATGATCGTCACGATGCGGTTCCGTTCCTTGTAGTTGTCTTCGTCCCAAGTCAGGATCAGCAGGCTGTTGTGCTTGAAGGCCCATTCGACATATGGCGCGATGTGCTTTTCCAGCCACGCGTCGGCCATGTAGAAACTGCCGTCGTGCATGTCGTTGTCCTGGTCGGGGATGACGAAAGACACGGTCGGCAGCTTGTCGAAATCCTGCGGGAAGTCTGCGAAGCGCCGGTTCAGTTCGGCGGGGGTGCTTGCTCCCTGCCAGTTCGCCAGCGGGTTGTGCTTGCGCTGGTACGCGCCGGACATGCAGCTCAGGTCGCCGGTCGCGGGCAGTGATTCGGCATAGCTGGCGAAGCTCAATCCGTTTTTCCGCAGCACGGTGGCAAGGTTGTCGCCGTCGAAACGGAGCGGGCAGGCGTTGCTGGTGACGCCCTGCGTCGAGCCGGAGAACAGGGCCAGATAGTTCGGCTGGCTGGGGTGCATGATGCCGTAGGAGTTCGTGAACAGCGCGCCTTGTTTTGCCAGTTTGTGGATGTAGGAGTCGCTGTTGCGCTTGTCCATGATCTGCGCATAGCCGCGGTTCTCTTCGATCACGACGACCACATGGTCGGGGCGCGGCAACGGCGTGGCGCGGGCTGCGGGTATGCCGGCAAGCAGGGCCAGCGCGGCAAGCAGGGCGAACTTCATGTTTTCTCCGGCATGATAGATGGCATGCCGGATGATACCCCATTTCATTTTTGGCAATGTGCGCAGTAGAAGCTGGAACGTTGGCCCTGCCTGATCTGCCGGATGGTCGTGCCGCATTTGTGGCACGCTTCGCCTGCCCGGCCATAGACCCGGTAGGTCTGCTGGAAGTAGCCGGGCTGTCCGGCCGTATCGACGAAATCGCGCAGGCTGCTGCCGCCGAGATCGATGGCTTCGGCCAGCGTTGCGCGAATTTCTCCGACCAGTTTTGCGCAACGCGGCAGGCTGAGCTTGCCGGCGGCGAGCCGGGGCCGGATGCCGGCGCGGAACAGCGCCTCGTTGGCGTAGATGTTGCCAACGCCGACCACCACACGGCTGTCCATGATGCATTGCTTGATGCTGACGCTGCGCTTGCGCGTGGCCTGATAGAGGTAGCGCGCATCGAACTTGTAACCCCCTCCCCCTTGCAGGGGGAGGGTTGGGGAGGGGGTAGATGCTGTACATGGCCGCTGTTCTACCCCCATCCTATCCTTCCCCCTGTGAGGGGGAAGGAATAGGTCGTGTTCCTCCAAAGGCTCCGGGCCGAGCGTGGCGAGCAACGGGTGGGTGGCCGGATCGCCCTTGTGCCACAGCACCGCGCCGAAGCGGCGCGGGTCGCGCAGCCGCATCAGCATGCCATTGTCCAGCACCAGGTCGAAGTGGTCGTGTTTTTCCGCCGGCGTGCCGGCGGGCAGGATGCGCAAGCTGCCGGACATGCCAAGATGCAGGATCAGCGTGCCGCTGCCGCAGTCTGCCAGCAGGTATTTGGCGCGGCGTTCCAGCGAGAGGATGGTGCGTCCGCGCAGCAGCTTCGGCAGGTTCTCCGGGATCGGCCAGCGCAGGCTGGCGTTGCGGATGACGACATCTGCGATGGTCGCGCCGACGAGATGCTTGGCCAGGCCGCGCCGGGTGGTCTCTACTTCGGGCAGTTCGGGCATGATTTCAGGGCTGGTGGTCCGGTGAATTCATCATGTCAAAAAACGGTGTCCACTAAAAACACGAAAGGCTCGAAATTATGAGCGCGTGGAAAGCGATGGCGCCAAGGGACCAGGTTCGCCATCGCCCGGCTATGCCGGGCGATGAATCATTTGTTTCCCCTGATTGCCCGGCAATACCCATGCAAATTTTTGTGGTTTTCGTGGATGAATCGCTTTTCAGTTCTTGCGGCGGCGCCACCAGATGGATGCGCCCACGCCTGCCAGCAGCAACGGCACGATCAGCAGGAAGCCGACACTGATGACGGTGAGTTGCGTCTTGCTGAGCGCGAGGTCGCCGTCTTTTATGGCGCGCGGTTGCAGCGTGATGAGATGCTCGTCGCTGGATAGCCAGTTCACCATGTTCACGCCCAGGTCGACGTTGCCGCCGTTGCCGGCGAAGCTGTTGGCGAGGAACGCGCCGTTGCCGACCACCACGATGCGCTGCTCGCGATCGTTGACGTCGCGTTGCAGGGACAGTGCGATGACAACGGGGCCGGGGGTGTCGTGCCGTTTGTCGAAAGCCGGCTTGCCCGGTTTCGGGTAGCGGCTCACCCATCCGCGCGGCGCGACTTCCAGCAGCACGTGGCGTTGCCATTCGTCGTCCTCGTTCCAGGCCAGCGGACGTGCTTCCGGGAATGCGGTGATCAGGTTGAAGTCGCGCGTGACGGGGTGCGGCGTATAGGCTGCGCCGAGCGACCACGAAGCGGGCGCATTCATTTCGGTGGCGGACGGGTCGATCACAATGCCGGGCGGCAACAGCAGGCCGAGCCTTTCGGCGAGCGGTTCCAGTCCGCGCAACGGCCCGGCATCCGCCAGCCAGAGCAGGTTGCCGCCGCGCTCGACATAGCGCATCAGCTTGTCCGTTTCGCCGGGCATCAGATCGACCTGCGGTTGGGTGACGACCACGACGCCGGCGTTGTCCGGCACTTCCTGCGCCAGCGCCAGATTCAGGCTGCCGATGCGGAAGCCGTTCTGCCCGAGCTTGGCGCCGAAGACCAGTCCCAGGTCGTGGTTGGCCTGCCCGTCGAGCTTGCGCTCGCCGTGCCCGTCCAGATACATCACGATCTGGTCACGGTTGTGCGCCAGACGCAGCAGCGCGCTGGTGAGCGTCTGTTCGTTGATCAGGGTGAGGTGTTCGCTGCGCCCGGCGTACTCGACCACCATCTCGCCGTTCAACTGGATACCCGCGTCGCGCGCCTTCTGTTCCTCCTTGACCGGGTCGATGAACACCAGTTCGATGTCTTTTTTGTAACGCTGATAAAGCGAGACGAAGTCGCGGATGATCTTGCGGATGTCGCCCAGGCGCGGGTCCTGTTCGGTGGCGTACACGGTGATGTTGACCGGGCCGTCCAGTTGCCCGAGCACTTCGATGCTGCCGGTCTCCAGGCTGTTGATGGCGCTCTGCGTGACGTCGCGCTGCAAATGGTGTCGCGTGGCGAGGTAACCCAGCCCGGATACGGTCGTGGTCAGCAGCAACACGAACAGCAGGTTGCGCAACGACGGGGTGGTGAGGAATCTGCGCAGCATGGCTTATCCGTAGAGGCGGTTGTTATGCAGCCGCTTCATCGTCAGCAGCAGGAAGAAGGCGGTGAACAGCAGGAAGAAGGCGACATCGCCACTGTCCAGCAAGCCGGCATTGAAACTCTCGAAGCGCCTGAACGGCGAGGTGAGGTGCCAGACCGAATCTTCCGCAGACGCGCCGATGTCGGCCAGCCACAGGCCGGCCAGCACCGCCAGCGCCCCGATGGCGGCGATGACGGGTTGCGTGGTCAGCGCGGAGACGTACAGTCCCAACGCGACATAGCAGGCGGAAAGCAGCAGCAGGCCGAGCAGGTTGCTCAGCAGCAGGCCGTGGTCGAGCTGCGTGCCGAGCGCCAGGGTATAGACCATCAACGGCACGCCGGCCATCAGTATGGTCAGGAAGGCCATCAGTCCGAGGAATTTGCCGAGCACGATATGCCGCCCCGACAGTGGCGCCGACAGCAGCAGCGTGAGCGTCTGGCTGCGCCGTTCCTCGGCGATCATGCGCATGGTGAACATCGGCACCAGCATCATCAGCAGTATCGCCACGGTATTGAACAGCGGCGCGGCCACCATGGCGGTCGCGCCGGGCGGGTTGGCGAGCTGGGCGAGTTGCGGCTGGATCTCCAGGAACGCCTCCAGCCGCGCCAGGAAGAACCAGGCGAGGATGAATTGCAGCACCGCGAGCACGAACCAGGTCGAGGGCATGGCGAACAGGCTGCGCAGTTCGCGCATCGCCAGCAAGGTGATCAGGCGCATCATGGGCGGTCTCCCGTGGCGGCGTTTTCGGCATCGGTGATCTTGACGAACACTTCTTCCAGCGTGGTCTGTAACGGGGTGAGCTGTTCCAGTTGCCAGCCATGTTGCGCGGCCAGGGCAAGCAACGTGCTGCCGGGATTCTCTCCCGGCGCATGCAACACGCGGAAGCGGGTGTCGGACAGCCGTTCGACGCTGGCGATGCCGGCGATGCCCTGCAATTCGTCCAGGGCGGGCGGGTTGCCCAGGCTGACGGTGAAGCCGGATACGCTGCCGTACTGCTGCATGCGCGCGCTGGTATCGCCGTAGATGAGCCTGCCGTGTTGCATGATCTCCACGCGGTCGCACACGTTTTCCACTTCGCCGAGCAGGTGGGTGGACAGGATCACGCTGTACGTGTTGCCGAGTTCGCGGATCAGGCTGCGGATATCGCGGATCTGCGCGGGGTCGAGGCCGACGGTCGGTTCGTCCAGCACGATCACAGCCGGCCGGTGGATGATGGCTTGCGCGATGCCGACGCGTTGCTGGTAGCCCTTGGACAGGGTGCCGATGATCTTGCTGCCGACCGTCTCTAGGCCGCAGCGCTGCCGGGTCTGTGCCAGCGCATCGGCGACAGCGTCGCGCTGCAGGCCGCGCAGCCGTGCCGCGAAGGTCAGGTAATCGTCCACACTGAGTTCGCGGTATAGCGGCGGCGTTTCCGGCAGGTAGCCGATATGCATCTTCGCGAGCGTCGGGCGTTGTTGCAGGTCGATGCCGCAAATCTCGATCGTGCCGCTGCCGGGCAGCAGGCAGCCGGTCAGCATCTGCAGCGTGGTGCTCTTCCCCGCGCCGTTGTGGCCGAGCAGGCCGAGCACTTCGCCGCGCTTCAGTTGCAGGGATACGTCGCGGATCACTTGTCTGTTGCCGAAGCTGCGCGTCAGGTTGCGCGCGGAGAGCGTGATTTCGGATGGGGCGTTGGACAAGGTAGGGGTGTGTCGTGGTTGTGGGTTCGGCTAAATATAACCTAATATGTGCGCCCGCATCAAAAGCAGTTATCGCCATGTGTTCATATAAATACCTTATCGTCGGCAGTTTGTTGCTCGGCGCCTGTGCGCAGGCGCCGCAGCGCGCCGAACCGGCACAGTCTGCGCCGCAGCCCGCGCCGCAGGCAGAGGTCGCACCGGTATTGCCCGACGTCGAATTGAGCGACGAGCTGCTGTACGAATTCCTGCTGACCGAGATCGCCAACCAGCGCGGACACAAGGCGCTGGCCGTGGAAGCGAGCGCCGATCTGGTCCGGCGGACGCGCGACCCGCGCATGGCCAGGCGCGCCGCGCAACTGGCGTTCGAATCCGGCGACATGGAAAAGTCCGTCGAGGCGTTCCGCCAGTGGCAGGAACTCGAGCCGACCTCGCCGATGGCGGGCCGGATGCTGGCTTCGATATTGTTGCGCGGTGGCAGGCTGGACGAGGCGCAGCAGGAGCTGGCCAAGGTGTTGCAGGCCGAACAGGCGAATGCAGGGAAGGTTTTCCTGCAGATATTGCAGTCGGTCGCCTCGCATCCGGACAAGCCAGCCGTGCTGAAACTGCTGCGCAATCTTGCACAACCCTATCCGAGCGTTGCCGAGGCGCATTGGTCGGTGGCCCAGTTGGCGATGCTGGCGGGCGACACGGTCGTCGCGCTGGACGAAGCGCGCCAGGCGCGCACCCTGCGCCCGGAGTGGAGCAGTGCGGTGTCGCTGGAGGCGCAGTTGCTGATGAAGGATGCGCCGCAGCAGGCGCTGGAAGTGTTGCGCCGCTATCTGTCCGGTTTTCCGGACGAGCGCGAGATCCGCCTGCAATATGCGCGCGCTGCTGCAGCAGAAACAGTACCCGCTTGCGCGCGCCGAATTCCAGCGCCTGGCGCAGGCGACCCCGGACAATCCCGACCTGGCGTTCGCGATCGCGCTGATCTCGCTGCAGCTGAACGACCTGCAGGGCGCGGAGACGCAGCTCCAGCAGGCGCTGGCCAAGGGCAAGAAAGACAGGGATACGGTGCAGTATTACCTCGGGCAACTGGGCGAGGCGAAGGAGGACGAGAACAAGGCGCTCGCGCATTACCTCGAGGTGAAAGGGGGCGAATTCCACTATGCGGCGCAATTGCGTGCGGCCTACCTGCTGAACAGGCGCGGCAAGCCGGACGAGGCGCTGGAATACCTGCACCGGCTGCAGCCTGCCGATAACCAGCAGCGCGTGCAGTTGTTGCTGATCGAGGCGCAATTCCTGCGCGACGCGAAGCGCACGGAGGATGCCTATCGGGTGTTGCAGCAAGGTCTGGAAAAACTGCCCAATCATCCCGACCTGCTTTACGAGGCTGCGATGCAGGCGGACAAGCTCGGCAAACATCAGGTGTCCGAACAATTGCTGCGCAAGCTGATCCAGATCAAGCCGGATCATGCACACGCCTACAATGCGCTGGGTTTCAGCCTGCTGGAACGCAACGAGCGCGTCCCGGAGGCGGTCGCGCTGGTGGAGAAGGCCCTGCAGCTCGCGCCGGATGATGCCGCCATCATGGACAGCGTCGGCTGGGGTTACTATCGCCTCGGCAGGCTGGACGACAGCGTGAAGATGTTGCGCAAGGCCTTCGGTGCCAATGCCGATGCTGAGATCGCCTCGCATCTGGGCGAGGTGTTATGGGTGCGCGGCGACAAGCTGGAAGCCAGGAAGATCTGGCAGGACAGCCTCAAGACCAATCCCGGCAACGAAGTGTTGCAGGCGGTGATGAAACGGTTCGTGCCTTGAAGCGGACACCGGATCTCCATTTTTGGGCGAATTGCTGCTTACTGGTCGTTCCGTTGTTGCTGGGTGGTTGTGCCGGGTTGTCGTCAACGCCCGCGCCGGTGTTGCGGCCTGCGCAGGCCGAATCCGCATCGTTCACCTTGAACGGGCGCATCGCGATCAGCCATAACGGCACGCGCCATTCGGCAGGGTTGCGCTGGGCGCATCGCGCGCAGTCCGACGAACTGCTGCTGCTCGCGCCGCTCGGTGCCACGGCTGCGCGCGTCTACCGCGATGCGGACCAAGCGACGCTGGACGACGGCGACAAGCATTACCGGGCCGCCGATGCGGAATCGCTGATGCAGCAGGTGCTGCACTGGCATCTGCCGCTGAACGGCCTGCACCGCTGGGTGCTCGGGCTGCCGGACGCCGGCAGCGCGGCACGGGTGGAGCGCGATGCCGGCGGGCGGATCGTCGTGCTGTATCAGGACGATTGGGAGGTGCGTTACCTGCGCTATGCCGGGGACCAGCCGGACAGCATGCCGACGCACCTGCGATTGAGCCGCGAGGGATTGCAGTTGCAGTTGCTGATCGACGAATGGGAGCTTCCATAACCTTGTCGTATTTAAACCACGAAGAACACGAAGAACACGAAGAACACGAAGAACACGAAGAACACGAAGAACACGAAGAACACGAAGAACACGAAGAACACGAAGAACACGAAGGCCGCGAAGGGAAAACCATGCGTTACTTTGAGAACGAGAGTATCTCGAGTACATGTCCTCGGATATCCTTCCCCAAAGATTTCTTCGTGATCTTCATGCGCTTCGTGGTGAGATGATCTTTTCAAAATGACGCAAACCATCACCTGCCCGGCCCCGGCCAAACTTAACCTGTTCCTGCATGTTGTCGGCCGCAGGGCGGACGGCTATCACCTGCTGCAGACCCTGTTCCGTTTCATCGACCTGAACGACACGCTGCATTTCACGCTGCGCGAGGATGGCATCGTGCAGCGCACCAATGGCATCGAGGGCGTTCCCGAGGAATCCGATCTGTGTGTCCGCGCCGCGCGGCTATTGCAGGCCGAGACCGGCTGCGCGCTGGGCGTGGATATCGCAGTGGAGAAGCGCATCCCGATGGGCGGCGGGCTGGGCGGCGGCAGTTCGGATGCGGCGACCACGCTGATCGCGCTGAACCGCCTGTGGTCGCTGGGCTTGTCGCGCCAGCGCCTGATGCAACTGGGGCTCTCGCTGGGGGCGGATGTGCCGGTGTTCGTGTTCGGCGAGAACGCATTCGCCGAGGGGGTGGGTGAGCAACTGCAGGCATGTCCCCTGCCGGAAGTCTGGTACGTGGTGCTTTTCCCTCCGGTGCACGTGCCGACGGCCGGTATTTTTGCGCATCCGGAATTGACACGGAACACTGTTTCCATCACAATGCGCGCCCTCTCGGAAGGGCAAAGCCATCTGCATAACGACTTGCAGCCGGTGGTATGCGAACTTTACCCGGAAGTGGCGCGTTATCTGGCCGTGCTGGATGGCTGCGGAAAAGCGATGATGACCGGCTCCGGCGCCTGTGTGTTCGCCGGATTTCCCGACCGCAGCCAGGCCGAAGCGGCCTTGCGGCAGTGCCCGACGGGATGCGCGGAGTCGTTGCGCAAGGATTGGCAAGGCATCCGTTGCATGATTGGGTGTCCGAGTAGTTTTTATTGGGGAGTCGCCAAGTGGTAAGGCACCGGATTTTGATTCCGGCATTCGTAGGTTCGATCCCTACCTCCCCAGCCAAACACAGTTTCGGCACAGACTGGCGTGAACAGCCTGGGCCGGATTCACGGGGCGCAGGCCCCGCTATCGGATTCTTTGGGGGAATCACGTGTCCTACGACAGCTTGATGGTGTTTACCGGCAATGCCAATCCTAAGCTCGCCGAGGCGGTCGCGCAGTATCTCCATCTTCATCTCGGACGTGCCACGGTGAACCGCTTCTCGGACGGGGAAGTGATGGTGGAGATTCTCGAGAACGTGCGCGGCAAGGACGTGTTCGTGCTGCAATCCACCTGCGCGCCGACCAACGATAACCTGATGGAAGTGCTGGTGATGGTGGATGCGCTGAAACGCGCCTCTGCAGGACGTATCACTGCTGCGATGCCGTATTTCGGTTATGCGCGCCAGGATCGCCGCCTGCGCTCGGCGCGCGTCGCGATCACCGCCAAGCTGGTGGCAGACATGCTGACCAGCGCCGGGGTGGACCGTCTGTTGACGATGGATCTGCACTCGGACCAGATTCAGGGGTTCTTCGACATTCCGGTGGATAACATCTATGCCAGCCCGATCCTGCTGTCCGATGTTTGGAAGAACGATTATCCGAATCTGATCGTGGTGTCGCCGGACGTTGGCGGCGTGGTGCGCGCCCGCGCCCTGGCCAAGCAGCTGGAAGCGGACCTGGCGATCATCGACAAGCGCCGTCCCAAGCCGGGCGTGGCCAAGGTGATGAACATCATCGGCGACGTGTCGGGGCGGACCTGCCTGATCATGGACGATCTGGTGGATACCGCCAATACGCTGTGCGAGGCCGCCAGTGCGCTGAAGGAAAAGGGCGCCGCGCGCGTACTGGCTTACTGTACCCATCCGGTGCTGTCCGGCCCGGCGATCGAACGCATCGAAAACTCGGCGATGGATGAACTGGTCGTCACCGACACCATTCCGCTGAACGAACGGGCGCGGAACTGCGGACGCATCCGCCAGTTGAGTACTGCGGAATTGCTGGCGGAAACGATCCGCCGCATCAATAACGAAGAGTCGGTGAGCTCGCTGTTCACCGAGTAAGGGGATTGGCGGCAGCCATGTCGGTTGCCGCAATGCAGGGATCGTCTGGTCGCGGACGGTCCCGTTTTTTGGAGAAGTGAAATGACGATTGAAATCAATGCAACAATTCGCAAGGCGCAAGGTACGGGTGCGAGCCGCCGTCTGCGTAACACCGGCCGCGTGCCAGGTGTTGTGTATGGCTCGGGTGACGTGATAATGATCGAAATTGATCACAATGAGGTGTTCTACAAGCTTCGTCAGGAAGCGTTCCACGCTTCCGTGCTGACGCTGAATCTGGAAGGCAAGAAAGAGGCGGTGCAACTGCGCGATTTCGTGATGCATCCGTTCCGCGCACAAGTTCAGCACATCGACTTCCAGCGCGTGGACGCGAACAAGAAGATGCACATCAAGGTGCCGCTGCATTTCCTGAACGGTGAAATCGCGCCGGGCGTGAAGCTGGGTGGCGGCAAGATCAGCCACGTGCTGAACGATCTGGATATCGTCTGCCTGCCCAAGGATCTGCCGTCCTTCATCGAGGTGGACTTGGCTAATCTGGAACTGGGCCATTCCATCCACGTGTCCGACGTCAAGCTGCCCAAGGGCGTGGAAGTGGCGACCCATCACCATGCCAGCGATGCCGTGGCGGTCGTGCAAGTGCCGCGTGGCGCAGTGGAGGCCGCATCGGAAGAAGGTGCCGCTACACCTGCCGCAGAAGCCGCTGCGCCAGCCGCAGAAGCCAAGAAGTAATTCACGATCTGAACTGCCCGCCATGTCATCGAACGGTGCATGGCGGGTTTTTCATTTATGAACGCCACTCAAAATTCAGACTTCATCCCAACTACGGCGTTGCGGAAAAATTTCTGGCTTGCATACCATGCATATGCAGCGCGGCGAGATTTTCCCCGCGCCTTGCATTTTGGCGGACTCTGAATCTTTAGAGGTATTCATATGCAAGCCATTAAACTCATCGTTGGCCTCGGCAATCCTGGCAGGGAGTATGAGGACACGCGCCATAACGCCGGGTTCCGGTGGGTGGATGAGCTCGCGCGCCTGCATAACGCCAACTTCAGGAACGACAGCAAGTTCCACGGACTCGTCGCCAAGGCGAGTCTGCACGGACATGAGGTGCATCTGCTCAAGCCGCAGACCTTCATGAACGTCAGTGGCCGGGCATTGGTCGCGCTGGCGCTGTTCTACAAGATATTGCCGGGCCAGATACTGGTCGTGCATGACGAGCTGGATCTGCCGCCGGGCGGCGTCAAACTCAAGCTGGGCGGCGGCCACGGCGGCCACAATGGCCTGAAGGATATCATCGCGCAGCTGGGCAGCCGCGATTTCTGGCGCTTGCGCATCGGCATCGGGCATCCCGGCGAGCGCAGCGAAGTGAGCAATTTCGTATTGAACGCGCCGCGCAAGGAAGAACAGGTGCTGATCGATGAGGCGATGCAGCGTGCGCAGGATGTCTCGCCGCTGGTCATCGAGGGCAAGCTGGAAGCGGCGATGCTGAAGCTGCATAGTAGTTAGGATTTAGGATTGAGGGAATGCGGAGCAGCGGGTTTTGCTCAATCCTGTTATTAGAGGAAAAGCCATGAGTCTCAAATGCGGTATCGTCGGTCTCCCCAATGTGGGTAAATCCACCTTGTTCAATGCGCTCACAAAAGCGGGCATCGCTGCGGAGAACTATCCGTTCTGCACCATCGAGCCCAACGTCGGCATCGTCGAGGTGCCCGATCCGCGTCTCGATGAGCTGTCGAAGATCGTCAACCCGCAGCGCGTGCAGCATGCCATCGTCGAGTTCGTCGACATCGCCGGGTTGGTGGCGGGTGCTTCGAAGGGCGAAGGGCTGGGCAACCAGTTCCTCGCCAACATCCGCGAGACTGACGCTATCGTCAACGTGGTGCGTTGCTTCGACGATGAGAACGTGGTGCACGTCGCGGGCAAGGTTGACCCGATCTCCGACATCGAGACCATCATCACCGAACTGGCGCTGGCCGACCTGGCGGCGGTGGAGCGCACCCTCCAGCGCGAAGGCAAGAAGGCCAAGTCCGGCGACAAGGATGCGCAACACCTGGTCGCGGTATTGGAAAAACTGCTGCCGCACCTGAACGAGGGCAACCCGGCGCGCACTGCCGGCCTGACCGATGACGAGAAGCTGACGGTCAAGCCGCTGTGCCTGCTGACCGTGAAGCCGGCGATGTATGTCGGCAACGTGCTGGAAGACGGTTTCGAGAACAATCCCTACCTCGACCGGCTGCGCGAACATGCGGCACGGGAGGGCGCACCGGTCGTTGCATTGTGCGCCAAGATCGAACAGGAACTCGCCGACCTCGACGATGCCGACAAGCTGGAATTCCTCGCCGATCTCGGCCTGGACGAGCCCGGCCTGAATCGCCTGATCCGCACCGGCTACGACCTGCTCGGCCTGCAAACCTATTTCACGGCGGGCGTGAAAGAGGTGCGCGCCTGGACCATCCACAAAGGCGACACGGCGCCACAGGCTGCCGGCGTGATCCATACCGACTTCGAGAAAGGCTTCATCCGCGCGCAGACCATCTCCTACGTCGATTTCATCGCCTGCGGCGGTGAACATGGCGCCAAGGAAAAGGGCAAGATGCGCGTCGAGGGCAAGGAATACGTCGTGCAGGACGGCGACGTGATGAACTTCCTGTTCAACGTGTGACGGCGCGACGGCGTCGAGCTTGTAGCGACTGCCGCTTGCCGGATCGCTAGAACGGTAGTTGCAATGCCGGTGCGGCCGCCAGCAGGATGCGGCGGAAACTTTCCTGTATCCGGTCCAGCGCGGCGACATCGTCCGCCTCGAAGCGCAGTACGATCACCGGCGTGGTGTTCGATGGGCGCATCAGCCCGAAGCCGTCCGGATATTCCACACGCAGGCCGTCTATCGTGATGACGTCGAGCGCGCCGTCGAAATGCGCTTCCTTCTGCAGTCGTGCGATCAGCGCATGGTTTTCACCTTCTGCGGTACGGACGTGCAGTTCCGGCGTGCAGACCGCGTCCGGCAACGCGTTCAGCGCGGCACTCGGGTTGCCCAGCCGGCTCAGTATCTCCAGCAGTCGCGCGCCCGCATACAGGCCGTCGTCAAAACCGTACCAGCGCTCCTTGAAGAACACGTGCCCGCTCATCTCGCCGGCCAGCAGCGCGCCGGTCTCGCGCATCTTGGCCTTCACCAGCGAATGGCCGGTCTTCCATAGCATCGGTTTGCCGCCGTGCCTGCGTATCCAGTCGAACAGGTTGCGTGTGGACTTGATGTCGAAAATGATCTCCGCACCGGGGTGGCGGTCCAGCACGTCGGCGGCGAACAGCATCAACTGGCGATCCGGATAAATGATCTTTCCGTCCTTGGTGACCACGCCGAGGCGGTCGCCGTCGCCGTCGAAAGCCAGCCCAAGTTCGCTGCCGTTATCCGCCAGCGCGGTGATCAGGTCTTCAAGATTGTGCGGATCGGACGGGTCCGGATGGTGGTTGGGGAAATTTCCGTCCACTTCGCAGAACAGTTCGGTCACCTCGCAACCGAGACCGCGATACAGTTTGGCGGCGAAATCGCCTGCCACGCCGTTGCCGCAATCCACGGTGATGCTCATCGGGCGGGCCAGTTTGATGTCGCCAACGATGCGCGCGAGATATTCCGGCGCGATGTCGTATTGTGCGTAGCTGCCCGTGCCATGTGTGAGATCGTTCTGTTCGATGCGCCGGCGCAGCGCCTGTATCGTCTCGCCGGACAAGGTCTCGCCGGCGAGTACCATCTTCAGGCCATTGTAATCGGGCGGGTTGTGGCTGCCGGTGATCATCACCGCACAGTTGGTGTTGAGCTGGAAGGCGGCGAAATAGGTCATCGGCGTGGCGACCATGCCGACATCGATGACGTCGATGCCGCTGTTCCGGATGCCGCGCGCCAGCGCCCGCGCGAAGGCGGGGCCGGACAGGCGTCCGTCATAGCCGATGGCGATGCCACGCTGGCCGCGCGCCACGGCTTCGGAGCCGATGGCATGGCCGATCCGTTCGACGATATCGTCAGTCAGTGATTTGCCGACGATACCGCGGATGTCATAGGCCTTGAAAATCTCCTTGGGGATGTCACGCATCGTGTCGCTCCATTGCTGGATCGAGACTGGGATCGATCCGGCGCAACTTTTCCCAAGCCAGTCCGGGGGGGAGTTTCATCATGCAATCGAAATGCCCGAGCGGGCATTCGCGCTTGAAGCAGGGGCTGCACTCAATATCGAGCTTGAGGATATGCGCTTTCGCGGACAGCGGCGGGGTGAACTGCGGGCTGCTGGAGCCGAACAGCGCCAGCATCGGGCGATCCAGCGCGGCCGCCAGGTGCATCAGGCCGGAATCGTTGCTGATGACCAGGCGTGCGCAGGACAGCAGGGCGATGGCCTCGCCGATATCCGTTCTCCCGCACAGATTGGCGCACGAGCCGCCCGCGAGCCGGTCGATCTCTTCGGCGACCGGACGATCCTTGCCGGAACCGATCAGCCACACCGTATAACCGTGCTGTTGCAGATGTTGCGCGGTCTCGGCGAAATAAGCCTCCGGCCAGCGTTTCGCCGGGCCATATTCGGCGCCGGGACAGAACGCTGCGACGGGTTTGTCCAGCGTCAGGCCCAGCTTTTCCAGAACGGCATCGCGCTGCGCCACCGGGATGGTCAGAGCCGGATCGGGAATGGGGCGCCGGACCGGCGTGCCGGGCGCCTCGGCGAGTTGCGCGAAGCGTTCCACCATCAGCGGCAGCGCGATCCTGTCCAGCTTGCGCAGGTCGTTGAGCAGCCCGTAGCGGGCTTCGCCGACGAAACCGGTGCGTAACGGGATGTGCGCAAAGAACGGGACGAGGGCCGATTTCAGCGAGTTGGGCAGCACGATGGCCTGGTCGTAGCGCGCTGTACGCAATCGCCTGCCGAGCCGGTAGCGCTCGCCGAGTTGCAATGCGCCATGCGGGAAAGGGTTGATGATGACTTCATGCACTTCCGGCATGGCGCGCAACAGGGCGGCGGTCCAGGGCGGGGACAGCACGTCGATGAGGCAGTCCGGATGGCGTTGCCTGAGACGCAGCAACATCGGCTGTACCAGCATGGCATCGCCTACCCAGCTGGGGCCGATGATGAGGATTCTGCGCATTATGGGGCAGGCATCAAGACCTTTGCACAATGTGGCGAGCGCAGGTCGGGCAAGGAGAAAAGAGGCGGGAAGTCGGAATGTATGCGGTTATACATGAGGGTTTGGAACCACTTTTCGACGAAGTATCACCAAGCGCAGTAGATGTGCAAAGGACTTTTCAATGATGTCCCTTGGGTAGTTCGCCCTTGAAACGATACAGCGTACCGCAATACGGACAACGCGCTTCGCCGCCGTGCTTGAGCGGGAGCGTCACTTTCGGGTGCGCGCTCCACAGGTGTGTGTCCGGCATCGGGCAGCTGAGCGGCAGGTCTTTCGCGGTCACTTCGATATAACGCTGGGTGATGTCTTGTTTGTTCACGTGGTTCCCCTTAAACGTAGTCCAGCCATCCGGCATGTTGCGGATGTTTCCCTGCCACACAATCAAAGAACGCCTGTTGCAGTTTCGTCGTGACCGGGCCGCGCGAACCGCAGCCGATGATCCGGTGGTCGAGTTCGCGGATCGGCGTGACCTCTGCGGCCGTCCCGGTGAAGAATGCTTCGTCAGCGCAATAGACCTCGTCGCGCGTGATGCGCTTCTCGATGATCTCGATGCCCATTTCCCCGGCCAGCGTGAAGATGGAGTCGCGCGTGATGCCTTCCAGGCAGGAGGTCAGGTCGGGCGTGTACAGCTTGCCCTTCTTGACGATGAAGATGTTCTCGCCCGCGCCTTCGGCCACATACCCGTCCACGTCCAGCAACAGTGCTTCGTCGTAGTTGTCGTTGGCGACTTCTTGGTGCGCGAGGATTGAATTGGCGTAGGTCGTCACCGACTTGGCGCGGCACATGTTCACGTTGACATGATGGCGGGTGAAGCTGGAGGTCTTGATGCGGATGCCTTTCTGCATGCCTTCGTCGCCCAGATAGGCGCCCCACGGCCAGGCCGCGATCGCGACATGGGTGGACAGCGTCGTGGCGGCGATGCCCATCGCCTCGGAACCGTAGAAAACGATCGGGCGGATGTAGCAGGATTCCAGTTTGTTCGCGCGCACTACTTCGCGATGGGCCTCCATGATGGTCGCCTTGTCGTACGGCATCTTCATCTGGAAGATATAGGCCGAATTGAACAGGCGGTCGGTATGTTCCTGCAGGCGGAAGATCGCCGTTCCGTTTGCCGCCTTGTAGGCGCGCAGGCCTTCGAAGACGCCCATGCCGTAATGCAGCGTGTGAGTCAGCACATGGGTCGTTGCGTCGCGCCAGGGCACGAGCTTGCCGTCATACCAGATGAAACCGTCGCGGTCGGACATCGACATAAATGGGATTCCTTTGTTTGGGTGAGTCGGTTACAGGGCAACGATTCTAGCTTTTTCCGGCGGGTTTATGAAGCGGCAACATCAAATTTCGGTTTCGATTTGATGTGTTTCCCCGGACGTTAAATCGGGTATCATGACAACGGCAGTCAATCAAACCCAAGGTTGGGCAAAAAACAGGGGCCGGGTACGCGGATGACGAATTTTCCAGGAATCATTCCGGAAATCACCGAGGAAACGACGGACACGCAAGAAGAGAAATTGCGCAAGAGTCTGTTGATCTTCGCCTGTGCCTTCATGAATCTGGCGGTGGTGCTGTGGCTGGCGATCTACTGGATGATGGGGCTGCACTATTCGGCCAACGTACCGGTCGGATACCAGATCATCTCGGTCGCTTCGCTACTCTACTACTTCAAGACCAAACGCTTCGAGACATTCCGTTTCATCCAGTTGAGCCTGTTCCTGTTCGCTCCGTTCGTCATGCAATGGAGCATCGGGAGTTCCGTGACCTCCAGCGGTGTGATGCTCTGGGCATTGCTGGCGCCGATCGGCGCGCTGGTCGTGTCGAGCTGGCGCGAGTCCATTCCCTGGTTCATCGCCTATATCGTGATGACGGTCGTGTCCGGCACGTTCGATTATTTCCTCGGGCAGGAAGTCGGGGGCGTGCCGATGAAAACCATCGGCATATTCTTTGCGCTCAATTTCGCCGCGATGTCTTCCATCATCTATTTCCTGGTGCGCTATTTCGTCGTGGAGATGGACAGGATCAAGGATCAGCTCGACCAGCAGCACCAGTTGCTGGCCGAAGAACAGAAGAAATCGGAGCGGGTGTTGCTCAACGTGTTGCCGGACAGCATCGCGCAACGGCTGAAGCATAACCAGGATCTGATCGCCGACGGCCATGCCGACGTGACAGTGATGTTCGCCGACCTGGTGGATTTCACGCAGCTGACCGAATCGCTTTCGCCGGAGCAGATGGTGGCGTTGCTCAACAGGATATTTTCCGGGTTCGACGAGCTATGCGAAAAACATGGCGTCGAGAAGATCAAGACGATAGGCGATGCCTACATGGTGGTGGGCGGTCTGAGCCGTGAACGCGACAACTACACCTGCGACATCGCGAACCTGGCGCTGGAGATGCGCGAATCCATCAACAAGGATCCGCAATTCGCGAAATACAAGCTGGGCATCCATACCGGCATCGCCACCGGGCCGGTGGTGGCCGGGGTGATCGGCACCAAGCGTTTCATCTACGACCTGTGGGGCGACACAGTGAACATCGCCAGCCGGCTGACCGATGAAGCCGTGCGGGATGTGATCCAGGTGGATAAGACCACTTACAACCGCATCAGGCACGAATACGATTTTGCGCCGCCCGCCATCATCCACGTCAAGGGCAAGGGCGAGATGATCATGTACCGCCTCAATTCGCTTGTCGATAGCAACGCCCAGGCGCCGCAAACGGGTCAGGGCGCTTCCGCCTGATCTCCGCCGAAAAGTTCCGTCCATAGCGCGCGGCAAGCCTGCGTGTCGATCCCGCCTTGCGCCATGCGGCAGGGCGCCGAACTGTCGTTGAGCCGCATGCGGTGCTGTGTCTGGCGCAGTACGCGATACAGCGTGCCGGTCCGTTCGGCGAGTCCGGCGGGGATCAGCCCGAGTTCGCCGGCCAGCCTGAGCAGCGCCAGGTTGCCGATGTTGCCGGTCAGTTGCGGATGCCGGTGGGCGTGCGCCAGCACCAGGTATTGCACCATGAACTCGATGTCGACCATGCCGCCGCTGTCATGCTTGATGTCGAACAGCGGCGTGTCGTTGGGATGGCCGTCATGCATCTTCCGGCGCATGGACAGTATCTCCTTGCGCAGTTCGCCCGGGTCGCGCGGCTGGCACAGCACACGGCGGCGGATGTCCTCAAAAGCCGTTCCTACTTGCGCGTCGCCGGCGCAGAAGCGTGCGCGCGTCAATGCCTGGTGTTCCCATACCCAGGCCTGACGCTCCTGATACTCGGCGAATGCCCCGATCGAACTGACCAGCAGGCCGCTCGCGCCGTTCGGGCGCAGACGCAGGTCGGTCTCGTACAGGCGGCCGGACGAGGTGTAGCTGCCCAGCATCGCATTGATGCGCTGTCCCAGTCGTGCATAGACCTCCTGCGCATCGGGATGGTCGTCGTCGTACAGGAAGATCAGGTCCAGGTCGGAGGCGTAGCCGAGCTCCTTGCCGCCCAGCTTGCCGTACGCAATGATGGCAAATCGCGCGTTGTCGCGATGCCGCTTGCGCGCAGTCGCCCAGCAGAGCGTCAGCACATGGCGCAGGATCAGGTCGGCCAGGTCGCTCAGGTGATCGCTGAGATTCTCCAGCGGCAGCAGATTCTGCAGGTCCATCGCCAGCAGGTGGAATATCTGCTCCTGCTGGACATGGCGCATCACGTCCAGCTGGCGTTCCGTGTCGGCGGCGCAATCGTCGAGACGGGTCTGCAGGTCGTGATCGATCTGCGACCATGATGGCGCCTGGTAGATCTCGCGTGCGCTCAGCAGTTCGTCGAGCAGTGCAGGGTGCTGCGTCAGGTATTCGCTTGCCCAGCGGCTTGCCGCAACCAGCGTGGCCAGGCGTTGCAGGGCCTGCGGGAATTCGGCGAGGAAGGCGAGGTAAACGGCTCGCCGGCTGACGGCTTCCAGCAGGCTCAGCAGCCTGGACAGGGTCGTGTCCGGGTCGGCGTGTTGCGCGCCCAGCGCGATGAACTGCGGGACCAGTTTGTCGACGCGCTGCCGGCTCAGGTCTGGCAGCTGGCGATAACGACTGCTGTTGCGCAGTTGCAACAGACGCTCCACGCTTGCCGCGTCATCTCGATATCCCAGGTTTTTCAGATATGCCGTCAATTCGTCGGCGGTGATGCCTTCGCGCCAGACCTGTGCATCGTCCTGCTCTTCGCGTTGCTGGCTGAAGACCTGTTCGAACTGCCGGGTGACGTGCGCACGATGCTGGTCGAGGTCGTGCAGCAGCGCGGTGAAATCGGCATAGCCCATGGCTTCCGCGACGATCTGCCGGTCTTCGTCTTTACCGGGAAGTTCCTGGGTCTGCTGGTCGTCCAGGTATTGCAACCGATGTTCCAGATTGCGCAAAAGACGTAGGCTGCATCCAGGCCGGCAACCGCAGTCTCGGCAAGCTGCCCTTTCGCCGCCAGCAATTGCAGAACCTTGCGGGTGGGGCGGATTCGCAGGGCGGCATCCCGTCCGCCGCGTATCAGCTGGAATACCTGCGCGGTGAATTCGATCTCGCGTATGCCGCCCGGACCGAGCTTGATATTGTTCATGCGGTCGCGCCGCTGCACTTCCTGGCGGATCTGTGCATGCAGTTTGCGCATCGAATCGATCGCGCCGAAGTCAAGATATTTGCGGAATATGAACGGTCGCGCGAGTCGCTCCAGTTCCCCGGTTTTCGGATTTTCGGCCGGCGCGATGACGCGCGCCTTGATCCACGCGTAACGTTCCCATTCACGCCCCTGGCTGACCAGGTATTCTTCCAGCGCGGCAAAGCTCATCACCAGCGGACCGCTGTCGCCATAGGGCCGCAGCCGCATGTCCACGCGGAACACATAGCCGTCGGCGGTAAGTTCATTAATGAGGCTGATCAGGCGGCGGCCGAAGCGGGTGAAGAATTCGTGGTTGCCCAGACTGCGCGGGCCGTCGGTCTCGCCGTCCTCGGCGTAGACGAAGATCAGGTCGATGTCGGACGAGACGTTCAGTTCGCCGCCGCCCAGCTTGCCCATGCCGATGATGAGCAATTCCTGGGGTTCGCGGTTCGTCGCGCACAAGGGGCTGCCGAATTGCTGTTGCAGCGACCGCATCAAACAGGTTTGCGCCTGTTGCACCGCGACTTCCGCCAGCGCGGTCATGGTCTGCATCACCTCGTTCAGGTCGGCAAGACCGTTCAGGTCGCGCAGGATCAGCTTGGTCATCGTCTGCTTGCGCAATCTGCGCAATGCGCGCGTCAGGTCGGCCTCGTCGTCCAGATCATGGCCGGATTGTCGCAACGAAGCCCATAGTTCGGCATGACCGGAAGGCGATGCGTGGTTTTCCTGCAACCATTCCTTGATGGAGGTGTCGGACTCCAGCGCACGGCGAACATAACGGCTGCAGTGCAGCGTTTTCGACAGCAAGACCTCGAAGGTTGCGGATGGCATGTTTGATGTATTCATGGGGGGGGGCTTCAAGTTAGAATGCGAACTGGCTTCGATTATAAGTCCCTCGCACATATTCCGGCGATTTTGCTCGTTCGATACCAATGTTGAAATCCCTTCCTGTCCGATTGCTCTGGCACAGTCTGAACTGGCTGACGCGCCTGGTCATCGTCGTTTCGGCGACGATCGCCGTGTTGATCGCGTGCGCCATCATCGTGCTACGTTACTGGGTGCTGCCGGATATCGGACAGCACCATGACAGGATCACCGAATCCATGGCGATCGCGCTCGGCAACCCGGTCGGCATCGGCCGGATAGAGGCGGACTGGCAGGGGTTCCATCCACGGCTCAGGTTTTCCAAAGTGACCATCCTGGACGAGAGGGGGCAGCCCGCACTGGAATTGCCGCGCATCGACGGTAGCGTGTCGTGGATGTCGCTGCTCACTGCGGAACTGCGGCTGGCCAGCCTGGAAATATCCAGGCCGGAGCTGTTGATCCGGCGGGATGCGCAAGGCCGGATCTTCATCGGCGGCATCGCCCTCAACAAGCAGGGCGGCGACAGCGATCTGGCGAACTGGCTGCTCCACCAGTCGCACATGGCGGTAAGCGATGGGCTCATCGTCTGGGTGGACGAATTGCGCGAAGCTCCGCCGCTGGTGCTGCACAAGGTAGGCCTGCGCTTCGAGAACTTCTTCGGCCATCATCGTTTCGCGCTGCGCGCCCTGCCGCCGGCCGCGCTGTCCACGCCGCTGGATGTGCGCGGCGATTTCCATGGCGACAGTTTCGACGACCTCGGCGAATGGCGCGGGAGCCTTTTTACACAACTCGACTATACCGACGTGACGGCATGGCGCCCCTGGCTGGACCTGCCGGACGAGTTCAGCAGCGGGCGCGGTGCGTTGCGCGGCTGGTTGAGCCTGGAGGGCGGAAAGGTGACGCAGCTCACCGCCGACATGGATCTGCATGATGTGGTGACCCGGCTGTCCGCGGACGTGCAGGAAATGACGGTGGACAACCTGCACGGCCGCGCGGCGTGGCAGGATGTGCCGGGCGGGCTGGAGGTCTCCACGCGGCATCTGGCGATGCGCCTGAAGAACGGTCTGGCGTTGCAACCCACGGATTTTTATTTTCGCAGTGTGTCCCCTGGAGAGGGCCGCGCGGCGGGAGGTACGTTACGCGCCAACCGGTTGCAACTGGAGACCCTGTCCAGCCTGGCGGCATTCGTGCCGCTGGAAGCCGGTCTGCGCGCCCGGTTGGACGCTTATGCGCCGAGAGGCGAGGTGGACAACCTGGATGTGCAATGGCAGGGCTCGCTGGAAAAGATGGACGGCTTCAGGATCAAGGGGCAGTTCGAGAACCTCGCGATGCGCCAATACGATGGAATGCCGGGATTCTCAGGGTTATCGCTGGATGTGGACGGCAACGACCAGGGCGGCTCGATGAATATCCGCGCCCACGGTCTGCAGGTGGATGCACCCGGCGCGCTGGTCGAGCCGCTGTTCTTTAGCGCACTGAGCGGACAGGCAGGTTGGGAGCGCAGGCGTGGCGAGTGGTCGGTCACTGTCAATAATGTCGCCATCGCCAACGATGATCTGGCGGGTAATCTGTATGGCAGTTACCGGACACAGGGAGCGAGCAGGGGGCTAATCGACCTGACGATCAGCCTGACGCGCGGCGATGTCCGGCAAGCTTACCGGTATACCCCGCTGGTCGCGCTGGACAAGGAGGACAACGACTGGCTGAAAGGTGCGATCCAGTCGGGTCAGACCGGAGATTTCCGCGTCCGCATCAAGGGTAACCTGGACGATTTCCCGCTGGATGGGACCGAAAAGGCGCTGCTCGAGATCGGCGGGCACGCGCAAGGCGTCACGCTGGAATTCGACAAGGATTGGCCTGTCATCGAAAACATCTCGGGCGAATTCTGGATACGCGGCAACAAGCTTGAAGTGAAGGCAGGTTCCGCGACCACGCTGGGGGCGAACTTGCGCAACGTCAGTGCCGTCATGCCGGATCTGGCGAGCGAGGATGTGCCGCTGGAGATCCGGGGCGAGGCGACGGGCGCGAGCGATGTCTTCCTGCAATACATCCAGCGCAGCCCGGTGCGCGGCTATATCGACAGCTTTACTGACGGTATGCATGCCGTCGGTGACGGGCATCTCGATCTGTTCGTGCGTTTTCCGCTGCTGGGCGGCGGAACGGATACCGCCGCGCAGGAGGGTGCGCTTGCGGCCGATGCCGCGCAAAGTACGGCGGAGCAGGGCGCAAGCCTGCAAAAAGTACCCGACCGTACGCCGTTACAGGTGTCGGGCACGTACCGCGTGCAGGATAACGATATCGACCTGGGCAAGGGCATCCCCTGGTTGCGCGACACGCGCGGAGAGCTTTCCTTCACCGAGTCCGGGATGCAGGCAAAGGGCGTATCCGCGAAGATACTCGGCGGGGATGCCAGCATCGACATGCAGACCGCCGAAGGCGGTGTGGTACATGCCGTCGTCAAGGGACGCAGCGATCTCGACAAACTTCGCGCTACCGACCCTCATCCCCTGCTGCAATATCTGCGCGGTGGCGCGGCGTGGGATGCGGATATCGCCGTGGTGAAGAGTTCCGCGCAGCTCACCGTCAACTCCACGCTGGAGGGGATCGGTTCCAGCCTGCCGCAACCTTTTGCCAAGCGTGCCAACGAAGCCATGCCGCTGCATGTGGAAAAGGTGAACGTCGCCGAAGGGCAGGATGTCATCCGTGCGCAACTTGGCAAGCTGCTCAGCGTGCGTCTGGCGCGACGCGACGAAAACGGCGCGATGGCGGTCAAGCGGGGCGTGATCGATTTCGGCGGGGCAGGCAAGTGGACGGACAGGGATGGCGTGTGGCTGATCGGCAATCTGCCGGTCCTGTCGATACAGGGCTGGGAAGGGCTGGCGGGCGATGGCGAAAGTGTCTCGCCGCTTCCGATCGCCGGAGCGAAACTGTCCGTCAGGAAGCTGGTCGGTTATGGCATGACCGTCAATGGGCTGCACATCGATGCTGCCGAGCGCGGCGACGGATTGGCTGCGCAGCTTTCCAGCAACGTGCTGAACGGTGAAGTGGCCTGGCTGCCGCACGGGTATGAAGCGGGTGGGAAATTCAGCGTGCATCTGGACAACATGCAATGGCCGGGCGACGAACCATCGCTCCGATCCGCACCGTCGGCCAGGAGCAGCAAGGCCGCGCAGCAGCCCGCCCGCACCGTGCAGGACGGCACGACGAACCCGGCCAGTCTGCCCGCGCTGGAAGTGGCGATCGAGAATCTGCAGATCAAGGGCAAGCAGATCGGCCGGTTCGAACTGGTCGGCCATCCGGAAGGACAGAGCTGGCGCATGCGCCGCCTGCGCATCACCAATCCGGACGGTTCGCTGATGGGCGACGGGATCTGGTATGGCAACGCGCCCACGATCGGGAGCGGCGATCCTGCGGCAGACTCCGGCAAGGACAGGGCTGCGCCCCAATCGGGCGACGGTATCAGCAAGGGAGCTCTGAGCCAGGTCAATCTGCAACTGGAGATCAGCGATGCCGGAAAGATCCTGACACGTTCCGGTTACCCGAACACCGTCAAGGGCGGTAGCGGAAAGCTGGCAGCGAACCTGCTGTGGTCTGGAACGCCGGCTGAATTCAATTACGCCACACTGGACGGCACGCTCAAGCTGGATACCGGCAAGGGACAGTTCCTGAAGATGGAACCGGGCATCGGGAAGCTGCTCAGCATCCTGAGTCTGCAGGCATTGCCCAAGCGCATCACGCTGGATTTCACCGATGTGTTCAGCGACGGGTTCCAGTTCGACAACATCAATGGCAATGCCAAGATCAAGCATGGCGTGATGGACACGGAGGATTTCCATATCGACGGCTCGTCCGCCAAGGTGACCATGAAAGGCAGTGTCGATCTGAACCGCGAAACACAGGATCTGCAGGTGCGTATCCTGCCGACGCTGGGTGACAGCGTATCGCTGCTCGGGGCGTTCGCGGCCGGCCCGGTGGCGGGGATCGGCGCACTCATCGTCAACAAGGTGCTGGGAGATCCGCTCGATAAGTTGGTGTCGTTTGAATACAATGTCACCGGCACATGGAATGATCCGAGCGTGACCAAGGCAGGGCGCGCTCCGGCCAGACAGATGGAAAACCAGACCAGACAAACAGGAAAGTGAATCATGAATGAAGTAAATTCCACCCAGCAACGCATTGCCGCGCAAGCCGGCGCATTCAAAGTCGCCGCCATCCAGATGGCGTCCGGACCGAATGTCTCGGGCAACCTCAGCGAGGCGCGCCGCCTGATTGCGATGGCGGCGGAAAAAGGGGCGAAGCTGGTGGTGTTGCCGGAATTCTTCGCCATCATGGGGATGAGCGACCAGGACAAGGTCCAGGTGCGCGAGCAGCCTGGAGAGGGACAGATACAGTCATTCCTCGGCGAGATGGCGCGCAAGCACAAGATCTGGCTGGTGGGCGGCTCGATCCCGCTGGCGGCGACTTCTCCGGACAAGGTGCTGAACAGTTGTCTGGTGTTCGACGAGCATGGCGCGCAAGTGGCGCGTTACGACAAGATCCACCTGTTCAATCTGGAACTGGGCAACGAAAAATATCAGGAAGCGAATACCATCGAGCCGGGCGATCAGGTCGTCGTGGTCGACAGCCCGTTCGGGCGCATCGGCCTGGCGGTGTGCTACGACCTGCGCTTCCCGGAACTGTTCCGCGCGATGGGCGACGTGAGCATCATCGTGCTGCCTGCCGCGTTCACCGAGACTACCGGCAAGATGCACTGGGAGGTGCTGGTCCGTGCCCGAGCCGTCGAGAATCTGGCCTATGTGATCGCTGCCGCGCAGGGGGGCTATCATGTCAGCGGGCGCGAGACACACGGCAACAGCATGGTCGTCGACCCGTGGGGCCGCGTACTGGACAGGCTGCCGCGCGGTTCCGGCGTGGTGATCGCCGACGTCAATCCTTCCTATCAGGCCAGCCTGCGCGCCAGCCTGCCCGCGTTGTCGCATCGCGTCCTGCATGGCTGTTAGGATGGGTGCGTCCGCTCAGACCGTCCCGTTCGATACGCTGTTCGCCACAGCGCAGCAATCGCTGCTGGCGCCGTTCTCCCTCGAATCGAAGCATATCGAACAGGTGTTCGCCGGCATGATGGCGCACCGGCTCGATTATGCCGATCTGTATTTCCAGTACAGCCGCGCCGAGAGCTGGTCGCTGGAAGAGGGTATCGTCAAGTCCGGCAGCTTCAATATCGACCAGGGCGTGGGTGTACGTGCGGTGAGCGGCGAGAAGACCGCCTTCGCCTATTCC
The DNA here is from genome assembly GCA_016716325.1 of Nitrosomonadales bacterium. NCBI lineage: Bacteria > Pseudomonadati > Pseudomonadota > Betaproteobacteria > Nitrosomonadales > Nitrosomonadales bacterium. Next base: position 2,086,859 of record JADJWO010000001.1, read on the forward strand.
GATGACATCAGCCTGAATGCGCTGGACAGTGCGGCACAAGCCACGCGGGCGATCGCGCGGCAGGGTGGCAACCGCAAGGCGCCGTTGCTGCACTACGGCTCGCGGCGCGACATCTATCTGCCGCACGACCCGATCGCCAGCCTCAAGGACTCCGACAAGGTTGCGCTGCTGGAACGCATCGAACGTTATGCGCGCTCGCTCGACCCGCGCGTCGTGCAGGTGATGGCCGGGCTGTCGGGAGAATACGAAGTGGTGATGGTGGCGCGCAGCGACGGCCTGATGAATGCCGATATCCGCCCGCTGGTGCGCCTGTCGGTCACTGTGATCATTGAAAGCAACGGCCGCCGCGAACAGGGCTCGGCGGGCGGTGGCGGGCGTTTCGATTACGGCTATTTCGACGATGCGATGCTGCGCAACTATGCAGCTCAGGCGGTGCATCAGGCGGCGGTCAACCTGGATGCCGCACCGGCGCCGGCGGGCAACATGACCGTGGTGCTGGGCAACGGCTGGCCCGGCATCCTGCTGCACGAAGCGATCGGGCACGGACTGGAAGGCGATTTCAACCGCAAGGGCAGTTCGGCCTTTGCGGGCCGGATCGGCGAACGCGTCGCGGCACAAGGCGTGACCGTCGTGGACGACGGCACGCTGGCCAGCCGGCGCGGCTCACTGCAGATGGACGACGAGGGTAACCCGACGCAATGCACCACGCTGATCGAGAACGGCATCCTGAAAGGCTATCTGCAGGACTCGCTCAACGCGAGGCTGATGGGCGTGGACACGACCGGAAACGCGCGGCGCGAATCCTACGCGCACCTGCCGATGCCGCGCATGACCAATACCTATATGCTCAACGGCGACAAGGATCCACAGGAGATCATCGCATCGGTCAGGCACGGCCTGTACGCGGTGAATTTCGGCGGCGGACAGGTGGATATCACCAGCGGCAAGTTCGTGTTCTCCACGGCCGAAGCCTACCTGATCGAAGACGGCAGGATCACCCGCCCGGTGAAAGGCGCGACGCTGATCGGCAACGGGCCGGACGTGCTGACGCGCATCTCGATGATCGGCAACGACATGGCGCTCGACCCCGGTGTCGGTACCTGCGGCAAGGAAGGGCAGAGCGTACCGGTCGGCGTGGGACAACCCACGGTGAAGATCGACGGGCTGACGGTGGGCGGCACGGCCTAGCGCGGGGCTGTTCTTGCTTCGTCGGCCGTGTGCTACTGGTCGGCTTTGCGGCGCGCCTTGTCCGCTTCCTCCAGCCGGCTTTTCAATTCCGGCTCCATCTCGGCGAGCGACATCACATCCTTGTGGCGCAGCCGCAATACCGTGGTGGGGCGCACGGCCCGCACGCTGGCAGTGCGCACCTGGTCACCCAGCAGGGCCATCTCGCCGAAAAAGTCGCCGTCCTTCAGTTCCGCCAGTATCGTTTCCGGCTGTTCCTCGCGATACACGGCGACATGCCCGTGGCTGATCAGGTAAAGGGCATCGCCCTTCTCGCCTTCGCCGATCACGATATCCTTCGCCATGAAGGTCACGGACTGTGCGTTGTCCGCCAGGCGCCGCAACAGTTCGGCCGACAGGCCGTTCAGTAGCGGCACAGTACCGATCAGGTCGCTCGGTAGCAGCTTGGGCGGCGCCTCGGAGATGGGCGGGATCCTGGCGATCTCCGCCTTGATGACCCGTTCGATCAGCGCGAACGCCTTGGGGCCGACTTCGCCGTGCTGGTATGCCTGCTGGATATATTCGTCCGCCACATTCAGGGATACTTTCGACAGCAGCCGCGTGATGAAACGGTTGAAGAATTCCGGGTATTCCTCGGCGACCAGATTGGCGCGCCGTTGCCGCCTTTGCAGCCGGTCGCGATACACGCCGACGACCGAGTCCCGGACATCGCGGTCATAGCCGGTTTCCTTGTCCAGCGCATCGAGCACGGCGTGGCAGAGCAGAATGCCCGCGATGTCCCGTTGCAGGCTATTGGAGAAACGCATGTACTGGTAGCGCGACAGCAAGCCTGCCGCCCAGTCGAGTTCGCGCAGGCGTCTCAATATCGCGTTCTCGATCCTGACGAAATAATTGCTGTTCTTCGGTTGTTTCCCCGATGAGACCTTTTCCGGATTGGCGATCCAGCTTTCGCGGTCGAGCTTGATGTTGTTGCGGATGTCGAGATAGTTGTAGTACCGGAGCATGCCGATGTCGTACAGGTGCTTCAGTTCCTCTATCTCTATCCGCAGCGCGGAGATCGTGAGGTAACGGATATCCTTGTTGGACGTCCGGGTCGTGGCTTCGCTGGTGAAGATGTCGCGGTTCCTGTTTTCGATGATGGTGCGGGTGCTGCCGGTGATCAACCCGGTCCGGTAGAAATGTTCGAGCGCGCCGTTCGCGCTGGCTTTCGACTGGTCCAACCCGTGACGGACCTCGGCGCGTTCGTCATCCGTCAGCCGGTCTATGCCGAGATACTTGATCAGCGGCCGGATCGTCGGTGCATTGATCAGCAGCGAAAACATGACCACACCCAGGGTCAGGTTCATCAGCAGGGTTTTTTCCGCGATGCTGTTCGGGATGGACATGACGATCGCGATGGCCAGCCCGCCCTTCAGTCCGCCCCACCACATGATGTGCCGGTCGCCGAGGCTGACATGCGGCAGCCGGAACAGCCGGACAGCCGCCGGCACCACGCTGTAGACCGTTGCGGCGCGCGCCGCGACCACCAGCACGACGGCGACGGCGATCACGTCGATGCTGCCGATGACTTGCGCGGCATCGACCGAGACCCCGACCATCAGGAACAGCAGCGAATTGCACACCAGCGCGATCATCTCCCAGGTTTCCTTGACCACATGCGTTGCGGACTGCGGGATGCGGCTGACGCCGAGCAAGCCCAGCGTGATCGCGCCGGCTATCACGGCCATCACGCCGGATACATGCAGCAGATGCTCGGCCACGGCGAAACTCGCATAGGCCAGGATGAGCGACAGGATGATGTAGGAACTGACCCCCAGACCCATGCGGTACAGCAGTTCGCTCAGCACGATGCCGATGATCGTGCCGACCAGTATTCCGCCGAAGAACACGCGGATGAATTCGCCGACCGCGCCGCCGGCATCCGACCAGGCGAAGGTTCCGGATGCCAGGATGCCCATGAGGATACTGAAGACCACGATGGCGGTCGCATCGTTCAGCAGCGATTCGCCCTCGACCAGGATCGTCAGCCGCAACGGCGCGCCCAGTTCCTTGAACAGCGCGATGACCGCGACCGGGTCGGTCGCCGAGATCAGCGCGCCGAACAGCAGGGCGATGACCAGATCGATGCCCAGCGACAGCCACAGGCCGATGCCGATGATCGCGGTGGAAAGCAACAGGGCGGGGATGGCCATCGCCATGACCGGGCCGATATCCTTCAGCAACTGTCGTGCGTCGAGATTGAAGGCGGACTCGAAGATCAGGGCGGGCAGCAGCAGGAACAGCACCAGTTCGGGCGTCAGCTGGAATTCGAGCAGCGGCCCCAGCGCGGTCCAGTCGCGGGCCGCCTCGCCCATGAGGATGCCGATGATGACCAGGAACACCGTGTAGGGGATCGGCAGCTTGCGTTCGATGCCCGCTGCCAGCATGGCGACGGTCAGCAGCCCCATCGTGATCAGTACGATTTCCGAGATCGGCATAAGCCAGGCTCCCCAGAAGACGGCGTAACTCCAAAGCCAGAACGTGGACCATGGTTGTCTGGCGGCGATGCTTGCTCCCCGAACCTGAAGCAGACCTGAATGGACTGGCTCAGTACCGCTTCGTGCCCGCGGGCGTTACAGCCTGATTGTATCAAAACGCAGCAAGGCCGGATTGCATGGATCTTTCGGTATAGGTGCGTGAGGGGGGCAGAAATGAAACGGCAACTTGATGTGTTTGCGGTTCCTGGTGCGATACCGTGCGGAAAATCAAGGCGCGGAGCCGCTAGAACGTCACCACACGGCAACCCTGCGCGTCGCAGCGCAGGGCCGATCCCTGAGCATGCCAGTCATCCAGCACCCAGCGTTCGCAGGTATGGCCGTCGATCACATGCTCATGGCGGGCAGGACGGTGGGTGTGGCCGTGGATCAGGCGCGGATAGTGATGTTGACGCAGCAGCGAGGCGACGGCATCGTCGCTCACGTCCATGATCGCGCCGTCCTTGGTTTGTTTTTCCGCCATGCTGCGGGCGCGCAACTGTTCGATGAAAGCCTTGCGTTCGGCGAGCGGTTTGGCAAGGAACTGCCGCTGGAATCCGGCGTCGTGGACGCTGGCACGGTAACGCTGGTATTCCCCGTCGTCGGTACACAGCGTATCCCCGTGGCTGAGCAGGGTCGGTGTGCCATACAGGTCGACCGGCGCCGGGTCGGGCAGCAGGGTGGCGCGACAGGCTTCGGCCAGCACCGGGCCCATCAGCAGGTCGCGGTTGCCGTGCATCAGGTATAGCCTGGTTCCGCCCTTGGTGATGTCGCGCAGCACGGCAATGACTTCCCGGTGGAACGTATCGTCCAGATCGTCATCGCCCGCCCAGTATTCGAACAGGTCGCCCAGGATGTAGATCGCTTCGGCCCCCGGGGCGAGGTCGGCGGCAAAGCGCCGGAACGCCGCCATGCTGCCGGGTTCGTCGGCGCTGAGGTGCAGGTCGGAGATGAAAAGGGAATGGGGCATCGAAGGGGATACAGGAGTCAGGATACGGTAGCGGGTTTGCTGAATCCTGACTCCCGTATCCTGAATCCTTATTGCACCACTTCCGCCTTGGTGATGATGACGTCCTCTTTCGGCACGTCCTGATGGAAGCCGCTGTTGCCGGTCTTTACCGTACCGATGGCATCGACGACTTCCTTGCCCTCGACGACCTTGCCGAACACGCAGTAACCCCAGCCGTCCTGCCCCGGATAGTCGAGGAAGCTGTTGTTCTTCACGTTGATGAAGAATTGCGCGGTGGCGGAATGCGGATCGCCGGTGCGCGCCATGGCGATGGTGTATTTGTCGTTCTTCAGGCCGTTGGCGGCCTCGTTCTTGACCGGGGCGCCGGTCTGTTTCTGTTTCATGCCGGGCTCGAAACCGCCGCCCTGGATCATGAAGTTGGGGATGACGCGGTGGAACACGGTGTTGCTGTAGAAGCCGCTGTTCACATAGTCGAGAAAATTCTTGACGGTGAGGGGCGCTTTTTCGGCGTCCAGTTGCAGGGTGATGGTGCCGTGATTGGTATGCAGTTTGATCATGGTTTTCTTGCCTTGAGTTGATGGACCTTGGGTTGCGGAAGATGCGGTTTGCATCGCGAAGCAGAGCAGCAACGCGCACAGTGCGGCAACGAGTCTTGCCGGATTCATGCGGCACCCTCATAGAGGATGCGCCAGCGGTTGTTCTGCCTGATCCAGTATTGGCGTTTCTTCATGCGGTTCGACAGGTTGTCGCTCTCGTATCCCTGCTCGAAGTTGACTACCGCCATGTCGGGCCGGTCTGGGTAGGTGAATATACTGATGTCGTCGATGTCGACCTTGACCCAGGATTTTCTAGAATTCACCGCTTGCTTGTGTTTGACCCATGCGGCGTAGTCCATACCGTCGCTGGAAAAGTCGCGCGCGTAATGTTCCAGGTAAGCGCCGGTGTCCAGACTGGCCCAATCCCTGCGCCAGCGTTCCACTTCCTGCAACAGGCTGGCCCGCCCGCTCTGATCGTGCTCGTTGCGCCAGTCGATCTTGTTGGCGATGATGACCGGCGTGACGCCGACCTGAAGGTACGGCGCCAGTTTGTCGAGGTCTGCATTGGCAAGCACGATACAGCCGTTGCTGGCGCGCGGCGGGCGGCTGTAGGTGTCGCTCGGGGTGCCGTGCAGCCAGATGCCGCTACCGCCGCGCTTGTTCTTGCGATCCCATTCGTTCGGGTAGTTGAGCGGATAGGCGCCGCTGCCGTACATGTCGGCGAGCTGTTTCCTGGGCAGGTTGGCCTTGACGAAATAGACGCCGATCGGCGTGCGCTGGTCGCCCTCGTAAACTTTCTCCGTGCCGAGTTTGCCGATAGTGACGTAGTAGTCCGATACGTAGCGCGGCTCGCCGCCGACGTTCTCGTAAACGTATAACGTGGAGCGGCTGGTATCCACCACCAGAGCGTATTTCTGGTTCGCGGCGAGTTGCCAGAGATAGCGCGGCGCGAGTTTGACCGGCTGGGACTGGGCGCGCAACAGGCGTGCCCGCGCTTCATCCTGAAGATCCTTGATCTTGTCGCGCGGGGCATTGGCCGCGCTGCCGAAACTGCTGATCGCGCCGGCATGCGCCATCAGCAGGTCACCCTTGACCAGTTGGGCCAGCTTGAAATTGGGATTGACGCGCAACAGGTTGTCGACTTCGTTCATTGCGATATCGATGCGGCTGTTCTGGATTGCCTGCAGACTACGGGCAAACCGTGCTTCCGTTGTCTGTGAATCCGGTGCGGCATGCGCGATGCCGGTCATCAAACCGCACAGCAGCAATGGAATGGCCAGCGTGCGCATGTTACTTGGCACGCTCTTCCTGGATCAGCCACTTGCCGTTCGACTTGACCAATTGCAGGGTCTTGCGGCCGTTGGCCTTCATATGGCTGGCACGGTAGGACTGGCGGAATGTCACGGTCGCGTGGGTGGCGTCGCTAAAACTTACCTTGGCGTCGCTGATGCCGACGCGGATCGATTTCGGTTCGCTGACACGGGCTTGGCGCGTCGCTTCCCAGTCGGCGCGGCTTTCGCCGTCCGGTGTGCGGAAGTCAGCGGCATAGAACGACAGGTATTGCTTCACGTTCTGTGCAGACCATGCGGAAGCCCATGCTTTGACAGTCTTCAATACTTCGTCGCTGTTGTTCGCGCTTGCAGGGGGGGGGGCGACAGGTTTTTCGGGTGCGGCAGGTTTCGCCGGAGGCACAGGCGCGACCTTGGCGGTCTCCACGGGTTTGGCGGCAGGCACCGTAATGACAGGTTCGGCAGGCGGTGCGACAACGGGTTGCGGCTTGCTGGCGGTATCCGTCGGGGCGTTGCGTGCCGTGCTGGATTTTGGCCGGGCGTTATTGGCGAACAGGTCCTGGATCATCGCCAGCTTGGTTTGTGTCGCGGTGTTGCTGCGGTCCAGTTGCAGCGCGCGGTCATAGGCCTGGCTGGCCATCTTGGCGTAGATGTCGCCCAGGTTCTCGTGCGCGGTGGCATAGCTGGGATGGGTGCGGATCGCCATTTCCAGCGACGACTTGGCCTTGTCGTACTGGCCCTGGCTGGCATACAGCACGGCGAGGTTGTTGTAAGGCTCGGGCAGTTCCGGATAGTCCTCGGTCAGTGCCGAGAACATCCTGATCGCATCGTCGGCCCTGCCTTGCTCGGTCAGGATCAGGCCCTTGAGGAAACGCGCCTGCGCGTCCTTGGGCTTGTTCGCCAACACTCCGTTGACCTTGTCCATCGCCTGGCTGTGTTGGCCCTGTTTGAAAAGCCGGTTGGCATCCTGCACATCGTCGGCCTGTGCGGGCAGACTGGCGCAAAACAGCAATGCCGAGACCAGTATGGCGGCATGACGGCATGAACGGACAAGGAAGCGAGTATGGTTAAAACGGTTCAATATGTTCACCATGATATTGAAATAGATTTCCGAAATGGCGCATTTGCAGGATTGCGCTGGTTGATTAGCGGCGGATTCTACCAAATAAGCTGTGCATTTTCACAGTTAATGTCCGCCGTAAGGGGGTGTTACTCAAGGTTTTCGGGTAAAATCCCGTCCGCATTTTGCCAACTTGGCCGGAACCAGCCAACAAAACCAATCCTGATCGATAAAGACACAGCATGAGCAGCGCTCCTCAACCCGTTGTTTCCAATTTTCTCCGCAGCATCATTGACAATGACCTTGCCAGCGGGAAGCACACCAGCATCGTCACGCGCTTCCCGCCCGAGCCGAACGGCTACCTGCACGTAGGCCACGCCAAGTCCATATGTTTGAACTTCGGCTTGGCCAAGGACTACAACGGCCTGTGCAACCTGCGCTTCGACGATACCAACCCGGAAAAGGAGAGCGAGGAATACGCGCAATCCATCCAGGACGACGTGCGCTGGCTGGGTTTCGAGTGGAACGGCGACGTGCGCTGGGCGTCGGATTATTTCGATGCGCTGTACGACTTCGCGGTCGAGCTGATCAACAAGGATCTGGCCTATGTGGATGACCTGACGCCCGTGCAAATGCGCGAATATCGCGGCTCACTGACCCAGCCCGGCAGGAACAGCCCGAACCGCGACCGTCCTGTCGCCGAGAACCTCGACCTGTTCGCACGCATGAGAGCGGGCGAGTTCGACGACGGCGCAATGGTGTTGCGCGCCAAGATCGACATGGGCTCGCCCAATATCAACATGCGCGACCCGGTGATCTACCGCATCAAGCGCGCCCACCACATCCGCACCGGAGACAAGTGGTGCATCTACCCGATGTACGACTACACCCACTGCATCTCCGACGCACTGGAAGGCATCACCCATTCCATCTGCACGCTGGAATTCGAGGATCACCGTCCGCTGTACGACTGGGTGCTGGACAATATCACCATCCCCTGCCACCCGCGCCAGTACGAGTTTTCGCGCCTCGAACTGCACTACACCATCACCAGCAAGCGCAAACTGCTGCAACTGGTGACCGAGAAAAAGGTGAGCGGCTGGGACGACCCGCGCATGCCCACGATCTCCGGCATGCGCAGGCGCGGCTACACGCCGGAAGGCATACGCGAATTCGCCAAGCGCATCGGCGTCTCCAAGAGCGAGAACATCGTGGACATGGCGATCATGGAAGGCGCGATCCGCGAAGATCTGGAACTGCGCGCCCCGCGTGTGATGGCTATCATCAACCCGCTCAAGGTGACCATCACCAATGCCGACGGCGCGCTGATGCGTGAAGCCGACTTCCATCCCAACGTGCCGGAGCTGGGCAAACGCGTGGTGCCCTTCAGTAGCGAACTGTTCATCGAAGCCGACGACTTCGCCGAAGTGCCGCCGCCGGGCTGGAAGCGACTCACCCTCGGCGGAGAGATACGCCTGCGCCACAGTTATGTGATGCGTTGCGACGAGGTGGTGAAGGATGCCGCAGGAAAGATCATCGAACTCAAGTGCAGCATCGACCACGATACGCTGGGCAAGAATCCGCAGGGGCGCAAGGTCAAGGGGGTTATCCACTTCCTGTCGCGCGGGCACGCGCTGCCCGCCGAGATCCGCCTGTATGACCGGTTGTTCACCGTGCCCGAGCCGGACGCCGACAAGGAAGTGGATTTTCATACCCATTTGAATCCGGGCTCGCTTACCGTGGTGCAGGGCTGGGTGGAGGCTGCTGTGCGCGATGCCAAACCCGAGACGCGCTACCAATTCGAGCGTCTCGGCTATTTTGTAACGGATCGTCGCGATCATCAGTCGGGCGGCAAGTTGGTGTTCAATCGCACTGTTACGTTGAAAGACTCTTGGCTCAAGGATTAGTCATGGACAAAGAATTTGTCGCTGTAAATAGGGGGGAGAGGCTGAAATCGCTGACGCGGACTGGATATATTCTCTATGCATTGACTATCTTCACAGGGATTACTTGCTTTATCGCCATCATTATTAATTATGTCAATAAATCTGCAGTTGTAGGAACATGGTTGGAAAGCCATTTCTCATGGCAAATTCGTACGTTTTGGGTTGGTTTGCTGGGTAACGTAATTGGGGTGCCTTTAACAGCGGAAATTGGCGCTGCAATGAGAAGTGAGGTCATATATGCGGGGCTGGTGATGGCTTGGTACATAGCGTTAGCTACATGGCTTGCGTACCGAGTTCTTAAAGGGTGGCGCAATTTGAACGACAGTAAGCCCATGCCGATTTGACTGTCATTCCCGCGAAAGCGGGAATCCAGCGGTTCTAATATTAAAGGCCGTTGGTTTTGTCCGTGCGATACACGGGATTATTTAATCATCTGGATTCCCGCTTTCGCGGGAATGACGTATAGGTGAAATTGCAATATGTTAAAAATCTACAACACCCTCGCCCGCGACAAGCAGGACTTCAAGCCCATCACACCGAATACCGTGCGCATGTATGTGTGCGGCATGACGGTGTACGACTTTTGCCATCTCGGCCATGCACGGGTGATGGTGGTGTTCGACATGGTGTATCGCTGGTTGAAGGCCAGCGGTTACGACGTGACCTACGTGCGCAACATCACCGACATCGACGACAAGATCATCAAGCGCGCGGCAGAGAACAAGGAATCCATCCACACGTTGACGCAGCGTTTCATCGACGCGATGCATGAAGATGCCGATGCACTGGGCATTCAGCGCCCGGACCACGAGCCGCGCGCCACACAGTTCATCCCGCAGATGCTGGCGATGATCGAAGCGCTGGAAAAGAACGGGCTCGCCTATCAGGCGGCGGACGGCGACGTGAACTATGCGGTGCGCAAGTTCGGCGGCTATGGCAAGCTTTCCGGCAAGTCGCTCGAAGACCTGCGCGCTGGTGAACGGGTGGAAGTGACTTCTGAGAAGCACGACCCGCTCGACTTCGTGCTGTGGAAGGGTGCCAAGGACAGTGAAGCGGATGAGGTGAAATGGGATTCCAAGTGGGGCAAGGGCCGCCCCGGCTGGCACATCGAATGTTCGGCGATGGGTTCCGAGCTGTTGGGCAAGCACTTCGATATCCACGGCGGCGGCGCCGACCTGCAGTTCCCGCACCACGAGAACGAGATCGCGCAGAGCGAAGGCGCACATCAGTGCCAGTTCGTGAACTACTGGATGCACAACGGCTTCGTGCGCGTGGACGAGGAAAAGATGTCCAAGAGCCTCGGCAACTTCTTCACCATCCGCGAAGTGTTGAAGAAATATGACGCGGAAGTCGTGCGCTTCTTCATCCTGCGCGCGCACTACCGCAGCCCGCTGAACTATTCCGATGTGCATCTGGACGATGCAAAGGGTGCGTTGACCAGGCTTTATACGGCGCTAAAAACCGTTCCCTCTCCCTCAGTCCCTCTCCCACAAGTGGGAGAGGGAAGTCAACTCCCCTCTCCCGTGAACGGGAGAGGGGGTGGGGGAGAGGGTGTCGTTGATTGGAACGAGCCTCACGCCCAGCGTTTCAAAGCCGCCATGGACGACGACTTCAACACGCCGGAAGCGGTCGCCGCGCTGTTTGATCTTGCCAATGAGGTGAACCGTACCCAGTCAGCACAAGCGGCCGCACAGTTGAAAACGCTGGGCGGTGTGCTGGGGCTGCTGCAGCGCGATGCGCAGGAGTTCCTGCAAGGCGGGGCGACAGAAGGAGGTCTGGATGATGCGGCCATCGATGCACAGATCGAAGCTCGCATCGCCGCCAAGCAGGCCAGGAACTTCGCCGAGGCCGACCGTATCAGGAAGGAATTGCTGGATGCGGGCATCGTGCTGGAAGACACGCCGCAGGGCACGGCCTGGCGCAGGGCTTAGGGCAGTTTGCCGGCACTCACCGTGCGGCCGATCAGAATGTTGCCGGTAATCCAAACCGGCTGGTCATCGAAATCGCTGGTGGTACTGCGACTTACGAAGATGCTGTCGTTGTCAGCGTTTTCCGCTTCATCGCCGGCCGCACCTGAAAGTTTGCTGCCATCAGTGAGGTAGGCGCCATAGCCGTTTTTGCCATGCGAGACGATGATGGCCGGCACGTCCGCCACGACGGTCGTACCCCCTGACGCTGCAGAAAACACATCCGGCACGCCGGGCGAACACAGGGCAAAACTGCTTGACGTGGGTGTGGGGCTGGGAGTGCATCCCGAACCAAAGGTGCTGGCGCCGAACTTATCGGCAAAATGGGCTGCGACCCGGTAGGTGTAACGCCGGCCCCATCCATCCGTTTCATTTAATCCCAGCGTTACCCAGGGCAACACACCGGTCACGCTGGTTTCAGTGCATGCGGTGGAGCCGACTTGTGCCACGGTCGAACCGGAAGAGGCGCAGGCGCAGGTGTTGCTGGCGAGGGTTTCTTCGCCCGCCCCGGCCGCCCCGGTCGCCAACGTTGCCTGTGCGGGGCAGGGCAGGCGTCCGTTGATCATGGCAAAGCCGATCAACGCGCCCTTGACTTCTTCCAGACTTCGCTGCGTTTCCGAGATGCCTTTTTGTTCCATTTGTGCGTTGAGTGGAACCAGCAGTCCACCCAACAATAGCCCGACGATCATCAGCACCATCGCCAGTTCGATCAGCGTAAAGCCGGAGTCCGATTTTTTCACTGTGGGCCTTTGCGATCCAGTCATGTTAAGGCTTCCATGTGATGATGATGAACGCCAGTAAAGCCGATCCCGGTCTGGGGCTTGCGAGCCGGGAGTGACATAAAGGTCGTCGTTATTGTCTTTGTTTTCGGAATCTTCCAGATAATTAGACAGAGTGCCTAACTCCGATGAGGTCGTTCGTTGTTGCGAATTAAAGGGCGTGCCCGGCATGAAGAACAGGGCGCGTACCCCGTTGGCGCCATCCACGCTCAGCGTGTTGTTGCTGTCGGGGTCTTCCGTGTAGTCCTCCGCAACGCTGTAGTAGATCAGCGCATACCACTCGTTGTCGAAGAACCATTGAGGGAGGCTGCCCGCGACCCAGTCGGGTGCATCGCCTGCAGACGCATCGTCGGGCAACCATCCCCGGTTTTGCCCATCGTTGGCCTTGTAATCGTAGGGTAAGGAGCCTGTGGCTAAGCTGTCTGCCCATGGATAGTAGCCGTTGGCCGAGTAGTAATCGTCAAGCGCCTTTTTCACGACACCGGCCACCCGTTGTTCAACCAAAGGCGTCAGATTTTGGGTGGTGATGAAGAGGAGTTGGTCATTGAACGTGTCGGATGTTGTGCCGGCAATGAACGGGCCGCTGGCGGAAGCATTGTTCCGGCTGTTGGCGGTGTCCAGGTAGTTTGCCGCATCGTTCTGTTGGGCAACCGTGTTTCGTGTCTGCGAGCCAAGGGGGCGGCCCGGTGAAAATATCACTGCAACTGCGCTGTAACCACTCTGTGTTTGCAGAGACGTGCCATCGGCGTTGTATACCAACAGAGTTCCCTTGGTGTTGCTGTTGAGCGGTTGAGCCGAATTGTCATCGCGAAAAGCAGGTGACAGCGCATACCATAACCGCTCGCCGTGCCATCGCGCAGGTCCTGCAGCTTCAGGGTGCGCCAAGGGAGCCTACCT